>JABMSE010000041.1 GCA_013204645.1 Candidatus Saganbacteria bacterium | reverse complement strand
GAATAGGATTGGTGGTGACAAAAATAGCATCAAACAATGGCATCAATTTATTATGGATTGCCTTGGCCTCTTTCTTTTTTCCCAAAAGAAATAGGTTTACCATTTGATTAAGATCACGTCCCACCAGATGGGAGGCAACGGATATAACTCCAACCCCTCCCCGCTCCAGAACAGCATAAGTTAAATTATCATCCCCACTATAAAGCAGAAAATCTTTGGGGGTTTTCTTTCGAATAGATGCTATTTGCTCCAAATCACCCGAGGCTGCCTTGACAGCTTTATAATTTTTTATCTCAGCCAAGCGGGCCACAGTATCGGCCTCCATATTTCTTCCGGTTCTTCCGGGGATATTATAAATAATTAAAGGGAGCGAAGTATTTTCGGCCACCTTCTTATAATGCTGATACAATCCCTCTTGCGGTGGTTTATTATAGTAAGGCACGACAATCATAGCGCCATCTACACCAATTTTTTCTGCTTTCTTGGTTGACGCAATTGTTGTAGCCGTTGAGTTAGAGCCGGTTCCGGCAATAATTTTGCATTTTTTGCCAACGGCATTTTTGACTACTCGATAAAGCTCAAATTCCTCATCATGAGTTAGGGTTGGAGACTCCCCGGTTGTACCATGAAGAACCAAACCATCGGAGCCATTTTCACAAAGCCTATTTGCCAGCTCTTCTGCCCGAGCATAATCGACTGAAAGATCCTTTTTAAATGGCGTCACCATTGCCGTTAAAACATTTCCAAATTCTGCCATATTCAACACCCCCCAATTTCTATTCATTTTAACATAAAAATATTTGTATAAACAGTGTCCCGACAACATTAATATATCCAATAATGGAATGTCGGGATCCCGCCGATTTCATTATTATTCTATCCCTATGGTACGGCGGGAAAATTTTAAGGTTTATTTCAGAAATATTGAAATTTCCGGCTAAACCTTACGATATATATATGGTGAGATTAAGCTAAAGAGGAGTAAGATAAAAAAATGGCAGGAGCAAGTGCTTAAATTAAATGACAGCCGTAAACTCTAGAAGACCAGCAATAGGTCCACCACCTTCTTTACAGTTTAGTGCTAGACCGTGGCGCCAGCGCGAGGGGCCCAGATTAGTATCCGAAGAAATAAGAAAGCGGGGGGGAAGTACAAGCCCAACCTCACTAAAAGTTGACCTCCTAACCTTTTGCCGAACAACGCGAAACCTGTGGGATCTGCTAGAAAACCCACCAGTTGCCCTTGGCCAAATCGTTACCAAAGCAACCTTAACTTCCCTAGCCAAAGCGGTAGACAAAATAAATTGGAGCTTAGCAACTCGAACTAGTATAGAAGCTCAAAATGAATTCCTGCGCCCCTTACTAGTTCATGGCGAAGCAACGGACATAGGACTGTTCTGCGAATTACTTAATGACACCAACCTCCGCACAGTCTTGGCTGTAGCTTGGTATCGGGATGTTGAAACTGACTTCTTCTGGGCAGGTGATACTAGGCTTAGTTTTTCAAATAATTTAGCAACCGAAGCAGAAGCAAGGAATTTTAGTACCGTCAGAAAAATACTAAAGGAGCTTAGCAATAAAACTTTAGCCAGACTCTTTAATCTTATTACGGGCGAGCCCCGCAAAGCACCAGATGCCATGCAAACCGGGCAGTTACGCCTTATCCTACATTTTATCTACCAATTGCGTTCTGAACAAAGTTTCATGGATACGATGCTGGAAGTTAAGCCCATCACCTGCAAAAGAGTTTATGAAGCTTGTGAGGCCCAGGCTCATCTAACCGGAGTGAAAAGCGCTATGAAAAAAGGTAAAGATCGTCTACAAACAAAACAAGGCCCACCAGTGATAGAAATGTTCCTCGCTTAATTTCCCCCGATCCCAAACGCCTTCTTTAATTCCTTTACCCGATCGCGGATTTTAGCGGCTTTTTCAAACTCCAGGGCAATCGCTGCAGCTTGCATTTCTTCTTCTAGCGCTCGGATTATAGCTGGCACCTCTTCTTTAGGTACAAATTCTTTTAGTTTTTGAATTTCTTTGACTTTTGCCGCTTCAATCTGCTCTGCTATGTCATGGATCTCTTTTATAATGGTTTGCGGAGTGATCCCGTGTTTTTTATTATATTTCACCTGAAGTTTTCGGCGGCGGGAGGTTTCATTTAACGCCCCTTTCATGGAACGCGTCAATTCATCGCCATAAAGAATAACCTTACTATTTACGTTTCGCGCGGCCCGGCCAATGGTTTGGATGAGCGATCGCTCTGATCTCAAAAAACCCTCTTTGTCTGCATCAAGTATTGCAACCAAAGAAACCTCAGGAAGATCAAGACCCTCGCGTAAAAGATTGATTCCAACTAAAATATCAAATTTGCCCAAGCGCAACCCCCTAAGAATGTCTATCCTTTCCAGTGTTTTAATGTCGGAATGCAAATAGCGGACTGCCAACCCGGCTTCATTCAAATATTCTGCTAAATCTTCCGCCATCCGCTTGGTCAGGGTTGTCACCAGAATCCTTTCTTTGCGGGCAATCACCTTGCGAATTTCCCCAATCAAATCTTCAATTTGGCCCTTGGTTGGTTTTACTTCTAATTGCGGATCAACCAGACCAGTTGGACGAATAATTTGCTCAACTACCTGCTTTGAATGTTCCTCTTCATATTTTGCCGGGGTTGCTGAAACAAAGACTGCCTGATTCAAGCGTTTCTTAAACTCATCAAAACGCAGCGGCCGATTATCCAAGGCAGACGGCAGCCGGAAACCATAATCGACTAAATTCTGTTTGCGCGCACGATCCCCTGCATACATACCTCCCAGTTGCGGAATGGTAATATGAGATTCATCAATAAAGAGCAGGTAATCATCGGGAAAATAATCCATCAAGGTTCCCGGAGGCTCTCCAGGTTTTCGGCCATCCAAATGACGCGAATAATTCTCAATGCCACTGCAATAGCCCATTTCTTTTATCATTTCTAAATCGTATTTGGTGCGCTGTTCCAGGCGCTGGGCTTCCACTAATTTCTTTTGTTTTTTTAACTCAGTTGTGCGCAAGTTTAATTCTTCTCGAATTGATTCTAGGGCACCCTTTAATCTCCCTTGAAAAGTCACATAATGGGTAGCTGGATAAATCCCAATAAAGCCTCGGGCTAAAAGCACTTTTCGCGAAACAGTTTCAACTTCTGATATCTTGTGAACTTTATCATCCAAAAGCTCGATCCTTATAAAATTTTTGTCGTGGGCAGGCTGGACCTCAATCACATCCCCCCGAACGCGAAACTTTCCGCGCGATACTTCTAAATCATTTCTTTCATATTTAGTAGACACCAGGTGTTCAATAATTTCATCGCGAGTGATGCGTTGCCCAAGTTTTAGAATCAAAGTGCTGGCTTTGTAATCCTCGGGACGGCCCAAGGCATAAATACAAGAAACCGATGCCACCACAATTACATCCCGGCGGGAAATCACCGACATCGTAGCTTCATGCCGCAAGCGATCTATCTCTTCATTGATCGACGAATCTTTTTCAATGTAGGTATCCGTGTGCGGCATATAGGCTTCGGGTTGGTAATAATCATAGAAGCTTACAAAATACTCAACTGCATTCTGCGGAAAAAAACTTCTAAATTCTTGACAGAGCTGCGCAGCTAAAGTTTTGTTAGGAGAAATAATCAGGGTTGGTTTTTGAACGGCCTGGATAACGTTGGCCATGGAAAAAGTTTTTCCACTCCCTGTCACCCCAAGCAAAGTTTGATACGGCAATCCCTTATTTAGTCCCTTTACCAATCCCTCAATCGCTTGCGGTTGATCACCTTTGGGTTTAAATTTTGAGATGAGCTTGAACTTGGTCATTACTATGCAATTATAACAAAATAAACCATGGGGGGCATCTTCTGCTTCGTGGGTTCCAGATTATAGTTCGACAAACCGTCTCGGAGGCCGAGCGGGCATGGATAGAAAAATGGGGACAGCCCCCATTCGGGGACAGTCTCCATTTTTCTAGAGCGAGGCCGAGAGTCGAGCGCCAAAATTCTCGCAGGGAATTTTGAGCGCGTGTTTGTAGAACTATAATCTAGAACCCTGTGAAGCTACTCCCCAAAAAGAAATTTCAAGAAATCTTTGGAAATAGTGTCCCGACGACATTAATATATTCAATAGTGGAATGTCGGGATCCCGCCCTTGGCGGGAAAATTTACAGTTCAAAAGAAAT
>JABMSE010000040.1 GCA_013204645.1 Candidatus Saganbacteria bacterium | reverse complement strand
CCTTTATTTCTACTTTTACATTTTCCTCATCCACTCCGGGAATCTCCGCCACTACCAGCACATGATCCTTCTCATCAAAGATATCCACCATGGGCTCTCTCACTTCTTCTACCACTGCTTTTCCCTGTTTATCTTTTTTTACATTGCCAAAATGGGAAACAGTAAAAGGTTTAGTTTTATAACCCGGCTCTTCCGGAGCTAAAGTGCGGATAGTAAATCCATACATGGCCTTGCCCTTTTTGCCTTTCAATCCTTCAATATCTATCTCGCCTGTGCGGCTTAAGGCCTCCCCCTTTTCAGACAATTCAGACAAGGTATCAATTAATCCCCCCAGGCCGGAAAGCAGACCACCTAGTTTTATTTTCCCTTCTGATTTTGCTCCTTTACCTTCTTTGCCCTTTCCCACTACACCTAAAACTTTACCCATCCCTAGTCCCTCTAAAATCCCACCGATATCGAAATCAAAATCCTTTCCTTGCTCTGCCATGTTTATCCCCCCTTCTTACGGACTTAAAGTTATCTCCACAAAGTTATAAGGCGGCGTAGGACCAACGTATTTAAGATCAAGTGTGTGCCCATATTCCGCCGCCATATTATTTACTAAACTATCAAACTCTTTTTCCCGTGTCTTCTCTATCAAAAAAGCCGCATTGACAACCATCCTGTCACCTATAACCTTATTCAGGCGATAATCATGAGAAATTTTTCTAAGCGGATTAATGATTTCATCTGCTTCGGATTCCCTCTTTGTATCCAGGGCTGCCTTAACCTTTTCTCCCAGGGCGATTTTATCTTCATAATATTTAGTCTCTTTTCTGTTTTTCTTGATTTCCGGGTTTTCGGCAACAAGCTCAGAAAAAACTTTATTCAGGTCTTTCCACATGGCCTTAAGGCCCAGCTCCACTTTTCCATCCATATCCTTTAGTAAACCCTTTAATTCGGAATATCTTTTTCTCAGCAGGCTGCGGACTTCTTCTACACTTCCGGCCACATTACAGAACCGGACCGGCAGGACTGTCCCATAAAAAGCCATGGCTTTTTCTACTACCTTTTGATGGGCAGTCATATTTTCCCGGCTGACAACATACTTGTCCGTGGGGGTATCCGAAATAACTGCGCTTAGATCCTGATAGCCAATGGTTGCTACTGAATCTCCACGGCCGCCAATGCCAATATTGCCAAAATTCCTGGCATCAGAGGCCTGCACAATGCAGTAAAGATATTTGCCTTCTTTTTCCATTTTATTATTTTTTCAGGGCGCTCTTGCCTTTTGCAGTCAAGACCACTTTGCCAGAGGCCTTAAGATCAAGATAATCTGCCTTGGCCAATGATAGACACAAGAGTTGTCCATAATTAGTATCCATGCGAAGCTGGCGGCTAACATTAAAGGGAGTGGATTCTCCCCCTGCTTCATCAACTATTTCTAAAACACGTAATTCTGTTCCACTAGGCACGTTTACACCTCCTTTACCCAAATCTCATTTTAGCCAATCAGGGTACCAATTCTTTTTTTTCTTTTTTGCCTTCTTTTCCTCTTTAGCCTTTGGCTTTTTTGCGGCCTTCTTACCTGTCTTCTTCAGGACTTCCTCTACTGTTCCAACTGTTTGCTTGCCACCTACTGCAAGTTTATATCTACCTTCTGCCTTGGTGATTTTTCCAGCTTTAAGAAGAGAACCGCAAAGAATATCTACATAAGCAGATGTAAAACCAGCCTGCGCGCCAATCACTGACGGACCAGCCTGTTTTAGCTTCTTAATCGTTTCTAGTATCTTTTGTTCACTACCCATATTTTACCCCCTCTGGTCTTAGCGCTTTACCAAGCCTCTCGATTTCACTAACCGTCCCATCCCGAAGATAGGCCAGTCTCTCAATTCTTATATCCAATTTCCTTTTAACCTCAAAAAACTCCCGAATAAGGGCGGCGATACCCTTTTCTAAAATTTTATATCTGCGAGAAGGCTGTTCTCTGAGATAACCAACTTTAATTAAACAGCCACAGAGATACGCAATATAGTGCGGCTCCAGCCTCATCCTCTTGCTTAGCTTCGAGTAATGGATTTCGCACTCTGCTTCAACGAATTTTAAAATATTTATTTCATTCGGAGTCATATTT
>JABMSE010000039.1 GCA_013204645.1 Candidatus Saganbacteria bacterium | reverse complement strand
TTGATAAGAGTGTGTTATGTTGGAGTTTGTTCAACTGATTTAGAAGTGGCGGCGGGGGGGTTGGATTATTATAAGTCCGGCTGGGCAAAATATCCTATTGTCCCGGGCCATGAATTTTCCGGTGTGGTAGCTGCCAAAGGAAGCAGGGTGGAGAGGTTAAAGATCGGGGATAAAGTGGTTGGGGAGTGTATTTTAGGATGTGGGGAATGTGATTATTGCTTAAGGGATATGCCCCTTAGGTGTCAACAAAGAAAAGAATTGGGGGTTCTAAATTTTGATGGGGCCTATTCTAAATATCTGACGATGCCAGAGCGTTTTGTTCATTGCCTCCCAGCGCACACACAACTTTCTCTGGCTTGTTTGATTGAACCCTTGGCTGTGTCTCTTAAAGGGATTGGAAAACTAGTTGCTGGAGATAACGGAACATTTAAAAAAGTGGCAATCCTAGGCTATGGCACGATTGGTAATTTGTGTGCCCAGATCATGTGTGGGAGAGGGCATAGCGTAGTAGTCTTTGATAAGAATGAATTAAGAGTTGCGAACATAAAAAATAAGCGCATTAAAGGAAACACTCAAATTAGAGGATTGGGAGATTTTGATTACATTGTTGAAGCAACCGGGCAAGTTGAGGTTTTAAAGCAGGCACTTTCTGAGACTAAAGCTGGGGCCAAGCTTCTCCTTTTGGGATTACCCTATGCAAGTTTAGATTTTAATTTTGAGTCGGTTGTAAGCTTTGACAAAACATTAATTGGTTCGCTTGGTAGTTCAAGGGAAGACTTTTTGGCGGCGATAAAAAATCATTCCACGCTTGAATTTGAAGGTTTGGCCAGAGATATTTTTCCTCTCAAAGATTATGCACTGGCTTGGGCCAAGCAAAAAGAGGGGAAAGTTGCCAAGGCCATTATTAAAATAGGGGAGACTTGAGAATGGAAAATTCTAAAAAGGCCCCCCATATAATTGGTATTATCCCGGCCCGCATGGCTTCAACGCGTTTTCCAGGAAAACCTTTAGCAAAAATCCTGGGAGTTCCCATGGTGGGGCATGTGTATTTTAGAAGTAAAATGAGCAAAAAACTAAATGATGTCTATGTCGCTACCTGTGATCGAGAAATTGCCGATTATATTCATTTAATTGGCGGCAAAGTTATTATGACTTCTAACACTCATGAGCGGGCTTCAGATCGTGCTGCAGAATGCTTGCAGAAGGTTGAGGCAGAGCTTCAGCGAAAAATGGATCTGGTGGTAATGATTCAGGGGGATGAACCCATGCTTCCCCCCCAGATGATTGATGAGGCAGTAAAACCATTATTGGAAGATTGTGAAATATTGGTTTCTAATTTGATGTCCCCTTTGAAAAGCCAAGAGGAAGCAGAAGACCGAAATGAAATCAAAGTAGTGGTAGACGCCCAAGGATTTGCCCTTTATTTTTCTAGAGAACCGATACCATCTTTAAAAAAAGGGGTCAATAATGCTCCCATGTTCAAGCAAGTATGTGTTATTCCTTTTCGCCGAGATTTCTTGATAAAGTTTAATGATTTAGCTGCTACCCCTCTTGAGATTGCCGAATCAATCGACATGTTAAGGGTGTTGGAGCACGGGTATAAGGTCAAGATGGTAAAAACCAAATTTCACACTTATAGCGTGGATACCTCAACTGATTTAAAAGAGGTTGAAGAATACATGAGAACTGACCCTTTATCTAAATTATATCTATGAATTTAAAATCTAGAAAAGAAAGTAAATTTGCCCAATTAGTCTTGCATCTATCTTTTTGTCTAGTGGTTTTCTATCCTTTTAAGGGAGTAGTTGCTTTCTTGTTATCTCTTTTAGCCGGAGGATATCTTTCGGCCTTTTTTATATCGGTTTATGCTTTTTTCACCTTTTCTTTTCTATTGTTGAATATTTTGGTCAATAAAATTCGGGCTCCTTCCAAGCTGGGCAAAATACTTTTAGTGTTTGGTTGCTTTGGTTTGGTGGTGGCGCTTTTTCGGCGTGATACGGCTATGCTCCAATACACTTTATTGTTGTTTTTCTTCCCAATTTTGTTTAGTAAATATTCTCAAATTAATAATAGGTATTTTTTTAAGGTGGTTTTTTCTTTCTTCTTTTTTTCCACCTGTTATATGTTAATCGAAAACATGGTTATATTACCGGCTAATTTCGGCTTGCCATTTACTGCTCCAAATACCGCACAAATTGGTTCCTATTTGTTGATGCTAAATTCAAAAGCCTTGGCGCATTTCCAGGATTATCGCTATTCCGTTGGCATACGTACAGGGGGTTATCTGGCGCATATATTAGTAATGCCGACCATTTTAGCCATGACCGCTACGTTTTTTTATGTTTTATTTAGGGAGCGCAGAAAAATCCTTTATTTTCTCTTAGCGGCTGTCTCGGTTTTTTTGTTGGTGCAAACTTTTTCAACTACAGCTATTGTCGCCTTTGTTGTTTCCATTTTATTTTACGAGTTATTTGTGCAGAGGAAATTTGTTGTTCCCATATTGCTGATTGTTGCCGTTGTGGGCCTGATAGCTAACTATAAGGTTATGTCATGGGTCTATCGACGGATGCTTACCCTTTTGGCCGATCCGCGCTATTACAATGCCTTTTTTGGCTTTTCTTTATCTGATCCAAGACAGGTTTTGTCCTTCCTCATCGGCCGATGGAGGTGGTCTCCTCCTTCTGGAGTGCCGTCCCATGTGGATTTGATGAATATTATCTTGGTTTATGGGATAGTCCCGGCGTATCTGTTGTATAAGAGAATGCTGTGGTCAATTTTCTCGCTCCACAGGTTTCAAAACACTCAATTGCGAGTATATTCGCTGGTAGTTTTAACGGCTGTTGTTTGTCTTTTTCATGCGGCAATGGTTTTGAATGTAAACGTGCTGATGTTGGCGACACTTTTGTTTTTAAAAGCCAATGAAATTTGCAGATGCGAAGGAGAGAAGAGCGAAATAATAAAAGGGAAGAAAGAAGCGCAGATTTGTGCGGCTCCAGATTAGAAGCTAGAGACTTTTTGGTTTTTTAAAGAGGAGAACAGTACCAATTTTTATGATATAATATATGAAAATTGGAGGGGTTCTAATAATTATGTCTAAAGTTAGCGTAGTAATGAACTGTTTTAATGGGGAAAAGTATTTAAGGGAGGCACTGGATAGTGTTTTTGCTCAAACCTATAAGGATTGGGAGATTATTTTTTGGGATAATTGCAGTACAGACAAAAGTGCTAAAATAGCGAAAAGTTACGGAGAAAAAGTCAAATATTTTAAGAGCGAGCAGACAGTTCCTATTACGGTCGCCAGAAATAAAGCTTTTTCCGAAGCGCGGGGGGATTATGTTGCCATTTTAGATGTGGATGATCTGTGGTTGCCTGAAAAACTTGAGCGACAAATCCCGCTTTTTGAATCAAACCCAAGAGTCAGTGTGGTTTTTTGTGATGCAATTTATTTTAATGACAGCGGGCCTCTATTTAGCTCTTTTAAAATAGTTAATCCCAAAAGAGGAAGGGTTTTTGCTGAAATGTTGCGTGGAAATTTCACAACCAGCGCTACGCTGGTATATCGCAAAAAGTTTCTTGAATCCCCCCCCTATCTTTATGAAAATGAGAATTTTTGTGCCAGTGAGGATTATGAGGTTTTATTGCGGTGTGCATATCATCATGAATTTGATTATGTAGATCTTCCTTTGGCCAAACGAAGAGTGGGATCCGGCGATACCGCTAGCTGCAGGTTTCTTTTTTCTCGGGAGGCAATGATTATTTTAGATCGCTTGTGCCAAGAATTACCAGGGATTGAAGATGCTTATGAAAAAGAAATTAGTTGTTTAAAGGCGAATTGCCAGTATGATTTTGCTCTTGAAGCGTGGAATGAGGGCAATGTTGTAAAAGCAAGAGAATATTTATTGTTGCATTGGAGGAGTTTTAGGTGTTTTGTTGGATATTTATGCACCTGGATTTTCCCTTCATTAAAAGCATTTGATCTTGCCAAGGGTAGGGGGAACAACATTAGATATAAATTGTTGAGATTGCGGGTCAAAATATGATTATATCTCGCACACCTTTTCGTATTAGTTTTGTTGGCGGAGGAACCGATTTAAGATCGTTTTATTCAGTAGAAGAGGGGCAGGTTCTTAGTACAACCATAGATAAATATCTCTATGTAGCAGTTAAAAGACAAATGGGTATTGTGGAACATAAATTCCGTATCAATTGGAGCCAGGTAGAATTGTGTAATGATGTAGAAGAAATCCAGCATCCCATAGTACGCGAAGCCTTGAAACTTCTTAAAATTGATTTTCCGATAGAAATTTCTACTTTTTCTGATGTGCCAGCTAGTACGGGCCTTGGGTCTTCTAGCTGTTTTGCCGTGGGTCTTTTACACGCTTTGTTTGCCTTGTTGGGCCAAATGGTAACCAAGGGAACATTGGCTTCATTAGCTGCAAAAATTGAAGTTGATATCTTGGGACGTACTATGGGGGCTCAGGATCATTATGCTGCCTCATACGGAGATTTCAATGTTTTCACATTTCACACCGATGGCAGAGTTTCGGGCGAAGCTGTTTTTTATAATCCACAGGTTAAAGCGCAATTGGAGAAAAATTTAATGCTTTTTTATACTGGTCTAAAGCGAGATGCCAGTGAAGTATTGGGTGTCCAAAAGAAAAATACGCCAGATAAAATGGATGTGCTTAGGCAGATGAAAAATCTGGTAGGACCGCTGCGTGAGGTCATCTCATCGGGCAAGAACCCGCACAGATTCGGGAAGCTCCTCCATGAGGCTTGGACGTTGAAACGGAGCATAGCGCATGTTATTTCTTCTTCGAAAATAGATGGATATTATGAAAAAGCAAGAAAAGCGGGAGCGGTGGGGGGTAAGCTTTTGGGCGCAGGTGGTGGAGGTTTTTTTCTTTTTTATGTTGAACCGCAAAACCAAGAAGCGGTGAGACAAAGTCTCTCTGATCTTTATGAGATGCCTTTTGCCTTTGATGCAAATGGCACGCGTATCACTTATTATGACCAGAGCGTATTTTAATTAAGGAGGATGTAATGTGAAGACCAAAGTAAAGAAGGCATTGAAAAGAATGATTGATCCTATAAGGTCGAAAATGGGTAGATTTATTATACCACCGCCTCAAAACAGTATAATTTATAAAGCTGCAGCTTTTGTTGCATCAAATATGATAGAGGGCGATTACTTAGAATTTGGATCAGCTAGTGGTAGTACGTTTATTTCTGCATTTAGAGCCCTCGAAGAAGCTTTTCATAACGCGTATACGCCGAGTTTTTGGAATACAGAACAAGATTGTATTGAAAGAAGTAAATCGTGGAGAAAAATGAGGTTCTTTGCTTTTGATTCTTTTCAAGGTCTTCCGAAACCTACAGGAGTAGATTGTCTTTCGCATGATTTCGTTGAAGGAAAATTTTCTCATTCACAAGAAGATTTTAAAAAAAATATAGCACGACAGGGTATACTTCAAAATCGAACAGTAATTGTACCAGGTTGGTTTAAAGACACTCTTAACGCTAATCTAGTAAAAAAGCACAATATAAAAAAGGCTTCTATTGTACACATAGATTGTGATTTATATGAATCTGCAAAGCAGGTTTTAGCGTTTGTAACCCCTCTGTTGGTGGATGGAACCGTGATCATTTTTGACGATTGGTATTGTTACAAGGGAGATCCGAGCCTGGGAGAGCAAAGAGCCTGTAGTGAATGGCTTAAGTTTAATCCGGATTGGACTTTAACCCAGTATCAGAAAGAAGGTTCTTGGCGAAATAGCTTCATAGCGAACAAGAAAAAGAGCAGAGATGGCAGCTAAGAAGAAGGTTTTAATTATGGGTGGGGCAGGAATGTTTGCTTATGATATGTGTCGTATCATTTCTGCTAATGAGTCTTTTGAACCGGTCCCTTTTGATTTGCCTCGACTTGATATTACTAATCATTTAGCAGTTTGTGATTGTGTTAGCTCCCTTAAGCCGTTTGGTGTTATTAATACTGTTGGGCCCTTAGTTGATCCTTGCGAGGATGATCCTGAAATGGCTGAACGGATTAATGTTAAGGCTGTGGCTAATTTGGCTGCTGCCTGCAAAAAGGTTAAGGCCCGGTTTGTCCATTTAAGCAGTTGTGGTCTTTTTGGTGACGAAAAAAAAGCCTATAGAGAGACCGATCCGGTGGTTCTTAAAACTGTTTATGCCAGAACTAAGTATGAAGGTGAGCTGGCTGCTCAGGAGGCTTATGATCAGAGTATTATAGTTCGCCCGGGTTGGATGTATGGGGCAACCGTTAACCATAAAAAAAACTTTGTTGCGGCCCGTGTCCGTGAAGCGCAAAAAAAGCCAGTTATGCAAAGTGCCAGCGACAAATTTGGCTCTCCTACTTGGACGGGTAATGCAGCAGCTGCTGTTATGCAACTAATGTTGAGCTCGGGGCTGCGAGGTGTATTTAATTTGGCTAATACTGGCAGTGGGTCCCGGGCTGACTATGTGCGCTGTATTGTAGAAGCAGCTGGTTTGCCCACTAAAGTTTTAGAGGTTGATTCAAGTGCTTTTTCTCGTAAATCACCTGTACCTGATTGTGAAATTCTTGATAATAGCAAATTAAATAAAGTTTTAACTAGGCCAATGCCTGATTGGCGTGAGGCAGTCAGAAAATATGTTGGGGAGGAGATAAAATTATGATTGATGGAGTTAAGGTTGTTCCTTTGCGCCAGATTGCTGATGAGCGCGGTAAAATTATGCACATGTTAAAAAGAACTGATCCCCATTTTATTGAGTTTGGAGAGATTTATTTTTCTTGTGCCTGGCCTGGGACAATTAAGGCTTGGCATATTCATAAAACCATGACTCTAAATAATGCGGTGCTTTCTGGCCGAGTAAAATTGGTGCTTTATGACAGGCGTGAAGGTTCTAAAACGAGGGGAGAATTAATGGAGCTGTTTATTGGAGAAGATAATTATTGTCTAGTTCAGATTCCCCCTGGCATCGTCAATGGATATAAAGCCTACGGAGATAAAATGGTCATCCTGGCAAATTGCGCTACAGAACCTCATCGCAAAGATGAAATGATTTATCTTCCCCCTTTTAGTAAAGATATCCCTTATGATTGGGGTATAAAGCACGGGTAATAATGAATCTAGATATATTTAGAAATGTTTCCTATAAAACTAAGACCAAGTGTGCGCTGTGTGAAAAAACGCTAGCCGATCCAATAATTGAACTGCCATCTTTACCGCTGACGGATGTTTTTGTAAAGGAAAAAGTAGAGGGAGGATTAGGCTTAATTGACCAATCTTTTCATGTTTGTGATGAATGTGGACATGCCCAATTATCTAATGTGGTTGATCCAGAAGTTTTGTATGGAAGCGATTATTCATTTAGGACATCTAAAAGCATGAGCCCAAAGAGCAATGATTTGTTCTTAGATTTTATTCACAGAGTAACAGGTAACGATAGATATAAAAACATTATTGAACTAGGTTGTAATGATCTTTATTTGTTAGATCGATTAGCTGATAAGGCCGATCATCTTTTGGGGATTGATCCTATATTGAAGGGGAAGGAGCAGGAATTGTCTTCGGACAAAATTAAGATCATAGGCGATTTTTTTGAGAATGTTGATTCTAATTTATATAAAAAAGCGGGAAACACCCTTGTACTAAGTAGCCACGTCTTAGAACATATAGTTGATCCCAAAGCTTTTTTGGGCAAAATACTTGCCAGCGTGGATAGCAACACATTATTTGTATTTCAGTTTCCAGGATTTGATAGATTGATAGAGAATTATAGATTCGATCTGATTTTCCATCACCATCTCCATTATTTTTCCTTACGCTCATTTACTTACTTGTTAAGAGAGTTAAACTGTGAACTGATCAATTTTGAAATGAATGATTATTATTGGGGATCTATGATGGTTGCTTTTAAGAAGAGCGATCAAAAAAAAGAGAAATCGATGCCACAAAAGATAACCCTTGAGGAAATAATAAATAAATATAGGGTATTTAAGAAGATGATGGAAAGCACGACCAAATTACTTAAGTCTTTAAATGGAGAAATAATTTATGGATATGGGGCCGGAAGCCTGCTTCCTATTTTAGGTTACCATTTAAAAAGTGATTTCTCTTCTTTTAGGTGCATAGCAGATGAAAACAATGAAAAAGATGGACTCTATTATTTGAATTTGCCAGTTAGCATTAAACATCCTTCCAAAATTAAGGATTTCAAAAATTCTACCGTGGTTGTTACCGGATTGAATTTTGCTCGATCGATTTTGCGCAGCCTGGACCAACTGGCCCCAAAACAAATTGTATTGCCGATAAATTTGATTTAGGCAGGATAAGGTTTTAAAATATGAAAAACTATCTTAAGCAAGCTGTCATTCTGGCTGGTGGTCGAGGCACGCGCCTTAAGCCGCTTACCGATACTAGGCCAAAACCCATGATCGAATTCCATGGGAAGCCCTTTTTGGAATATCTTATTGAGAGTTTGCGTGATCAGGGAATTCAAAAGGTTTTGCTTTTGCTTGGATATCTTCCTGACGTGGTAAAGGATTATTTTGGCGACGGCAAAAAATTTGGTATAGAAATAGAATATTCTGTTACTGACGAGGAAAATGATACTGGCACGCGTATCAGACTTGCCGCGAAAAAGATTGATCCTTGTTTTCTGCTGATGTATTGTGACAATTACTGGCCGCTTAATCTAGAGGATATGTGGCAACATTACAAGAAAAAGAAAGTAAAAGCCCAGCTCACGGTTTATTCTAATAAGGACAAATATACTAAAGATAATGTGATCGTAGATGATAATGGGTTTATTATTAAGTACGATAAAACTCGTACCGCTAAAGATTTGCAGGGAGTGGATATTTGTTACGCGATCATTGATAAGTCAGTGCTGGACCTTTTACCCGAGGAAAATATTTTATTTGAAACCATGGTCTATCCGCGTCTGGCAGAGGAAAAACAATTAGCTGCCTATGTTTCTGATCATCGCTACTACAGCGTGGGGTCGTTTGATCGTTTGGAAATGACAAAAGAATTTTTGCGGTTTAAACCGTCAATTATTCTTGACCGGGACGGTGTCCTTAACAAAAAAGCCCCTAAAGCCCAGTATGTTAAGACCTGGGATGAGTTCAAATGGCTTCCCGGAAGCAAAGAGGCAATTGCAATGCTTACCCAAGCTGGCTACAGAGTGATTATTGTGACCAACCAGGCAGGAATAACCAGGGGCATGATGAGCGAAAGCGATCTGCATATTCTTCATGAACAAATGAAAAAGGATATGGAATCTGCCGGAGGAAAGATTGATGCTATTTATCATTGTCCCCATCACTGGGATGATGGCTGCCAGTGTCGCAAGCCACTGCCAGGGATGTTCTTTGCGGCACAACGGGACTTGTATCTGGATTTGTCACGTACTTATTTTGTTGGTGATGATGAGCGCGATGAACAGGCTGCGAAAGCCGCAGGCTGCAAATATATGCATGTTTCAGGAGAACAAAATTTGCGGGATGCTGTGACAAAAATCTTGGGAGAAAAAATAGAATGAATGTTTTAGTGACGGGGAATCTTGGCTATATAGGCCTGGTTTTAACTAAGAGACTGGCTGAAAAAGGATATGGGGTTGTCGGTTTTGATACTGGGTTTTATAGGGGATGCGATATTTCGGCAGTAACAAAAAATGTTACACGCCAGACGATCAAAGATATTCGCGATATTGAAAAGAGTGATCTGGCCGGAATTGATGCTATTATTCATCTGGCAGCGCTTTCCAATGATCCTTTAGGTGAATTTGATCCATCGTTAACCGAACAAATAAATTGTAAAGCTACTATAAAATTAGCTAGACTGGCCAAAGAGAGCGGAGTTAGCCATTTTATTTATTCTTCTTCGCAAAGCATGTACGGAATTTCTGAGCTTGATGACGAGCTGGACGAAGATAAAAGTGATAAAAATCCTCTTACAGCCTATGCCCGAACAAAGTGGGAAGCAGAATGCCGACTTAAAGATTTAGGGTCTGATAATTTTACCGTAGTATGTTTTAGGCCGTCGACTGTATTTGGTGTCAGTCCCCGGCTGCGCTGTGATATTGTTTTTAACAATCTGGTTGCCTGTGCTTACACTACCGGTAAGATCGAGATCAAGAGCGATGGCTCTCCCTGGAGGCCGGTTGTGCATATTCAGGATGTGTGCAGCGCTTTTATAGCTGGCATTTCCGCCCCGAAAGGACTGGTCTCTAACCAGTCGTTCAATGTGGGAATAAAGGATGGTAATTACACTGTGCGTAACCTGGCCCAAGCTGCACAGAAGACGGTGGCTGGGAGCTCCCTGGTCTTTACCGGAGAGCATGGTTCAGATGCTAGGACATACAAGGTCGGATTCAAAAAGATATTAACTGTTTTAAAGGACTACTATAAGCCACAGTGGGGGCTGGATCGGGGAGGGCACGAGCTGGTTGATTTTTTCAATAAGATTAATTTTACAGAAGAAATGTTTCGCGGCCGCAAATGCAACAGACTATCGCAGCTAAAATATCTTATTGAGAAAAAACAGATAAATAAAGAATTGAGATGGGTCTGAGGCTAATGAGAAATTTTAAACGAAGAGTTTAAAGGAGGCTTTCATGTTTGGTAGAAGCAAACCATTTGATAGAAATATTGTTGAGGATTTAAATGTTCCCACCCAATTGCCCAAAACAAAAGAAGAAGAGCAAAAATGGCAATCCCTGAATTATGGTTGGTGGCAGAACAATCCCATGTCCTATGATTGGGAAAAAGATCTGCCATTTAAAAAATTTACCCGAGAGTATTATCAGGAAATCGATAAGCGGTTTTTTTGTGCAGCGAGTGATTTTTTGGATGGCAAAAAGAGCATTCCCTTTGATGAGTTTATTGATTTTTCTTCTCTTAAGGATAAAGATGTTTTAGAGATAGGGGTTGGCAATGGCAGCCATGCCCAACTTTTAGCAAGCCATGCCAAAACCTTTACCGGGATAGACCTTACTGATCATGCAATTGAAAGCACCAGCAAGCGCATGGGGGTTTTTGGGCTTAAGGCTAATATTGCTAAAATGGATGCCGAAAGCTTAAAATTTGATGATAATAGTTTTGATTTTGTTTGGAGCTGGGGGGTTATCCACCATTCGGCAAATACGAGCCATATTTTAAAAGAAATAGGGCGCGTCTTGAGACCAGGGGGTAAAGCAGTAATAATGGTTTATTATCGGGGTTGGTGGAATTATTATTTGTGCGGAATTCTTCGCGGAATTCTTTCCGGGAAGTTACTGAAAACCGGATCGTTGCATAAAACAGTTCAGTCTTATACGGACGGAGCAATTGCACGCTATTATACTAGGGATGAATGGGGCTCTTTCTGTAGAACTTTTTTGAAGGTTAACTATGTGTCGGTATATGGGCCAAAAGCGGATCTGCTCTTGCTGCCGGCTGGCTCGGTTAAACAAGCCGTCCAGGGAATAATTCCCAATAAAGTTAATAGATTTTTAACCCATCATTTTAAAATGGGAGGATTTTTGGTTTCTGAGCTGGAAAAACCGTTGGGACAAACACAATAAATACCATGTTTCGCAAAATACTGGATAAAATAAAAGAAAGAAAAGCTAATATCGGCATCATAGGGTTGGGATATGTTGGCCTTCCGCTGGCAATTGAATTTGCTAAGGCCGGCTTTTCCGTTACCGGATTTGATGTTGACAGGAAAAAGGTTGCTTGTATTAAAAAGAAAAAGAGCTATATAAAATATATCCCGGATAGGCTTGTGGTCGGGGTAGTTCCTACCAGTGATTTTGAGCAGCTGAAAAAAATGGATTGTATAATTATTTGTGTTCCCACCCCGCTTGGCAAGCGCAGGGAGCCGGATCTCTCGTATGTTATTAATGCAGCTGAAGCAATTGCCAGGCATCTGAAAGCCGGCCAGCTTATAGTTCTTGAATCAACAACTTATCCGGGAACAACTGATGAAGAGATTAAACCGAGGCTTGAAAAAAGCGGATTAAAAGTGGGAGCTGACTTTTTTCTTGCCTTTTCTCCGGAGCGAGAAGATCCGGGGAATAAGAAGCATTCAACATCAACTATGCCAAAAGTCGTAGGCGGCTGCACAAAAAAATGCCTTAAAGTTGCCCAAGCGCTTTATGATTCTATTGTAGTTAAAACTGTTCCAGTTTCATCTACAAAAGTAGCAGAAGCGGCTAAGCTTTTAGAAAATATCTATCGCGCTGTTAATATTGCGTTAGTAAATGAGCTAAAGATCCTTTTTGATAAAATGGATATTGATATCTGGGAAGTGATTGCTGCAGCCAAGACAAAGCCTTTTGGTTTTCAGGCGTTTTATCCGGGCCCGGGTTTGGGGGGGCACTGTATTCCTATTGATCCTTTTTATCTTACCTGGAAAGCACGCCAATATGGTTTTGCCACTAAATTTATTGAGCTGGCGGGGGAGATTAATACTAATATGCCTTATTTTGTGGTTGAAAAGGTAATTTCCGCGCTAAATAAAGTCGGGAAACCTATAAAGGGATCCAAGGTTTTGATCCTGGGTCTGGCATATAAGAAGGATATTGATGATATGCGAGAATCCCCCTCCCTTAAGCTTATCGGGCTTTTAGAACATAATGGTGCAAAAGTATCCTATAATGATCCTTACATTAGAAAATACAAATTGCCCGGCTCAAAAAAACACAAAAATTCTATTGCAATAAACAAGAAAAGCCTTCAAAGTACCGATCTAGTATTGTTGGCAACAGATCATTCAATTTATGATTATGATTTTATCACAAAACATGCCAGGCTCATTGTTGACACAAGAAATGCCTTCAAAAACAGCGCCAAGATCAATAGAAAGATCCATAAGGCTTAAGTGAATTCACCGGGGCAACGAAATATATATGTCCTTAACAAATAAATTGAAGCGCAAATATTATCCTGATAAGAGCTATGATGGAACATTAGCTTTTTATAATTGGATAGGAAGTTGCCTAAGCTTTGATTTTAAGGTTCTCAATGTTGGTGCCGGGACGACATCAGAAAGAAAAGAGAAATCTCTCAGAGGAAAAGTAGAGAAGGTGGTGGGAATTGATGTGGACCCGGAAGTATTAAAAAATTCTGATCTGGATGAGGCCTATATAATTGATGGGAAGAATCTCCCTTTTCCGGATAATTACTTTGACCTGGCATGGGCAGATTACGTATTTGAGCATTTAAAAGATCCAGAATATCTCTTGAGAGAGGTTTTCCGGGTTTTACGTCCTGGCGGTTCATTCTTTTTTAGGACCCCTAACATGTATCATTATGTCACCTTATTTAGCCGGAACACCCCGCATTGGTTGCATGCTTTATTAGCGGATCGTATGCGAGGATTGGCAGCCAGGCCGCATAAGATGACCTATCCAACTTTTTACCGAATCAATAGCTTATCAAAAATCAAAACAATTGCACATAAAGTTGGCTTTAATTTAGTTGAAATCCAACCTGTTGAAAAAGAACCATCGTATTTTATGTTTAATTGTTTGTTGTTTTTCTTTGGTATGATTTATGAAAGAGTGGTTAATAGATTTGAGGGCTTGTCAGGCATCAGAGCTAACCTTTTTGGTCGTCTGGTAAAGTAAGCGTACTTTAAGTATATGAAAATATTATGCATAGCACCGAGTTATTGGCCGGCCTTTC
Organism: Candidatus Saganbacteria bacterium; assembly: GCA_013204645.1. Taxonomy (GTDB): domain Bacteria; phylum Margulisbacteria; class WOR-1; order O2-12-FULL-45-9; family O2-12-FULL-45-9; genus JABMSE01. The sequence continues at coordinate 34,821 of JABMSE010000039.1, read as the reverse complement.
AGCAAGGTGGTCCCACCTCTTTTATCCATGGATTAAACAAAGCCTTGGTAGAAAAGGGGATTGATATCACGGTTTATACGACCAATATCAACTTGGAAGGGAAGGTTTTTGAAAATTGTGAAGTAGATGTTGATGGGGTTAAGGTCAGCTACTTTTCTTTTCAAAAACGCTTAGAGTTTTTAGGCGCAAATGGTTGGCAGTCCCCCCCTATTTGCTAAAGCCGGAATGTTTTTGAAAAAACTGGAACTAGAACGAGTAAGGTGTATAGGCCTTAAAGGAATTTAAGAATGAAAACAAAAGTATTATTAATAAAACCGTCTGGTGGTTCCTTGAAGATTTTAGTCAATGCCGTCGCGGCAAAAATGGGCGGAGGGTTGCGCCATCTAAGGGGTTTTGTTTCTGCCCTCGGAGAAGTCGACAAAAAAAGGGAATATTTCATTTATGTTGATTCTGACGTCGCAAAGTTAATTTCTTCTGCTCCAAATGTTCATGTTTATCCTATTTCTTTTGTTAGGAAATCTCTCTTCCATGCATTTTATTGGCATCAGATTTGTGTCCCTAGTCTGGTCAGAAAACATAAAATAGATATTATTCTTTCCATTTTAAATTTCGGTCCCATAAAAACCAGGTGCAAACAAATTGTATTTCAAAGGAACGCCCTTTATTTCTCGAAGCCATATATGCAAAAAATTAACATGGCAGAAAAAGCGCTAACATTACTGCGCAGAAGACTGGCTTATCGTGCGATGATGGCTTCAGAAATCGTTGTTACTCCAACCAATAGTATGCGCGAAATGATTTCCGCAATTTATCCTCAAATTCCAAAGGATAAGTTCTGTGTGATTCCACATGCCATTGATTCAAATAAGTTTTTGCATGACACCCACGAACTCAAAGGCGATGTCGTGAAAATGTTAGAAAAGACAGCTGGGGAGATAAAATTGCTTTATGTGTCTCATCCTGCTCCGCATAAGGGATTCGAGATTTTGTTTAGGGCAATAAAAATATTGAAGGATAAAGGAATTAGGATCAAACTTCTTTTAACCATCGCACAAGCTGATCGGCCAAAGGTTGTAATCGGATATGAGCGATTAATCGAATTTTTGAAAATAGAAGATGAGGTTATCGTGCTGGGCCGAATCCCTTCTGATTCCATAACGAATTTATATAGAATAGCGGATATTTTTGTTTTCCCTTCCTGGTGTGAATCCTTTGGCTATCCACTTTTAGAAGCGCAAATAGCGGGACTTCCGATAATTGCAGCTGACACAAAGGTTAACCGAGAAATGTGTAGAGATAATGCCACCTATTATGCTCCCTTTGATCCTTTAGCCCTCTCTTTAAAAATAGAGGATATGATTTTTAACAAGGAAAGCAAAAAATCGCCTAAAAATGTTCCCTTCTTATCTTGGCAAGATTATGTAAGCAAGATTATAAACTTATTTGAGGTTGTATAGCTTATGTGTGGTATTGCTGGTGTCTTAAAATTTGATGGCGTTGTAACATCTGCTGATATTTTGGCCGTTGGGCAGATGATGGATAATCAAATTCACCGGGGCCCCGATGATGAGGGGTCATATCATGATAGCCGTATCGTCTTGGGCCATCGCCGACTTTCCATAATTGACCTTTCAGGATCTGCCAAGCAACCCATGTGCAACGAAAACGGGAAAATATGGATTGTCTACAATGGGGAAATATATAATTATAAACAACTACAAAAGGAGCTGATGGATGAAGGCCATCAGTTTAAAAGCAATTCAGATACCGAAGTTATAATTCATGGTTATGAGGAGTGGGGGATTGAAAAATTACTGCATAAACTTCGCGGAATGTTTGCTTTTGCCATCTATGATTTGCGAGATACGTCCTGCGGACCTCAACTTGTTGTAGCGCGAGATCGTTTGGGCATTAAGCCATTGTACTATTTTAACAACAATAATCATTTTGTTTTTGCTTCAGAAATAAAAGCCATCTTGGCATCAGGGTTGGTGCCCAGAGAAAATGATCTGGAAGCAATTGGATCTTTTCTTCTAAAGGGGTCTATCGCGGCCCCCAAAACAATCAATAAACATATCTCTTCTTTGGAGTCGGGACATTATTTGTTGATTAGGCAAAATAAGGTAAAAAAAACGCATTACTATGATCTTACTCACGCTTTTCTGGATGAATCTTTAAAGAATATTTCAGAGGAAGACGCAGTAGAGCTGGTTAGGGCTTGTTTGGTTGACACAATAAAATGCCATCTGGTATCTGATGTGCCGGTAGGTACATTTTTGAGCGGGGGTATCGATTCCAGTTCCATTATTGCTTTAATGCGCCAGGTTGAACATAAGACCATAAAAACCGTATCAATTGTAGTGCCGGATACGCCTTATGATGAAAGTGCCTATGCCAGGATCATGGCCTCAAAATATGCTACTGATCACTGCGAGGTTGAGATAAAAGGCCAAGATCTGGTAAGCCATATGGAGACGATATTATCCTCAATGGACCAACCCACCATTGATGGGATCAACACCTATTTTGTCTCTCAGGCGGCGGTGCGCCATGGACTTAAAGTGTCAATGTCCGGTGTTGGCGGCGATGAAATATTTTTTGGTTATTCTTCTTTTAATGACGTTCCCAAATTAAATAAATTATTGAATAGTTTGGCCTTGATCCCTTTTGGCAAAAGAGCGGCAAGATCGTTTCTTAATAATTGCCGCAATTCGCGGGCAGTTAAGCTTAATTCGATTATTTCTAACGCCTCAAACCTTGCGGAAATCTATTCCATATATCGGGGTGTTTTTACCGAAGAGCAGATCCAAGAAATAGTTGCCCCCCATTTTATTGACGAGATAAAAAAGCAGGCTTTCGGAAGCATTTATCCGCAAAATTATTTAAAAATTCGCGATGAGCTTGATCAGGTTGGTTTTCTTGAGACAACTTCATATATGGCGAATCAGCTTCTAAGAGATACTGATGTTTTTAGCATGACCCATTCTTTAGAAGTACGGGTCCCTTTTGTTGACCATCTGTTGGTCGAGCTTCTAGCAAAACTGCCAGCAAAGCTGAAGGCAAAAAAGGATCTACCAAAGAGGTTATTAGTAAAAGCTATGGGTGATAGCTTACCAGATGACATTGTTAAGCGCCGCAAAATGGTGTTTACTTTGCCTTTTGACCTATGGTTACGAAACGAGTTAAAAGACTATGTTAGGGAGAAGTTGAACGGTTCCTCGTTTTTTGATAAGCTGCAAATAACCAAGCTGCTTAATGCTTTTGACAATCGTGACGTCCACTGGTCTAGGGTTTGGAGCTGCGTAGTTTTAGAACATTGGCTCGCTTAAAGTTGTATGATTTAATTCAAATTGATAAAATGATAGAAGAAGAGGTAATACAATGTCGCTTTCCGTTTCTGTAATAATTCTTACTCATAACGAGGAGCTTAATCTTGAGCTTTTGCTGAAAAATGTCAAGGGTTGGGCGTCTGATATTTTCATTGTTGATTCTTTTAGCAATGACAAAACCTTGGAAATAGCTACGAAATATACGGATAAGATTTACCAGCATAAATTTAAGGATTTTTCTGACCAAAGAAACTGGGCCTTGCGCAATTTACCTTTTTCAAATGAGTGGGTGTTATTTCTAGATGCTGATGAACGCCTATCCGATAAATTGAAAATAGAAATAGAGAAGAGATTGCCTGCGGTCAAACCCCAGATTAATGGTTTTTATATAAAAAGAAGAGTTTATTTTATGGGCCGATGGATGAAGCATGGTGGTTATTACCCACATTGGCTACTTAGACTGGTCAGGCACAAAAAGGCCAGCTGTGAAAGAGAAATTAATGAACATTTAGTTGTCCCTGAGCCTACTTTGAAGCTTAAAGAAGATATTTTGCATATCAGCGAAAAAGATCTAACTTTTTGGATTGCCAAGCATAATAGATTTGCAACGATGGAGGCCCTGCAGCTCATGAAAGATAGGGGTTATAATTTAACTTCCCAGTCTAGCGTTGATAAAAAAAGAATGTTAAGATGGAGAAGATGGAACAAGATGCCCGTTTTAATAAGGCCTTTGTTTTATTTTTTATATAGATATTTTATAAAATTAGGTTTTCTGGATGGCAAAGAAGGATTGATTTTCCATTTTTTGCAGGGGTTTTGGTATTTCTTTTTAATTGATGCAAAATATTATGAGATGCAAATGAATATTGCACAGGGGAACAAATAAAAAATGCGGTCTGATCTCTATATATTAGGGATTAATGCTTATCACGGAGATTCTTCTGCCTGTTTGGTAAAGAATGGGGAATTGATTGCGGCAGTTGAAGAGGAGCGCTTCAGACGGATTAAACATTGGGCCGGAATCCCATCCCAGGCGATTAATTTTTGTTTGGAAACGGGGGGCATTAGCCTTAAGGACTTAGATTATATTGCCATTAATCGGGATCCTAGGGCCAATCTATTTAAGAAGATCGTTTTTGCCTTAAAGAGAAAGCCTTCCCTGACTTTTTTAAAGAGTCGCACTAAAAATCTCATTAAAATAAAAGATATTAAGTTACTTATTTGTGAAGCGCTAGGAGTTAAGCCAGAGGATATTCGGGCAAAGCTTTGTTTTGTTGAACATCATCGCGCCCATTTAGCCAGCTCTTTTTTTGTTTCCCCTTTCAAAGAGGCCGCTTTGATCTCGGTGGATGGTTTCGGAGACTTTGTAAGTACCATGCTGGGGAAAGGGGATCAAAATGAGATTAAAGTTTTAAGTGAGGTAAATTATCCGCATTCCCTAGGAGCTTTTTATACGGCCATCACCCAATATTTGGGTTTTACAAATTACGGTGATGAATTCAAGGTGATGGGGTTGGCGGCTTTGGGAAAACCCACATATTTATCGGATATGGAAAAAATAGTTCGGCTTGAGGAGAACGGTCGTTTTTCGCTAGATCTTAAGTTCTTTCAGCATTACGGGTCAAAGGGAGCTCAAATGAGCTGGGAAAACCAGAAGCCCCAAATTGGCCAGCTTTATTCTTCTAAGTTAATCGATTTATTAGGGCCGGCGCGCGGATACAAAGAGGAGCTCACCCAGAAACACAAAGACATTGCGGCTTCTCTACAGGCCATGTATGAAAAAGCTTTTTTTCATCTCCTTAATTATTTATATGAAAGAACCGGTTGCCCAAATCTTTGTGTGGCTGGAGGATGTGCCTTAAACAGTGTGGCTAATGGCAAACTTTTTGATTATACTTCTTTTAGAGAAGTTTATATTCAACCGGCGGCGGGGGATGCGGGGGGAGCGATTGGGGCTGCTTATTATCTTTATAATCAGATACTAGGAAATCCCCGCAAATTTATAATGACTGGATCCTATTGGGGAAATTCTTATACCGATGAAGAAGTTTCGGAGGTTATAGAAAGGGATAAAGCTAAATTAGCAACGTTACACATCCAGCGTGCAAAAGATGAAGAGCTATTAGTTCAGAAAACAGTAGAATGCTTGGTTTCTGGAAATGTGGTGGGGTGGTTTCAGGGAAGAATGGAGTGGGGACCACGCGCGCTTGGCAATCGTTCGATCCTCGTTGATCCGAGAAAAGCCGAAATGAAGGATGTCTTGAATGCCCGGATTAAACGGCGAGAAGCTTTTCGTCCTTTTGCCCCTTCAATTTTGCTCGAGAAAACCGGAGAGTATTTTGAAAAAGATTATCCTGATCCGTTTATGCTTAAAGTTTATCCCATAAAGGAAGACAAGAGAAAAATTATACCAGCCACCACCCATCTTGATGGAACGGGAAGACTTCAGACTGTCAGTCCCGAGGAAAATCCGCTATACTGGAGGTTAATTAAGAAATTCGAAGAGGTAACCGGAGTTCCGGTTTTGCTTAACACCTCCTTTAATGAGAATGAGCCAGTTGTTTGTAAATTAGAGGAAGCCATTGATTGTTTTTTGCGTACCAAGATGGATGTCTTAGTGCTAGGGTCTTTTATCATAACCAAGCAAAAGGTCTAGGTGGAGGAGAGCTAATTTTATTATGGTTTCTATTTGGATTATTAATCAATGTTTTTATCCGGATATAGATGCTACGGCGCAGATTATGACTGATCTGGCTGAGGATTTGGTGAAGAAAGGTCTAGACGTTACGGTAATTACCGGGCGCAACCGCAGAAACTTTCTTATCAAAGAAGTTTATAACGGTATTAAGATTGTGCGGGTAGGAGTTTTTAGGTTTGATAAGAAAAACCTTCTTTATCGCTATCTCAATTATTTGAGTTTGTTCCCTTTTGTGTTTATACGCGCCCTGTTTATGCGGCGTCCCAATTATATTTTCGTAGGTTCAAGCCCTCCCTTTATGCCCCTTTTAGGTTTATTGCTGAGTTTGTTTAAGGGCTCAAAATTAATCCTTAATATACAAGATCTTTATCCGGATGTGGCGGTAAAACTTGGCCTTATTAAAATTCCCTCTGTGATCCGATTGGCAGAGAGAATTATATTAAAGCTCTACCAGAAAGCGGATAAGATCATTTGTATTGGGGAAAACATGTACCATTTATTACTGGAGAGAGGGGCGGCTAGCAAGAACAACGGCATTGAAATAATCCATAATTGGGCGGATGGCAAGCAACTTTTTCCCTTAGACAAAGAAAAGAATTCCTTTGCGAAAGAGAATGATTTAGTCGGAAAATTTATTGTTCAGTATTCAGGGAATTTAGGCATGGTGCATGAAATAGATACCCTGCTTGAAGTTGCCAGACGGCTCTCTGATAAGCCCGAAATTGCTTTCCTTTTCATTGGGGATGGAGTGCAAAAAAATAAAGTGGTTGATTTTGTCAATAGACATAAACTCAAAAATCTTTTTGTGTTACCTTTTCAGGCGCGAGAGCAGCTAAATTTAAGTTTGAATGCTTGTGATATTGGAGTGGTTTCCATGAAGATTGGTTTTCAGGGGACTATCCTGCCGAGTAAAGTTTATGGCATTATGGCAGTAGGAAAGCCAATCTTAGCTATTTGTTCTTCTGCTTGTGAGATAGGTCGCATAGTTGCTGAAAATAACTGTGGGGAAATAGTTCGTCCGGGAGATGTTAATTCTTGTGCTCAGAAGATATTAAAATTATATCAGAATGAGGGAGAGTGTCGATTAATGGGAGATAGAGCCCGGAAAGCGTTTCTTGAAAAATACGAAAGACAAATTGCCACCCATAAGTATTTCCAAACTATTTGTAAGGTTTAAAAATGCGCCCCTTTAAAATTTTTCTACTATGCCTGGTTGGCTTTATTTTGTTCTTTTTTTTAACCTATTCTTTTTGGTTTACCCAGATGGCACGCTTTTTGTCGGTATCTGATCATTTGGAAAAAGCAGATGCTATTTTAGTTTTGGGAGGGGGAGTGGGGGATCGCGTTTTTGAAGCAACTAGGTTATACAAAGAAGGACTTGCTCCCTGTATTGTGATGTGTGGTGGCCCCTTGTTGGGACAGCACAATTTGGCGGATTTAATGAAAGAAGAAGCCCAATCCTTGGGGATTTCTGGCAATGCTGTCTTAATGGTGAGGGAGGGGAGTTCGACTTTGGGGAATGCTACTTTTAGCCTTCCCTTGATTAAAAGGAATGGTTTCAAAAAAATTATAGTTGTAACATCCCCTTACCATACTCGACGCACAAAAATGGTTTTTCAAAAGGTTTATCACGGGAAAAACATCAAGATAATGGTTCATGGAGTTACCTCTAATCCCTTTAGTGTTTATAGTCAAAATGATTGGTGGCAGCAGCACGAAGGCATCGATGTTGTAGTGCGGGAGTGGATGAGTTTAGTTTTTTATTTTTTTAGAGGATATATTTAGAACAACGTGGATCATCTTTCTTTTGTGATATAATAATGAAGGAAGATACAATCTATGAAAAGAAATACCCCATTTTTTGAAGATGATACAGATATCGGAAAAGATCTTTTAGAGCTCGTAAGAATCATTAGCAAATATAAATTTCTAATCCTGAGCTTGGTTATTGTGGCAGTCGTAGGAGCTATTTTTCTTACCCGCTTTGTTTCAGATAAAAAGCACACTTACTCGGCAACCGCCACTATTCTCGTAGCACAGAAACAAAGCTTAGATGCTGACCTGTTTAACTTAGGGATCTTTAGCAATTTTTCTTACACTTTTTCCGGGAGACAAAAAAGCTCGGTTTTACTTGAAATCATTAAAAGCAAAACTTTGGCTCAGGAAGTAGTAGAAGAGCTAGATTTGCTAAGGTTCTTTTTTGCGAAGCATTGGGATGAAAAAAATCTGAAATGGGAGGGCTCCTACAAGCCCGATTTAAATGAAGCGGTTTTAAAACTTCAGACCATGCTTAAGGTTGATTCGAGGGTTGGGATGGAGGTAGTGAGTGTAACGGTTACGGCCGATGATCCGCTTTTAGCGGCCAAAACCGCCAATGTCTATATTGAAAAGCTCGGAGGCTTTTTAACTAAGCATTCCTTAGATATTACTTTTCAGGAGCTTGATGAAGCAGTTTGTCCTGCCAAACCTCTGTCCTCGATGAGAAAAAACATTGTAGCTGCTATAGCTGCCTCTCTTTTGCTAGGTATTTTACTTAGTTTTGTCTTGAATTATATGGCTAACTTGCGTGAGCACCAGAGAAAGAGGGAATACAAGTAGTCTTTACAGGGGTTAGAAAAGATGCTAAAATGTCCGTTCTTGGCAGATTTTCCACTAGGAGGCAATGAAAGTGAAAAGATCCATGAAATTAATTGCGTTGTTTCTGGTTTTTTGTTTTATTAATACAATTTCTCCTTTACCGGTTTTTGCTGCGTCGGCTTCTGAGGCTATAAAGCGACTCACCCCTCAACAAAAACAACAGATAAAAGATCTAACCCCGGCAGAGAAAAATGAAATTAAGGGTTTACTCGGATTAGAAACTCAAAGTAGTCAGTCGCCAAATCAAGCTACCCAAACAATAAAAGAAGAAGCTACCCTAACTGGCCCAATTGACCCAGAGGAACTAAAAGCAGCTGAAGAAGGCGAGCTTATTGAGGAAGAGCTATCCCAGATTGAGGAAGGCTACCAAGAAAAAATAAGCGATAGGACAAAAAGACCGCTTCGTCAGTTTGGTTATGATATTTTCAGCAAAACTGTGGGGCGCCAGTTCACTTTAATCCCTAGCGTTCCAGTTGGTCCGGATTACAGAATTCATCCTGGAGATGATCTCTTAGTTACTATCTGGGGAAATGTTAATGATACTTTTGCCCTGCGTGTGGATGAGCGAGGAGCGGTTACTCTTCCTAAAGTGGGGGTGGTGGCCTTAGCAGGGCTAATTTTGGCAGAAGCCCGGGATGTTTTATATGAGAGGTTGGCTACCATCTTTGTTGCAGATTTTAATATTGATCTAACCGTTAAGGAAGTTGGCTCAATTAAAGTCTATTTATTAGGGGATTTTAAAAAACCTGGAGCTTATACGATTTTGGCCAACACCTCTTTATATGATGCGATTTTTATTGGTGGAGGGCCAACCCGCAAAGGAACTTTGAGAAATATCAAGCTAGTTAGGAATGGTAAGGTGATTCGAACAGTGGATCTCTATGACTTTATCCTGACTGGGAATAAGAATGATGATGTTTTATTACAAAGTGGAGATGTAATCAGGGTGCCGCAAATTGGGGATGTAGTAGCTATTTCCGGCAATGTCAGAAACCCAGCTATTTACGAGCTAATGTCTACTAGAACTGAATTAAGTGATTTTATAAGTTTGGCAGGCGGCGTTACGCCAACAACCTATCTTCAACGAATCCAGATTGAGCGAAAAGAGGCTAACATTGAAGAAACAGCCCTGGATATCAATTATGCGGATTATTTAAAAACCAAGTATGCCAAGCCGCTCTATTTGAAAAACGAAGATTTTATAGCAGTTTTTTCAATTGAGCCAGTAGTTCGAAATGTTGTTTATCTTTCGGGAAATGTAAACCGTCCAGGCCGCTATGAGCTGGATCCTAAAATGAGTCTTATGGATTTGTTTGTTAAGGCAGATGGCTTGGCTCCAGGAACCTATATGGAGCGGGCGCAGATTGTTCGCATCGTCCCTCCCAAAATACAGCCTGAGATTATTGCGGTTAATTTGACTAGGATGAAAATGGGGGTTGCCAAGGATAATCCAGAACTCAAAGAATTTGATAATATTCGCGTTTATTCAAAGGAAGAAATCGAGGGTATTCCTATGGTTCATGTTTCTGGGGATGTGGTGGATGGAGATAACTCTTATCTTTTGACTGAAGATATGAATGTCTCGGATTTGATTTTTTTGGCGGGTGGAGTAAAAGATAGTGCTTATCTCAAAAAAGCGGAATTGGTTAGGTTTGAGCCGCCGAATAAGACTTATTTTTACGAGGTTGATTTGGATAAGGTCCTAAAGGAAGGCGACCGAAGCCAAGATTATCTCTTGCAAGCCAATGATTATTTGTTTGTGCGACAGACTCCTGATTATGGAGTCGACAAGACTGTAACGATGGTTGGAAATGTTATTTTTCCAGGGGCCTATGCAATTTATCAGGGAGAGAGGCTTTCCTCGGTAATTGGGAGAGCTGGTGGGTATACCAGTAACGCCTTTTTAAGTGGAGCAATTTTTGTGCGTGAATCAATAAAAGAAGAGCAAGAGATCGATGCCCAAAGGCTTAAAAGCCAGCTTGAGGAAAGAAAGCAACGAGATTTAGCCCAGCTGCCAATTGGCATGCCTTCAGAGGAAGCAGCCTATCACATAAAACAAATTAATGCAACCTATGATTTTGAGTATAAGAAGATGGATGTTCAGATCCCTGGCAGGTTGTTAATTGATTTTAATAAAATTAAACCCGGTAACCGTGAAGACATTCTTTTGCAAGATGGTGATCGCATAATAGTTCCTAATTATGTTAATAATGTTACGGTTATGGGAGAGGTTTATTCTCCGGGAACTATTTTCTATGATCCAAAGTATTCGGTTGGTGATTATGTGGATATCTGTGGCGGAGGCACAAGTTTTGCCAATAGCGGGCAGATAATGTTGCTCCGGGCCAGTGGCAGAGTTGAAAAAAGTGTTTGGTTTACCAAAGCTCAAGCCGGTGATACTATTATTGTTCCGGCCAAACCGCTCAAAATTGCTAGATACGAGCAGCCCTTTAGCTGGAACGAATTCTGGATTACCACGGCTAATGCGGCAACGACTTTTGCCCAAACTACCACGGCCCTAATTACCGTCTATCTACTTTATAAGAGCGTAAATCAATAGGGAAGGGCGATGAAAAATAAGCTTTTTTGGATCCGCGCTCTTTTAGTTTGCTGGATTATAGGTATTTTTGCTCTTTCTATGATTCCGGAGCCGGGCAAACATTTTCCTCTGCCGGATCTGGCCACCATCTTTTTAGTGCTCCATTTTATCGCTTTTTTTGTGCTTTTCTTTCTCTTTTACCTTTCTTTTTCCAAAAAGAATGTTGAAGTTTTGTGGAGTTCTTTTCTTTTGTGCATGCTTATTTCTTTTTTAAAGGAATGGGAGCAACTTTTTGTTGCCGGCCGCTACTTTGCCGTGGAAGATCTTTTTTTTGACGGTATAGCTGCGCTTTTGGCGATGGGGCTTACTTTCGTCTTGGACTTTTGATCAAATCCATGCTACAATTAAAATGATGGCATTAAAGAAAGAGCTAAAAGACGAGATAATGCAAAAGTATGAGCAGCATAAAGGGGACACTGGTTCTCCTGAAGTGCAGGTTGCTCTGCTTACAAAACGGATCAATCAATTGGTTGACCATCTAAAAACGAATAAAAAGGATAACCACAGCCGTCGGGGGCTTCTTATGTTGGTTGGTCAACGCAAGAAACTTCTTACTTATCTTAAGGGTCAAGATAGCGGCCGATATAAGAACCTGGTGGTAAGTTTGGGACTTAGATGATAAAAAAGAAAGAGATGGATTTGGGGGGAGGCAAGGTTCTCTCGATTGAAACGGGCAGGATGGCCAGAGAGGCCAATGGGTCGGTGGTGGTGCGCCTAGGTGATACCATGGTTATGGCTACCACAGTTACCAAGGATACCCCGCGCCAAGGAATTGATTTTTTCCCTCTCTTAGTTGATTTTGAGGAAAAGCTCTATGCCGTCGGCAGAATTCCCGGCGGTTTTTTTAAACGTGAAGGAAAGCCAACCGAAACTGCAGTTTTGACTTCGCGTCGCATTGATAGGCCGATCCGTCCGCTTTTTCCAAAAGGGTACAGAAATGATGTTCAGATTGTGATTACCCCCCTCTCGGTAGATTCAGAAAACCCACCGGATATTTTAGCCATTATTGGGGCCTCAGCCGCCCTTTCAATCTCTGATATTCCGTTTCCCGAGCCAATTGGTGCCGCTCGGGTGGTTAAGTTAGAGGATAAGTTTATTGTTGACCCAAGCATTGAAGAGATTCAGAAATCCCAGATGGATTTGGTGGTAGCAGGAACCCATGACAAGATTTTGATGATTGAATGTGGGGCACTTGAAATCGGCGAAAATGATGTTTTAGAAGCCCTAAAACTTGCCCAGAAGAAAATAAAAGAGGTAGTCAAGCTTCAAAAAGAACTGGTTGCCGCTGCTGGCAAAAAGAAGATGGAAGTCAAGCTTTATAAACCAGCCGAAAAGATCGAAAAGTACGTTAAGGAAACTGCAGAAAAGAAAATTAAAAAGGTTATGGATATCGCGGAAAACGACAAAAGAATGGATGAGTTGGCAAAGATAGTAGGGGAGCTTGTTCAATCAATAAAAGGTGGAAGCGACGAAGAATTAAAGAAGATTATTGAGGAATCACCTTCTGACATTAAAGAAGTTGTTAAGCAAATTGAAAAAGACGTTGTGCGCAAAATGATCCTAGAGGATAAACGCAGGCTGGATGGCAGAGGTTTTGGCGATATTCGCCAAATCGGCTGTGAGGTTAGTGTTCTTCCGCGGGTCCATGGCTCAGCTATTTTTTCCCGTGGAGAGACTCAAGTGTTAACGGTGGCAACGTTGGGTTCCTTAGGAGAGGAGCAAAAGCTGGACGGCTTAAGCCCTGAAGAGACCAAGCGTTACATGCATCATTATAATTTTCCGGCCTATTCTGTGGGCGAGGTTCGGCCCATGCGTGGACCAGGCCGGCGCGAAATTGGGCATGGGGCATTGGCGGAGAGGGGACTCTTGCCGGTGGTTCCAGACGAGGATAAATTTCCTTACGCGATCCGCTTGGTATCGGAAGTGCTGGCTTCTAATGGATCAACCTCTATGGCGTCTACCTGTGCTAGTACTTTGGCTCTGATGGATGCTGGTGTAAAAATTAAAAGTCCCGTAGCCGGGATTTCCATTGGTTTGATTTCTGACGGGAAGAGGGAAATTCTTTTAACGGATATCCAGGGGGTGGAGGATTTCTTAGGGGACATGGATTTTAAGGTGGCTGGCACCAAAGATGGGATTACTGCTATCCAGGTTGATGTTAAGACCGATGGTTTGTCGCTAGAGTTAATCGAAAAGACATTAAAAGAAGCTAAACTAGCTAGAATTAAAATTTTGGATAAAATGCAAGAAGCTCTTTCTTCTCCGCGAAAAGAGCTTTCCCCTTATGCACCCCGGGTTTTTACCATTCAGATTGATCCATCAAAGATTGGGGCAGTCATTGGTCCAGGGGGAAAGAATATTAAGCGAATGGTTGAGGAAACTGGTGTTCAAATTGATATTGAAGATGATGGCCGTATCCTGATTACGGCGGTTGACACTGAGGGCGCAAAGAAGGCACAAAAGATGATTGAAGAATTGACCTTTGAGCCAAAGGAAGGCGAAGTTTATAAGGGAAAAGTAGTGCGCATTCTTCCCTTTGGTGCTTTTGTTGAGATTGTTCCGGGAAAAGATGGATTAGTGCATATTTCAGAAATTTCCCAGAAGCGTCTTGCCAAAGTTGAGGACGAACTCGCAATTGGAGATGAAGTCATTGTCAAGGTCAAAGAAATTGACGAAAAAGGCCGGGTAAATCTAACCCGCAGGTCCGTCACCCCGCAAGAAAAACAAAAGTTTCAAGATAAATAATATTTTATGGATGGCGTAAGTACCGCAATAATTGTACTTTTGTTTGCTGCAACTATTTTTGGCAGTTTAGGGAGCAATAAAGGTTATACTCCCCCCTCGGTTCCCGAATCCAAAATCCCCGCCGCCGTAGTTGTCCAGCAATCTTCTGTTAATCCCAAATATTTTGCTGTAGTAGGACAAAATGTAAGGCCTTCTATTCAAAAATATATTGCCAACTACCGAAATCCCGATGAAGCCGCAGCTATTACCGACAGCATTATGCGCCATTCGCAGGCCTACCAGGTTAACCCCAAATTAGTGACTGCCTTAATTGCTAGAGAATCCCGCTTTAATCCCAAGGCTGTATCGAGCAGTGGGGCGTTGGGCTTAGGTCAGCTTATGCCGGCTACCTGCAAAAGTACTGGCGTTACCGAACCCTTTGATATCGATCAAAATGTGAAAGGTACGGTTCGCTACATGAAATACCTGTTAGGCAGGTTTGAAAAATATGCGGATCAGGTTTCCTTTTCTGTGGCTGGCTATCTAGAAGGCCCCAATGCCGTAGCCCGCAATAAGGGCTACAAACCCCACACTGCCTCTTATGTGAGCGATATTTTAAAGATCTATCATAAGCTTTAACTAACACAGGGTGTCAAGATCTCGACACCCCCCTAGGGAATCCCATCCGTCCAACGTCCGAGGTCCAATGTCGTTTTTTCCTATCTTTATACCGAAAATTAGCGGGATTCGATTTTATTCGGATTATTCGCATTCCTGGTAATAACCTTGCTACTCTTCTTATATGCTGTCTGATTTAACGCGGCAACAACAACTGATACTTCTGGGCTTAGTTCTAGTTATTCTATCTGGCTTAGCGGTTATGGCCTATCGCAATTTTTCTGATAAAGGAGAAATTATAATTGAAGAGCCAAAGCCTATTTCTAGGGAAGAAATCCTGGTGCATTTGGTGGGAGCGGTTAATAGGGAGGGGGTTTATAAGCTTCTGCCGGGGGATCGGTTGGTTGATTTATTAGAGCTTGCCGGAGGCACCAGCGGCTTAGCTGACCTTTCATCCCTTAATCTGGCAGTAAAACTTAATGATGGCCAGAAGATTTGTGTTCCAGTATTGCAAAAGAAAGGGTTTGTGACAAGTGAGCTATTAGGTGATCGCGAAATCGGCAGCAAAAAAATTAATATAAATTCTGCCACAGAAAAAGAATTATGTACTATTTCAGGGATAGGCCCAGTTACAGCCAAAAGAATTATTGCCTATCGCCAAGACAATGGTCCCTTTTATGCAGTTGAGGATATTATGAAAGTAGACGGGGTGGGCGACGGCAAATTTAGGAAAATAAAAGACTGGATAAGGATTTAGCTTTGACCAAGCCCATAGTAATAATTACACTTTCCTACATTGGTGGAATAATTATTGGAGGTGCTATTAATCTTCCTCTTTGGCTCCCATTTATTGTGGCAGGCTTTCTTATAATATTTACGCTGGGGTGTATTCTAAGAAAGGTAGACTGCAAATTATTGATTGTCTTTCTTTTTCTATTGCTGGGATTAATTAATATTAGTTTTCGAAGTCCCACTCCTTTTGTTGCGCAGACCAAAGTAAACTCTAGCAATGCGGTCATAAAAATTACTATGGGAATTCGAGAGCGTCTGATGAAAAACAGTCACAAAACTCTTCCCAAACCCTACGGAACCCTTTTAAATAGTATTATCTTTGGTTCAGCCTCAGCTAAAACTCCTTTTGAGACAAAAGAAATCTACCGCCGGGCTGGAGTTTCCCATCTCTTAGTTGCGTCAGGCATGCACCTGGCCATTTTAATTGGGGTTTGCCTTTTTGTAGTGCGAAGCGCGCGATTGCCGCTTTGGCTGGGAGTAGTAATCGTTTCAGCTGTTAATCTTTTCTACGCTGTCATGGTGGGACTTGGGCCCTCGATCCTCCGCGCTGCCATCATGGCCGAAATTATGCTTTTGGGCCTTCTCTTTGAAAAAGAAAAAGACGTTTTTGTGTCAGCAGCTTTGGCAGCTTTTATTATTTTGCTGTTTAATCCGAGGTGTCTTTTTTATGCGGGGTTCGAACTTTCCTTTGCTGCCACTTTTTCCCTGATTTATATTAGTCCCATAATTAACAGCCGTTTAAGGACTTTTATGCCAAAGGCCATCGCTTCGCTTTTATCAATTGCAATTGCTCCGGTACTAGCTTGTGCCCCATTAACCATTTTTCATTTTAGCCGCTTTTCGGCAGTTGGAGTTTTTACAAATATTTTGGTGCTTCCTTTGGCCGGCGCCATTATAGTTTTAGGATTTATGTCGAGCCTCCTTTCTTTGCTATTTTTGCCAGCCGCAACGCTGATTAATTCTTCAAACCTTATTTTATTAATTCTTGTCCATTTTACTGTGGCTAGATTGGCTGCCCTTCCTTTTGCTCAAATCTATTTGGGAGCGCCTAAGATTCCTCTTCTCGTGGCTTATTATTTGGGGTTAATTGGGTTTGTTTATGTTTTGCAGTCTGGAAAATTTCCTAAAATGAACAAATTTAGGTTATTGGTTCTTGTTTTTGGGATCCTTTCAGTTATTCTGTGGGATTTGGCGCTATCTTTTAAGGCTAATGGTTTAAACATTACGGTTTTGAACGTGGGGGAGGGTGATTCAATTTTTATTGAGTGCCCAAATAAAAAAATTTTAGTTGATGGGGGAACGCGATGGATGGGGAAAAGAATGGTTATCCCCTATTTGCTAAAGAAGGGGGTAAATAAATTGGATCTTGTAATTCTTACTCATCCCCACAGCGATCATGTAGGTGGCTTAAATGAGATCTTAGAAAAGTTTAAGGTTGATGAGGTGCTCCACACGGGTGTAGTTTATGAATCACAGGCCTATAGAAGATTTCTTGGTCTAATTAAAAAGAACAGCATAAAATATCATCTAGCGCAGGCCGGTCAAAAAATCAAATTTGACGAAAACATAGAAGGACTGATACTTCATCCCAAGGGAGGGGGAATAGCTAAGGCAAATTCAGGGATTAATAATTTATCCATTGTTTTTCGTCTGCAATATGATGATTTTTCAATGCTTTTTGCTGGTGATTGTGAACAAGAGGGGGAAGAAAATATTTTGAGTACCTTTCCGGATTCGCTGCTTTCCTCTACCGTGCTCAAGGTAGGCCACCATGGTAGCAATTCTTCAACTACCGCCTTATTTTTGTCTGCCGTAAACCCTGAGGTTTCTGTTATTTCTTGTGGTAAAAACAACCAGTTTGGACATCCCCATCCTGAAACACTCCAAAAATTAAAGGGAGTGAAGGTCTATCGCACGGATCAAGATGGAACCATTGTTATAAAAAGTGACGGTGAACGATTTAGTGTGCTTCCGGGGTTGGGGTTTCCGTAGCTTCAGGAGTTGTGCTTGGAGTTTCAACTGCCTCTTGGGTGCTAGGAGGGGTTGCTATCGCTTCAGGAGTGCTGATAGTGGTTGTTGGAGGTACATCTGCAGGAGTTCCTTCCTGGTAGGGTGAGACAAAGCCAGTTTCCCAGAATTGATTTACTCTGCGCTGGATTTGTGGCGTCCAATAAAGAACTTCGCAGGCTTCGGCACGAGTAAGGGGAGCATTGGGCTCAAAATTCTTGCCTTCCAGATACTTTATTATGCCAGCTTCAAGGGCTGCAACAATATATTTATTTGCCCAGTAGTCGGCAACCAGATCGGGGAAGGGAACCTCATCTACTTCTTTTAGGGCCAAGGTGGCATAACGGGCTATGATGGTCACGCCCTCGGCTCGGGTTACGACTTTGTTAGGCTTAAATGTGTTATTAGGATATCCCATTACCAGGCCTTCTTCTACAGCAAAGTCGATGTATTTTGCTGCCCAGTTATTGGCTGGGACGTCTTTGAAAGACATGGAATCAAGCTCTTGATCAGTCGGGACTCCAATCGTTCTGACCAGCAGGGTTACCAATTCTGCTCGAGTAATTCCTTTGTCTGGCTTAAAGGTGTCATCCGGATAGCCTTTTATTACCCCTAGGGTTATGCCCAGTGCAATAGGTCGAA
The DNA here is from genome assembly GCA_013204645.1 of Candidatus Saganbacteria bacterium. Lineage (GTDB taxonomy): Bacteria > Margulisbacteria > WOR-1 > O2-12-FULL-45-9 > O2-12-FULL-45-9 > JABMSE01. Next base: position 16,775 of record JABMSE010000039.1, on the reverse strand, counting down.
TTGCCCAGTAATCCATCGGGGTATCGGGAAAAGGATCAAAGCGCAGGACAACTACTTCAGAGGACATCATCAATGTTTCGGGGGAGACATTTTTAACTAGTCCCTCAACGGTGGCATAACCAACTAATTGTAAAACATTCCTTCCTAGGGTAAGTGGGGCTGAAACGTCGATTATTCCGCTTTGATAGACTTCCTGGCCGTTAAGATAAACCGGTTTAAGATTTTCATACTCAATGATTTCAGTAACTTCTTGGGTTTCGGAGATGGCGGTAACAATCCAGCGTTTTTTTTGATCCAGGATAATTTTAGCCCGTGCTTCCGCGCTGACGACAATGCTTTCTTCGCTGGTGATGGTACGGTTTTCAGGTTGAATAAATATGATGCCCGATTCTTTTTCCTTGAGGGTGTAGGAAACATCAAGGACCCTTTCTCCAATGTAGGAAAGAGAAAAATAATGAGGATTGTCTCCTGGGATTTCGGGGTTAGAGACAAAAGCATAATCAAAACGAAAACCCTCATTTATTATCCCCACTCCCAGGGTGAAGCCAGCCTGATTGTAGCCGGTGCGCACTGCTACCTTGTCAATGGGAAGATATTCAAGACCAATATGATAGTTGCTTGAAGCGAGAGTGCTGTGAGGCATATCGTAATCTACTCCAACGTAAAGTTGTTGGGAGTTTGTTCTAAGAGCTTCGCTGGATGCACCCAAAAGATTAACTTTCGCTCCCAATTTATAGAATCCGCCAATTTTATCGCTGGTGCTGCCTTTCCAGGCTAGATTTCCTTCAACAACGTTTTGCAGGTTAGCTCCTAGGGTTAACCACTTTCTTGCTTGGTACAGAGCACACAAATCAATTCCCGTAGCTTGGGCTCGGCTAGAGACATCTCCGCTTAGAGATTGATTGAAGAATTTTACGTTAGTACCGAGCGATAGATTTGGGCGTACTTTTCTTGAGTAGGATATGGCAATAACATTATTATCATAGCTGGTGGCTTCGCGGGTTGGGTCAATCACAATGCGCCCGGTTGCGGGATCAAGTTTAGTGGGAAGGGATCCTCCGGTATTCATACTGGTATATCCAATGCCAAAAGTTCCCCAGTTAGTTGGCATGGCCCAATCAAGCAAAGTATACTGGGTCTCGTTCATGAGCAGTTTGCGCGAAGAAGCACTTATTTGAGGAAAACTTGCATTTGCTAGTCCGGCGGGATTGGTAAATACTCCGTTAGCGTCACCTGAAAAAGCAACACCAACTCCACCCATTCCCAACTGCCGCGCAGAAAATATGGTTTGGGCCGGGTTAAGGGAAATGCCGTCTACTGCGTGCCCCAATGACCAATAACCAAGACACAAAAACCAAATAATAACCAATAACCAAATCCCAAAAGCATGTTTGAAATTTGATGTTTTGAATTTATTTGTATCTTGTGTCTTGTATCTTGTATCTTGCATATTATTTATTGTTTGAACACCACAATCTTGCCCGTGCCATTCTGGGCTACTTTTCCGTCAGCGATAATCAGATAGATATAAATGCCATTTCCCACATAGCTGCCGCCACTTGCTTTGCCGTCCCAGGTAACCTCATTGTATCCAGCCGTTCCACCTGGTTGATTAGTTGAATAACCATTGCTTACAAGCAAGTTGCCAGCTAGATCAAAAATATTGATTTTTACGTTGGAAGATTTTGAGAGTGTATAGCTAATGGTGGTTGTTTGTGACCCTGGATCAAAAGGATTTGGATAATTTAGAGGATAGCCTTGGATAGTTAGGTCGTTACTCGTTCTAATATATAACGGATAGACTTCATATGTGGCTGCCTTCCCAGAGGTTGTGAAAGCCTCAATGGTGAGACCATAGGTGCCAGCGGCAATAGCGCTGGTCACGTTGTAGGTTGCTAAACAAGTATTTCCACTTTGCGTAAAGGTTATGTTCGTATTTATCGTACCTAATTTTAGTCGCATTGTTTCCATGGTAGAGGTAGTGGCAGCAGTTACAGCAATTTGGGGGAGCGACGTTATGGGATCTCCGGAAAATATTCTAGTGCCGTTAATATTAATACGCATAATTTCTGGGGTTTCCATGGTAGCAAAAGCAGTTATTGCTTCGGCTCTTGTTCCTATCCCTAGTGTAGCGACTATTCCTATTATAATGATCCAACCATAATTTGTCACTTTGTGCTGAGCGTTGTCCTTATCTTCAGTGCGACCTCGTCCTGAGGCTTCGTCCTGAGAAAGGACTTTTCCCTCAGCCCGAAGGGAAAGGCCTTGTGCTCGGTCCGAAGGAAGCATTTTTAATTTGTCATTTGTCATTGTATTTAGAATTTATAGGTTACCCCAAAAGTTTGAACATATTTGAGATCACTTAATTCTATCTCCTTTTTCTGACCCGGAGGTGGTGTCCTTGAGCCATAAGCTGCGGCCGAAGCTAAGGGATCAGCCGAAATGAGCCAGGATATCTGCCAGGGGCCCCGCGCCACGTAGAAATTGCTGTAAATCATTTTAGTTAAGTCCATGTTGGTGACATCAACCTGTAAAACGCTGATTATAGATTGTGCATTTATTCCCAGGGAGTTTCCAATCAGAGTCCCCCAGAAATTCATATCCAGACCCAAATCCAGTTTTATTGGCAAAGCCCCGTATCGGAAGGCGTTGTTTACCGTGTTTTGGGTGTCAGCATCCAACCCAGTAATTTCTGGTTTAAGCATAAGGGTGGTGCCTCCGCGAAACCAAGCGGGCAGCCTAAAGATTTGGGTTTCCCCGCCAATTCGCACGAAATTGATATTGCTAACCGTAATTGTTTCTTCCACATTATTTATCGTTGCTACAAAAGAAATCGGGTTGGTGTTTTGCTCAAAATCAATGGCAATCAACCAAGGTTTTTTAAGCGCTATGCCGTAGCGGATCCTTTTGGGGAGAGGATAATTCTTTTCTGGTTCAAGCAAAAGTTTAATGCTGTTTACCTCGTCAGTAGTTATCCATTCGTCTGCCAAGAGGTCAATTTCTGTCAGGCCTCCCGGGTCAATTAAGTTTTGTAGTTGGTCCACCTCACTGGTATTGACATCTCGATAATTTATGAAAGTAGATATCCCGTTTCCCTTCATATTAAGGGATGCTCCTCCGAAGTTTTCAAAAACCACCCCCACCGTAAGCCAGTCTGTAATGTCATACATTGAGCCAATATCGAAGCGGGTGGTGCTGGCCGTGTAATAGCCGGTATATCTGGCAGTCCCTAAGATTTCGCCTTCATGGACATTGAATTGTTTCTCTGAATATCCTGCTGAGGTGCCGTATTGGTTAGGATCATTCACCCAGTTTACGATCTCTAGTTCGTTGGTTGGGTCAAAATTTGGGAAGTAAAGAATAATATCATCAGCATCAGAATTAACCGCTACTTGTAAGTCATTATCAATATTAGCGGTGGCAGAAATAGGAATCATATTAACCCCGAGGGATAATTTGCCGATTTTTGATGCAATGCTTCCCATGTAGGGGCTTTCAATGTTTACATTATTCCTAAATTCTCCGTAGGTGGTGGAAGGAATAGTAGCCTCCTGGGAAAGAAAACCCGTCCAAACAGTTCCCGTGCTTTCATAGGTTACGATTGTGGGACCTACATCATAGGTGTATTTTAGTTTTCCAGCATTGGTTATTTCCATGTCCGGGGTTGATTGCCCGCGAAAATCGATATCGGACCGGACAGTTAAAGGAAAATCCCCTGATGCGGCCATATCAGCGGCAAGCGGGCTGGTTGCAGCAAAGCCAATTGTGATCCATTCATTGACTCTTAAGGCCGAGTTAAAATTAACTCCGGTGCCTTCAGTGGCAAAATTTGAATGGGTCATTACTTCTACTTCTTTGGTGTTGATTCCACTTCCGATAGCAGCGGGTGATCGATAAAATATACCATATTCACCGGCAGCAGTTGTTCCGCCATCAAGCATAAGATCACCGCTTGTTTCAGCTATTTCAAAGCTTCGGTTATAAGTGTACCTTTCAAGCGGCCCTAAGGTTGAAATAGACGCTTCCGAGAGAGAAAGCTTAGCTAGGGAAGCTGGGTTCCAGAGAGCAGTTTCCATGCCTTTTGAAAGGGTACTGTAGTAATTGCCTATGCCTGGGAAGGGGTCCTCTTGTGGGGGAAGTTTGATTTGGACACCAGCATAGGGAAAATCAAGGTCAGCTGCCGAGGTGAGGGAAGGACATAAGAACACAAGAGCACAAAAGCACAAAATACAAGTTGCGATTAAATGTTTTGCAAATCGCATTATTTGAATTCTATTTTACTCTGGGGGATTTGTCAAGGGGGAGGATTTTACGGAGGTTTAAATAATATTTTTGCAAACACGCGCTCAAAATCCCCTGCGAGGATTTTGGCGCTCGCTCTCGGCCTCGCTCTCCCGCCTTCGGCGGGATCCGTGCCCGCTCGGCCTCCGAGACGGTTTGCAAAAACATATTTAAACCTCCTAATAGGCGTTTGTCTTTTATGCTATAATTCCTAACAACCAATGATGAATGACCAACCATACAAAATTATCGGCTTAACCGGTCCCATTGCTTCAGGTAAGGACAGCGTAGCCAAGATATTGCAAAAACAAGGGGCAGCTGTGATTGATGCCGATCAAGTTGCGCATACATTATATAACCCCCAAACCCCGGTGTGGCGAGAGATCGTAAAAGCCTTTGGTTCCAAGATCTTGATGCGCGGAGGCAAAATCAATCGCCAGAAATTAGCTAAGATTGTTTTTTCTGATGAAAAGAAGCTCTTGCAATTGAATGGCATCGTTCATCCGAGGTTGAGGGAGGCGATTATAGAAAGTTGTAAGTTGTTAGTAGTAAGTAGTAAGTTGATTGTGATAAATGCAGCGGTGCTTAGTGAGATTGGCTTGGTAGATTATGTGGATGAGGTTTGGGTGGTTATGGCATCTAAAGAAAAGAGATTAAAACGGCTACTAAAAAAGGGCTCGTCGAAAACTTCTGCCCAAAAACGGATTAGTTCCCAAATGCCGCAAAAGGAATATCTAGCAATGGCGGATAGGGTTATCAGGAACGATGGTAGCTCAAAGAGCTTAAGAAAAGCCATTATGAATTAGTGTCAGACACAAAATGGTGTCAGGCACAACTACAAACTCACACTAAAGACTTAAATGGGGACGGACCCCTTTTGTTCGTAAAGCGTGTGTCCCCTTTTTTAGCCTTTTGCGAAAATATCTACTCTGGATGATCTACAAACAAATCAACCGTTTCCCCGCCATTTTCAACCTTTAGAGTTTCAATTTTTATAAATGGAGCTGCGCCATTCATGAGATCAGCGCCTGATATACGAACGTGAATTGATTCAGCCTCAAAGCGCACAAAGTAGCCGGAAACAGGAAGAGTAAAGCTAGCGGTTTGCGGATCTCGCGCTAGGGCTAGCAGGCGTCCATCGGTTAAAAAATTTGCGATTTGCTTGAGATCTTGTCGCGAGCCAATGCCTAATTGGCTAAAAGCCGCAAATCTAAAGGCTCCTCGTCCCACATATTTTGAGAGGTGTAGTCTTTTTGGGCCCTCGCTGAAAGATGAAATTACTTCTTTCATTAAAGTTTCAATTGCTTTGGGGTCTTTTTTCGGCGGAAGAAAGGGAGTAAGGAATTTAACAATAGTTCCTTGGCTTATGGCCTCATCAATATGGCGTTTTACAGCTGGAACGCCGGCTAATCTTACATCCTCTGTGGTTACTTCAGCGTGGCTTTGCGCTCGCAAAATAAGTTCTTCAACGTTAGCGATTTCTCCTTCAACATAGCTTTCTCGGATATTAAAGGCAATGAGTTTTAACTTAAGCATCTTCTTGTTCCTCAATTTGCTGGATCAACTCTCCAATGATTTCGCGCAGATTAAAGTTTTCGACGAGATGTATGGTCTCCAGTGGATGTTTTCTTTCTGTTCCAGTAAACGGGTCTTTTAGTCGAGATCTAAAGAGTCTCCAGCGAAGATTAATAGAGCTACTTCTTGGATTTACTAATCCTCTTAGCGCTTCTTCTGTGAAACCCATTTCTGTGGTGTCAAATGGTTTCCCCACTAGATCAAGTTTTACGCCAGTTTCAAAAACCTTAACTGATAATCTCCATGGAAAGTGTTCTACGGTTGAAAGTGCCTCGGCGGGAGAGCTGTCTTGGATAACTGTTACGGTAGGGCTAGGGGGCACAACGTGTAAAGTAAAATTATACGGATCCGGATCTTTGATTTTTACGCTATAAGGGCCGACTTTAAAAGTCATCTCTCGAAATGGTGAGGAGGGAGACGTATCAGTTATTTGATGAATTACCTCCCAGAGTTTTTGAGCACTTACGTGATTAGTTTTGAGGATAGTTTCAATTTGACCACTTTTAATTGCTTGGTCAATAGCTTGAAGAGTTAGAGGGAATCCTGCCAGGCGTACTGCTTCAGTGGTTAAATCACCCAAATTTGCCAACAATGTTTCCACGGTTGGCAATTGTGCTACTTTAGCTTCATTTGTCTCAAATGCTATAAGTTTTGCTAAAAACATTTTATATTTGCCTTATAAGTTCCTCAATAATGATGCGCAGATTAAAGCCACTAAGCATATATTTATGCTTTGCACAACTAGGCTGGTTTTCTGAGTCACGGAAAGGGTTTTCCTCTTCCCACTCCCATCTTATATTTTCCTCGTTTGGATCATAAATATGTTCTGCCTCTAATTGAGAGGGAAGAAGAAATTCTACGCCCGTTTCACGGATGGTAGCTGATACGGTGTAGGTGGTATCGACAAGAACAGAAGGAGAGGAGCCAACATCCACGACAGTAACTTGAAGGCCCCGTCTAATTGGGATACCTTCAATTTTAAAAGTAAACTGTGAGGGATTGGGGTTGGTGATACTTACAGTATATGGTCCAACTCTGAATGTTTTATCTTTCAATGACGATGGGTCTGAAAGGTGTTGGATTGTATACCAAAGTTTCCGACCACTTACAAGATCGGTTTTTAGGAAGGCTTCAATTTGACCGCTTTCAATTGCTTGGTCAATGGCTTGAATGGTTAAGGGAAATCCAGCCAAGCGCACTGCTTGAGGGGTTAAATCGCCTAGGTGTGTCAGTAATGTTTCCACTGTTGGCAACTCTGCTGCCTTGGTTTGATTCATATCAAATGCTATTAATTTTGCTTTAATCATTGAAGACTCCTATTTCTACCCCTTCCTCAATAAAACGCTCGATCAAGGTTTCACAAATTGCTCGAAGATTAATTGGGCCAATCGTTCGTTCTCTTTGTGAGCTAGCAAAAGGAGTTTCTCTCCAAGATATTGTTGCAGCGTTTTCGTTGGGATCAAAATCTCGGGTTTTAGGGAAAGGGAGACCCAGGTTTCGATCGCTTGTTATGGGGTTTGTTGTAACTCGTATTCCATTTTCTGTGATGGTTCCAAACACTTGCCAACTATATTGCCCCCCCTGACAAACTATTTCCGCTCCCTGGATATGAAAAGAGAAAGCTTCTTTTGTTGCCTGGGTTATTTTTAGGGTGAGAGAACCAGCTGAAATTTCTTTTCCAGCAAGATTTTGCGGATTGTTTAATAGTTGAACAAAATCCCAAAGCAATCTTGGTTCCATTGGTTTTTGAAGATAAAGAGCAGGTAGTTTTGCCTTAGCTACTCTTATCGCGACTTTGATTTTTATTTCAGCAAGCTGGGCAGCTTTTTCTTGTTTCTGCAGAACTGAGCGAATAGCTTCGAAAATGATGTCTGGATCTCGTGCAAAAGACGGTTTTGCAACCGGCACTCCAGCTAACCTTAGGTCATCAACAGAAACATCTCTATCAGCATCGTAATCTGCCAACAAAGAGGCGAGGGTGGGAAGCTTCTCTAGCTGGCTTTGGTCAATATTAAAGGCTATTAATTTAAAATTAAACATGTTTTCCCTTTATCCTTCCGCAAGCTTCTGCGCGACGTTGGTAACAAAGTCACGCATAATTTGGGCTAAATTGAAATCAGTTAATATGTATTTATAATAAGCATAGCGTTGTGGTTCGTCCGGAGGGGTGGGCAGTTTCTCGCTTGCTGTCCATTCCATTGACACACTTTCATTATTGGGAGCAAGAACTTCTTCAGCTTGGCTATAACGTACATTTCGGGTAGTGGTTGGATCAAAAGAAAAGACTAGAATAATACCTTCTTGGTCGATCTGAGCCTCAAGAGAACAAGTGCTTTGGGAAGAAGCTGCTTCTGTCGAAGTAGAACCAGTTAGGCTTCCATCAGAATCCCCCTCGTATATTTTGGTAACTGCAACCTCGTCAATTCTCAGCCTAAAATTATTTCTTAAGGGATCATTAATAATAACGGTATGTGGCCCGCTTGTGAAAAAATGTCTGAGGAATCTAGAAATGTCAGCGTAATTTCTGTCATTAATCCGTTCTATAAGTTGCCAAAAAGGCAATCTAGTTTCTATTTCCTCAACTTCATAATCAAATAGTATTGTTGGGTTGGCTCCGATCTGGGTTGGATCCTCAATTAGCAAATATTCGCTACACACCTCAATGAAGGAAGGGCTGAGAACAGCGCTACCGGGTTCTCGTCTTCCTCTAAGGCGCAATTCGTAGGATATTACACGGCCACTGTCTCTTAGCGTAAATAGATTGGTGGATCGTTGTGCGCGACTAGGGAGCATTTGGCTAGCTTGGTTAACTGAACGATTCCTTTGAGGAGAGACCAGGTAATCAAGCAGTTGTTTAATATCATTTAGCGAGCTAATTTGATTTTGCGCAAGATTTTCAACTAAGTTGTTTTCTATGGGGGAGGTGAGCCGAGCTGATAGCTGTTGTCCTTGAGCGGGTTCAAGTTTTGAAATAAGATAATCTACTAGTTTTCTAATTTCTTCTACTCTTCCGTTACAGAGGGATTCCAACACTTTTTGGGTCAGCTCTTTTGTTTCCGGGCGACTCAATACCTGCTGCGATATTGCTACCCCTGCTTGACGCAGCTTTTCAAAAGAAGGGTCTTCTCCTTGATCCATTTGCAAAAGCAGATCAGCCGGCGAGGTCAATTTCTCGGCTGCAGCGGCTTCTATGTTAAAGGCTATAAGTTTTGCTTTAAGCATTTCCCACTATCCTTGTTATTGCTTCGTTTACTCTTTGAGCCACTGCTCGCATAACCTGTTGTAAATCAAAATCAGCAAGTGTATATTCGTAGACTTTTAGATCAGATAGCTCGGTGCCGGTTTCAGATGCCTTCCACATTAAACCAACACTGGTAGAGGTTGGTGCAAAAGTAAATGGGCCCAAAGCATAATGGCTGTCGCCTGGGGCTTTGCCAGATCCTCGTCGTGTGTTTTGTGTGTAAAATGCTATCCCGATGCCATCAAACTTAAAATCAAGTTGTAGGTCAACTTGTACTTCTTCTTTGTTTGTAGCAGCGCCTTCATTTAAGAGAGCTCTTGAAACAGTAACTCCCCTTACAAAACACCAAAAACCTTCTCCAAAGTCTATGCTATAAGTTCCATAAGGGAAATTTGGCAAGCCATGAAGTGCACTTAGTATTGCACGACGACTTTCGGAATGGCGTTCAATTAAATGCAGTGGATTAAGCGTTGGAACATGTGCTTTGATTAGTTCTCTTGTTTTTCCAGCGTCAATTTGTTCTTGAATCGCTCTTTTTGTGAAAGGAATTCCAGCTATTCTGAGATCCTCAACCCCAAGCTCCTTGGCTCTTCTTACCAAAGACTCCAAGGTAGGAAGGTTATCCCTTACACTTTCGTTAATATTAAAGGCGATTAATTTTTGTTTAATCATTTAACCATCCTAGTTCTCTAATAATCTGTCCCAGATCAGGGTGGGATTTGCTTATTCTCTGCAAAATTGTTTTTAGAGCCAAAGAAGCGCATTTATAGGAAACATCTATGGATGTAATGTTTAGGGGTGCGCCGATATAGTCCTGATCTTCTTGTGTCCACTCATCTTGGGGAATTCTTTTCCTTTGTCCAAGGTCAGAAGTGATACTATCCTCTGGCTCTGGTCTGCTAAAGGTAGCTCCTGGAATCTTGCTACAGGAAAATTCGATTCTATCTTTGTAAATTTTTACTGTAAGAGAAGCTGCGCTGGTTACTTTTTCGCGATGGAGTGTGCCCGGTGAACTATCTGGAAAACCCATGGAGTCGTGGCCGTCTCCATCAAAGTCAATGGTTCTGTCTTCCCGAACGGTGTTAAAGATTTCTAAAACAAGAGGGAAGCTACCTGCTCTACCTTGGGGCAGACTAACTACTCTTACCTTAACAAAGCTAGTTTCAATTAGTTCATCAAAATCTATTTTAGGACACATGCTTTCGAGGAGGCTTCTGATAGCTTGGCGGTCAAGCCGACCAAGTACCTGGTTGCTGATAGCAATACCAGCCCGCCGCACATCAGCTGCCGAGACGGTTTCTCCTTCATCAAGTTTGGCAATTAAATCCTTTGCTTTTGGCAGCGCACCTTCTTCAAGATTGGTGTTCATATCAAACGCTATTAGTTTCAAATTAATCATTACCTGTATCTCCTGCTTCAAGTTTTATGGCCTCAAGGATATCTGAAAATGCGTAAACATTTATTTTTCCGTTTCTATCAGAGGAAGCTAAAAGTTCTCCGTCTGGACTAAAAGCAATTGATTTCACTCTAGCACGATGGCCACCATTATCCTGATGTAGGGTGTAAACTGTTTTTGGCTGTTCTACATCAATAAGCTTTATCGTGTTGCCAATGGCAATAGCTAGGTATTTTCCATCTCGGTGCCAGGAAGCAGTGTTTATTTTTTTGTCTGGGTCGGCCCCTTCCATTTCTTCTCCTTCAAACCTAGAGGCAATGCCTGCTTCAACATTCCATAGGCTGATAGTGTTTCTTTCTGTGATCATGGCTGCCCAGGTGCTTGTGGGGGACCAAAGTAATTTATTAATCCAGTTGTCGTATGGTGAGTCAAATTTCCAAAGTTCCCCACGGTTGTCTGTTAGGGCAACTACTGCTACGTAGGGGTCCTCGTTTCGTGGCCGCGTTCTGAAAAGGGCGTAATTTTTGTCGGGACTTGATCTGTGACTTGTAACACGCTCGCCCCACCTATTTTCATCACCCAAAGTAAAAAGCGCTTGCCCGGCGGTGGTTTTCACTTCTATTCGACCATCAGAGTAAGTTGTGACTTTGAGGAAGGTGTCAGGGAAGCGCGCGGTAGTAGAAATAGCACTTTCAACGCTTGTTTCAAATCCATCTGCAATGACGGTTTGGGTTTGGGTGTCAACTATTTTCCCTGGATCAATTTCTGGAGGGATGTTATAAGTTTCATTTTCCGTGACCAAAAATTTTCCGCAGGGACTCCATTTGACGGATATTAATCCTCTATGTTCCAATTCAGATCCCTTCCATGCTCTCAAATCATGAGATTGCACAACCCTTCTTTCAGAAACATCAGTTAGTTTAAGATAACCATCTAAACCTGCACTGGCTAGGAGATTTCCTTCTGGTTGCCAGGCTATACACGGGATCCCTTCATTACTGTGACCGCCGTTTGATTGATCGAGTACATAAACTGGCGTAACTGATGAATAAAGAATAGAGTGTAGCAGTTTTGTTAGTTCTCCTGCGGTAATTATGGCTTTTAGGGTTGGTTCAGCTATCGCAACGCCCGCCTGGCGCACCTCGCCAAATTCAATTGATTGACCGTCTCTAGCACGAGTTAATAGATCTTCTATTGTTGGCACCGCGCCGTCTTTTAAGGCTTGCATATTAAATGCTATTAGTTTTAAATTAAGCATAACTCGGGTCTCCCTGTTCAGCTCTAAAGTGATCCAATAAGGCAGCGATGCCGTAATCAAAACCCATTATTTCATCTAGGTTTTCTTCAAGTTCGCCTTTGGCAGCAAAATATTTTACTAGGCCATAAGTTGCTGCCTTTGCAGCAAGTGGATTTCTATTGTTCTCTGTGCTAGCCATTTGATAAAGAGACTCTTCTCGCTCGGCTCTAGCAAATATATTGGCAACAGCTTCACAAAGAGTTTGGCGGGTTTCTTTGGTTAGTTCGTCGTTTAAATATAGTCGAGTTACAACTCTAATAAAAAAATGTCCGCCGAAGGCGGGCACCCTCGGCAGATCTTTTGGCATACCCAATTTACCCAATGATCTCGCAGCTGCTCTAACTAATTCTTCATCTCTGCTTCTAACCATCAATTTTAATTTCCAAACATCCCTTCTGTTTCCAACCTCACCAATTGCTTCTGCTGCGGCTATGCGTTCATATTTATTAGATAAAGGCCATGACCAAAGCATGCGTCGCAGCGCGCCTACATTTCCTGCTCTTACATGAATAGCCGCAATGGCTTTCGCCGCAGCTGTTCGCAAAAGAGGAAGCTTAATTCTTAGGTGTTTTTTTAATTTTGGAAGATCCGCTTTTGTGCCTTTGTCTGTTTTTATTCTTGCTTGCGCTGCGTAAAGTATGGGTAACGTATTTGGCGCTACGTGTTCGAGGTATCCTCGATAGGGAAAATTACCATCGTATTCCCGATACCAAATTTCCATGACCGCTTCAGCGGCCATAACTAAAACTGGAGCAGAGGATGAAATCCTCCCTGGGCGCCTGATTATGTCATTTGGCTTTGGCCGCTCGGGATTCACAGGAAAAATATCTAATATCACATCAATATCCTCTACGGTTCCAATTTCCCTTAGTTTGGAAAGTATTGCGCTCTCGCGGGTTCCTCCAAACGCTTGCGTTAGTAAACTATTCTTGGAAAGGGTAGGGGCTGTATGTTTAACTATAAACATATCAATAACTGCTTGAACCTTGGGATATTCAGTTTGGATATTCGTGATTTTATTGTAAGCATCAATATTTTCGTCTTGTTCATAGAGCCTACTTAAGATTTCAATTTGAGCCAGTTGCATGGCTATTTTTGCTTTTTCGTGCCTTTCTTCTTCCAGAGCTCGGCCTAAATTTTCCAAAGCAAGTTCTTCTCCGATTTTTCCGAGTCCTCGTGCTGCACGAGCCCGGTTTGTCCACTGAGCTGCTGGGGTGCCTCTTTGTGCTGGACGTGTAGATAAGGATATTGAAAGAAGTGCCAGAAGGTCCCCTCTATTTTCTTTTTCAATTTCAAAGTAAGCCACGGCTTCGGCTAAGAAGGTAGCGGCTCGAGGGAGGGAAGTAGATTCAAGAAATGATTCAATGGGAAAAATCCTGAGCTTTTCTTTGAAAGCATCTAACCCGGGTGGAGTGGGGGGTGCTGCGGGTTCTTCTTTTGGCATAAGTCTTTCAAAAAGAGCCTCCAATCTTCCGCCTTCGATTTCAGTTTCTAAAGTTTTCGTCACCATAGCCACTCCAGCTAACCTTAATTCTTGTGCGGTTGCACTGCCACTTTCTGCCAACTGGGCTAGCGTTGGCAGTGCCTCTGCTGAGGCTTGGTTGAGGTTAAAGGCGATTAATTTATTTTCAAGCATCTTTTTTTCCTATAATGGCATCTAAAATATTATCAAAATTAAAAACTTTTATAACTCCGGTTTCGTCAGCTGAAACCAGCTGTTTTTTGTCTGGGCTAAAGGCAACGGAATTAACGCGGGCTGCGTGGCCGCCGTTATTTTGGTCAAGGGTGAAAGCTAGTCTTAGGTCAATAAGATTAAATATTCCAATCGTTTCATCTGCTCCAGAAAGAGCGAGAAACCTAAAGTCGTTTCTAAAAGCACCAGTTGTGAAAGTTGTGCCTTCTTCAATTCCAGCTAAACAGAAAGGTTCATCGGCGATGCTAAGGAGCCAGGTTTCTCCATCTTTTTCTGCGACCACTGCATGGCCAGAATCTGGGCTCCACATAACAAGCGAGGGCTCCTTAACTGGAACGGAGCGTATAGCCGCTTCGTCTCGAGTGATTAGTTGGGCATTACAACAATAAGGAGAACTACCCCTTTCGTTGGTTCTTGTAATCCTAAGAAGAAGTAGACTGTCCGGACTGTGTATATTATGGAGAACGGCTGAATCCGGAATTGGTAGTGAAAAAAGTCTGATGCTCCAAATTAGGTCATCACTAGATGTTTCAACTAATTTGAGTTCTCCATAACTGTAGAGTTCTGCTGTCAATCCATGTTGCTCATTTCTTTGGACTACTTGTGGTGGTGGCCGTCCATCTAGGTCTTCAATTAGATCTAGGCCTTCAAACAAAATTTCTTGAGTGTGGGTGTCAATTATAGTTCGGTTAGGAGTCGGAGTAGAATCTGAAACTTGGTTCTCAACTATAAGATAGCGCCCATCTGGGCTCCAGATAACCGATTGGATCCCTCGAAGGTTTATAGCACCAGAGTCACCCCGTGGTTCTAATCCTCGATTATAGGATTGTACGACGCTTTGACTTTGGATATCGACTACCTTTACTGTGCCGTCCGTACCAGCCGTTGCCAGAAGATTAGAATCGACAGGATTAAAAGCGATTTGTGTTACTGATCCAAAATGTCCTCCATTCGAGCTATCTAAAACCAGGACAGGCTCAATTACGCTATAGATTAATTCCCTTAAGAAAGTGGTTGCAGTTTCTGGCGAAGCTGCCAGCGGTTCTAGTGCTCGCTTGGTTAACGCTATCCCAGCACTCCTCATTTGTTCAACTGATATAGCTTGACCACTAGCGGCCGTTTCTAAAAGTTGTTCCAGACCCGGCAGGTCTGGTCGGATACTTTCGTTAATATTAAAAGCTATAAGTTTTGCTTTAAGCATTTGGTTCTCTCCAATACATTGCAGAGCGGAATCCGGCAAATACATTTCGAGTTCTGGCCAAAGAACTAAAAGGCATTGCGACCAGGGTCTCGTGATGGGTTTCTTTCCAATCCCCTCCGCGAAGGATTCGCTGATGGCCTTCTGGTCCTGGGGGATTTAGTGGGGGACCGCTATCGCGGCCCAGAAATCTTAATCTAGAGTAATAGGACCAAGCATCATCGTGCGCATCCCGAACCCATTCCAGAACATTGCCCAACAGATGAAATAAACCATTGTTGTTAGGAGGATAATTGGCATCGTTTACTCTTACTGGTCCACGATCTCTATCTTGGCCTATATGTAGTCTAACGGATGTGCCGGCCCGAGCCGCATATTCCCATTCATGCTCGGTTGGAAATCTTTGACCTGCCCACTTTAGATAAGCTTCGGCTTCGAACCAGGATACTCCGGTAACTGGGTTATCCGGATCTAAAAATTCGGTTCTAAGCGATGGTCCGGTTAGCTGTTTATCTTCTTGGAACCGCCATCCAGCTTCACTCCAAAATTCTTGGTTTTGGTATCCACCAGCTTCTACAAAAGCAGCAAATTCTCTTTGGGTTACCGGGTAGGGTGAAAGAAGAAAAGAACTAATCTTTACTCTGCGTTGAGGGACCATGTCATTGGGTCTCCCGTCTACATCAGCTAAACCAGCTAAATATTCCCCACCTTTGATTAATATCATCGATCCAATCGCTGGCATTCGGCCACATTCATGCATATTTACTACCTGTTCCGGGGTGAGGATAAGAGGCAGGTTTTGGGTTATTTGGCTTAGGAGATCCTCTAATTGTCCTCCTTGGATTAGTTCAGCAATTTGTCTCCTTACTAAAGGAAGACCAGCTAATCTTAGCTCATTTGTAGATAGGGTTTGCCCCTCCCGAAGTTTTAGCAGTAATTCGTACATTGTAGGAAGCCCTGACTCTTCCACAGTTATTTGCATATTAAAAGCTATTAATTTTGCTTTAAACATTAGTGCTCCTGTTTATACCCTTCCTAGCATTTCAATTACCGCGTTAATAATTGGGGAAAAATTGAGATTGTGATTGCGATCAATGCCAAATGTTTGACTCTCCATAGTCCAGGACATGATTATTGAATTTACTTCTGGCCCAAAATTTTGTCCTTTATCCTCATAGCTTCTGTGATTAGGCGGTGGTCCGGAAGCAGGCCAAATATTAAAGCCTTCATTACCTAAATGAAAGATAAGGTGCCATCCTTGTGCTGTTTCACTAGTTCTATAGTTATTAGGTTCGACATTTTCAAGTCTGAGTTCTATCGTGGCGGGATGAGCTCCTTGTATCACTATATTATGATCGCCCACTTGCATTCGTTTGCCGGTAAGGAGAGCCGGATCGCGATGTGTTCGCAAGGCCTCTCTTAGAGCAGCCATGCGTTTATATCCCCCGGCTACTTCATAAAGCGTAACTAAAATTGGTCGCAGATTTAAATTATTACAGGTATATTTAATTTCTACTGCTGATATCTGTTCATTTGCACTTAGGTCGCCTTGTTCTTCGGCTGTGGCTTCTCCACGACGAGCCTGTTGTGTAAGGCGGCCTAAATTTATAGGATTATTAAACTCTGTTATGAGTTGGCTTTCACCAGGACTTAGTTCAAAACCCAAGGCTATTCCATTTTCGCCAATTATAGCTGTGAGTGGTTGATTGCTGCGGCGCATTCGGGCTCTCATGCCTGGAACTTGCTGTTCAAAACCATCTCCCCATGCTTCAGTTCGCTCAACAACTACGGTTCTTTGCTCGGTTACTGCCCCATAAATTTTTAAAGAGGGCTGCAGAGTTTCTGAGCCAACATTCACTATTTCAATGCGGTAGGGTCCTGCTACAAAGCTTTTACCTTGTAGTTGTGGTAATCTCTTAAGCATTTCAATAATACTAGTTAGAGTTATTGCTTCATCAAGAGCTTCTCCCTCTACCGGAAAGGAGATCATGGTCTCAAGCGTGGCGCGAATAAGTTCAGGACTTTGTTTAAGTGTTATTGTTGCCATAGCAACCCCCGCTAAACGAGCCTGAGCAATTATAGTATCTAATTCAC
>JABMSE010000038.1 GCA_013204645.1 Candidatus Saganbacteria bacterium | reverse complement strand
TTCCTGGTGGATTTGAGCTCATGCCATATCAAAAGGATGTTGTTTTGAGTAGATTGGATTGGTTAATTGAATGTGCGCGCACTCTAAGAGAATCTTTTGAGGGTAAAAATGGTTATGTGAATGACATCAGTTTTTTAGATAGAGTTGAGTGGGATAGGTTTAAGGAGAGATGTTCCTTCAATTCTGGTGAAACGTGATAGTATCCTGAAGGCATATGTTCATTTGTCATTGTAAAAGGTTGTGTGAGGAGCCTCGATGGATATCCAAGATAGAGCATTAGAATTTGGTGTTCGGACGGTTAAATTTGCTGACAAGCTGCCAAAATCGCAGGCTGGGAGTGTGATTATTAAGCAGTTGATAAGGTCGGGCACTTCGATCGGGGCAAATATGGAGGAGGCTGATGGGGCATCTTCGAAGAAAGACTTTATAAATAAAGTAATAATTTCACGGAAAGAGGCGCGAGAAACCAGATATTGGTTACGATTAATTGATAAGGCCGAATTAATCCATGGCGAAAGCAGCAAGCTAGAATTAGAAAAATTGACAAAAGAAGTTTATGAGCTTATGAAGATATTAAGCTCAATTGTTAATAAAGCTAGAGAAAAAAGTGGATATAGTGATGTATAATAATAAATCCGCCAAAGGCGGATACATTCATTTGACATTTTTAATTTGTCATTTGTCATTTGGAGGAGATAATGGTTGAGCCACAAATCTACCAAGCGTTAGGCTTAACAGACGCAGAATATCAGAAGATTGAAAAGATAATGGGAAGAGAACCGTCTTCAACCGAGCTGGCGATGTTCTCGGTTGAGTGGTCAGAGCATTGCGGTTATCCGCGTTCGCGCAAATGGTTAAAACTCTTTCCCCAACAAGGAAAATATGAATCCTTGGTTGGAGAAGATTCCGGCGGAATTATAGTTGATGATCTAGCCATTGTTTTTAAGATGGAAAGCCATAACCATCCATCCCAGGTTGAGCCCAAGCAGGGGGCGGCCACCGGGGTGGGAGGGATTATCCGCGATATTTTTACCGCTGGGGCTCGACCGATTGCCTCACTTGATTCTTTGCGTTTTGGCCCTTTATCTGAACCCTACAACAGGTACCTACTTAAAGGGGTGGTGGATGGCATCCAATTTTATGGTAATTGTCTAGGTGTTCCAACCGTGGGTGGAGAAATTTACTTTGATGAATCCTACAGTGGTAATTGCCTCGTCAATGCTATGAGTATTGGGGTGTGTAAAAGAAGCGAATTGACACGGGCAAAGGCTTTTGGGGTTGGTAATCCAATAATGTATGTCGGGTCAAGTACAGGAAAAGATGGGATTGGGGGATGTTCGGTTTTGGCTTCTCATGAGTTTGGTGAGGGAGAAGAAAAAAGACCTACAGTTCAGATTGGGGATCCCTTTACGGAAAAATGTTTAATTGAAGCAACTCTGGAAATGCTTGCTACCGGCCGTGTTTTGGGAATTAAAGATATGGGGGCGGCGGGGCTAACCTGTTCCTCAGCAGAAATGGCCCATGCTGGAGAGTCTGGCATGGAGATAGACTTGGATAAGGTGCCTTTGCGAGAAGAAGGCATGGAAGCCTACGAGATTATGATGTCCGAGTCTCAAGAGAGAATGTTAGTGTGTGTGAAAAAGGGCAAAGAAAAGGAAATCGAAAAGATTTTTGAAAAATGGGATTTGCATGGGGTAGTGATTGGTCACGTTACCGATGACAAGAAGGTAAAAGTAACATATCATGGTAAGGTTGTTGCCGAAATTCCCACCGAGGCTCTAGCCAAGGCCCCGATTTATGAGATGAAGGCAGAGGAGCCACATTATCTTAAAGAAATCAATAATTTAGATCTTGCTTCAGTACCCCTTCCCAAAGATTATAGCGAGGTACTGCTTAAACTCTTAGCTTCCCCAACCATTGCTAGCAAAGAATGGGTTTATGAACAATACGACCATATGGTGCAGACTAATACGGTGGTGTTGCCTGGTTCCGATGCAGCGGTACTTAGGCTTAAGGGCACTAAAAAAGGAATTGCAGCTACCACTGATTGCAATAGCCGCTATTGTTACCTTAATCCCTATCGCGGGGCCCAAATTGCTGTAGCCGAAGCAGCCCGCAATTTAGTTTGTTCAGGTGCTGATCCAGCGGCGGTCACTGACTGTCTTAATTTTGGAAATCCCGAAAAACCAGACCGCTTCTGGTATTTTAAGAATTGTGTAGAGGGAATTGTTGATATTTGTAAATCCTTTAATTTGCCGGTTGTTTCCGGAAATGTTTCTTTTTATAACGAGAGCCCGAAGGGGGCCATTAATCCAACCCCAACCATTGGCATGATTGGGATCCTACCTGACATTAATAGACGCTGCACGCAATATTTTAAGCATGAAGGAGATGTAATTCTTTTGTTAGGAGACACAAAAGAAGAATTAGGGGGTAGTGAATATTTAAAAGTAATTCATGGCAAAGTTGCCGGTGACGCCCCAGAGCTTGATCTAGAAAAAGAAAAAGCTGTTCAAAAAGTGGTTTATGAAGCAATTCAGGCTGGTTTAATTAACTCTGCCCATGATTGTTCGGAGGGGGGATTGGCAGTGGTCTTGGGTGAATGTTGTATAAGTGATAAAAGGAATATGATTGGGGCTCAAATTTCCCTCGGACTGAGTCTTTCGGGTAAAGCCCTCGGGACGAAGTCTAATATTGAATCTCTAATTTCTAATCTCCGCCCCGACGCCTTCCTCTTTTCCGAATCTCAATCC
>JABMSE010000037.1 GCA_013204645.1 Candidatus Saganbacteria bacterium | reverse complement strand
TCTTTACTTCTGTCCCGGCGTAGCTTGTGAAAAGCACCATGTCACCCTTTTTCACCTGCAATTTTTGTACCGTCCCGTCGTCGAGCACTTTGCCGTCACCAACGCTGATAATTTTGCCTCTTTGTGGTTTTTCTTTGGCACTATCCGGCAGGACTATCCCGCCCGTCGTCTTGGCTTGGGCTTCCAGACGCTGAACAAGCACCTTATCTGCCAATGGTCGAATCTTCATTTTGTAATTACTCCTTTCAAAAAACTTCTTTAATCTTTTTTACTTTATTATTATTTGAAACATTACACAATCTATTACTACGCGAAAATGTCACTGTTATACTTCTTAACAAACAATCTGTTCAATTGCTCCTGCAGAACGCTCATATCAACCGGCTTGTCAATCACGCTGAAAACATCAAGTCGCAATGCCTTACCGAGCAAGGATTCACCCGCAGCGCTGGTCAAGAGAATACACGGCAGAAGAGGATAATCCATTCGGATAATCTTTATCGTTGCCAGCCCATTGGACTCTTCCGAGTCCATATCCACGATGGTCGTATGAATACGTTTCCTCTCGATAATATTGACGAACTGGCCCGCGTCCTCAGCCACCAAAAGATTAACGCCCCTTGGCCGAAATATACGGCGGACCGCTTCCGGCCATGCCCAGCTCGCCTCACTGGCAAGTAAGTTGATTTCTTCAAGTTGTGATAGATTCGAGACCATATCCATTTATTAGATGTGCAAATATCGTGCCAATCGCCTTTTTATGCGACCATATCAGCGCAAACGCTTTACATACAAACAGTTAGGACATACCCTCCAGACACCCCCCCGCCTGCCAAAATCCCAAACAAACCCCATTTTCTCTGCCAACCTGACAGCTTCCAGCCAAACTTAAGATTCCCGGCATACCCGAAAAATGTAGCATGGGCTTTAGCCCACGCTGTTTATGGGATCATCCTGAGCGGAGCGAAACGCAGTCGAAGGATATTTTAAAATAATTGTCATTGCGAAGGAGCGAAGCGACTGCGGCAATCTTCAATCTCAATAGTCAATATTCAATAGAAAATAGTCAATCGAAAGCGGCCCCCTACACTCCTCTAATCACAATAAAATATCTTCTCTCCACCACATCATCAATATTGAAGCGCAGCGAAAATCCCGACTACTCGATAATCATTAATCAATTGAAAGGCCCACTCCGCTTCTATAACACCAAACATCTTCTCCCCTACTTCGCCCGTGCAGCTTCACCATCATATACCAAATACCACACAAAATAACTCTACCTTTTATTGGAGGGGAAAAAGGCACCCCCTACATTTCCTGATCTCTATCGAACATCTTCTCGCCCGTTTTATGTTTAGTGTTTCGCCTGCATAGTTTTCGAGTCTATAACATATCTGTTTCTTCCCTCGTTCTCTTTTTCAGTATAACCGAAACCATGCTGAACCATAAAAGATTTCATTCGCTTGCCAGAATCAAACCTGATGATAGTTAAAAACCTATTCTTGGCTGAGCATATAACGCAAAGCATTACTGGCCGTAATTTTATCTTCTTTTAAAATGAGTGTATAGGCTGTAATCAAAAAATCACAATGCCTTTCAAAATCGTCTGTGGTGTGTAGGCTATCCAACTCAATATAGTCAGCATATTCTTTAATTTTAGGGGACAACTTCTCACTTAAAAGCTTGGCAGATTTCATGTCAACAACGAGATTATTTTTCTCATATGCATCAATGATGACTCTACTTATTGAATTTATCATAGACTCTATTTCATTATCAGAAAAAATATTGGTTAAATCAAGATCTCCATATCGCTGAGGATAAAGCATCTTCATACAGAGTATTGGATCTGTTTCTTTAAATTTTATGATCCTATCAACCATTGCCTGAGCAAATTGGATTAGAGCTTCATTACTTGATTTTGGCATAAGTTTGTTAACCAATGGTTGTAGAAATTTTGCTCCCGCACGCTGAAATTCAATAAAGGTTGCACCTTTTTTATTTAACTTCTCAAATTCCACCTTAATTTTCCTATAGGTTTTAGGTTCGTGTTTTTGAATAGCTTTATATATGGGAACATCGAGGGCTTCTTCTAATTCCTTTGAACTAAAAACTTGTTTTTCTGGCAACAAATCAGATGGATTGACAATCCCATGAATGACACCGGCTGCCAACATTTCATCAACTGTCGGATACCAAAGGTCATTATGAGGGGCATTAAATAGTTTGTCTAAAAAATCACTTTTAATTCCTTGCTCTTGGAAAATCATTAAATCCTTTGCTTGCTCAGCTTCCGTATTTACATAGGCCCCGAGATTTTCATAGTACGATTTGTACTGGTGAAAAGCTAAGTTTGCTCCCATTCCAAGAAATCTTTTTTTACCTGAAATGAAAGCGGTCGTGGCAGCCGAATAACAACCATTAAATGAATATGTATCGAGACTATAAGTAGATATGAGTTTCGCTAACTCACGTCCTTCATAAATCCTCCCTCCAATACTATCCAGTATGATGCTTTCGATTTCAGGATATTTTCTTAAAAGTTTAGCTGCATCTTTAGATACTCCAAAGGTTAGATCACCCTGTAGATAAATGAGTGTATTGTTTTTTTCTAACTTAATGGTGTATTTCTTATTCTCAGCAACGCCAAAGCCTAGACGGAAATAGTCTTTGTAGACTGGTAATAATACATTCAAACGGGCAAATGTAGCAATAAGCCCGATGACAACAATTACCTGGGCGGCATTAGCCCAAAAACGCTTTCCATTTGTTTTGATATACTGATTACAAGCACGCCATAAACCTACAATCTGCCAAGGATAAACAATCAAAAGAGCAAAGACCGCATGAATTAGTACAAAACGAGCAGCATTTACTGGATTCTTGATGACTTCACCATATGAAAGTAATTTTCCAACAAATATAATGACACAATTGAGTAAACAAAGGTTAACCCAAAATGATACGGCCAGTGAAAGTTCACCACGCCAGTGCTTTTTAATATAACCTATTTTTTTAACTGGCTTTCTTTCCCTGGGAATCCCATTGCAGCTTTTTTGTGTCGAAGATGGCAGGCATGTAGATTCTCTATCTAAAATGCTCTTACACCTTTCGCAAATAACATGCCCTTCATGTAAATAAGACTCTTCTAAATTGGCAATAACCTTTTCGCAGTTCTTACAAGTCTTTTTCATCTTAGAATCTGTTTCCTAATTAATCCATAATGTCTCGCTCGCTTGCAATTTCCAAAAGTATCTCTCTGAAACACGCTTCCCAAAAAACAAAAAATACCACCAAAAATCAACAAAATCAACCACAATTCTCAAACTTGTGCTTCGTAGCCGATCCTTCGTAGCCTTGGCGAAGTAGGA
>JABMSE010000036.1 GCA_013204645.1 Candidatus Saganbacteria bacterium | reverse complement strand
CTGCCGATCTGTTGCAATACAGCAGCGGGGGTAGGAAGTGAATCCCGCCTGCTTTCGTCAATATTAAAGGCGATGAGTTTTGGCTTTAACATTTTAAGTTTCTCCTTGTCCTTCAATTTCTGCCGCAAAACAATTAGCTAGCGCTTGAGCAATGATGGGTAAGTCAAGAAGGCTGGCAGCAAAACTTATTCGAGGGTCCCGTATTGAAGGAAGCTCAACTCTCCAGCTCAATGAGGCGTTCTCAAAAGGGGGGGGGTAATGCCTATCGCTAGTGATGGTCAAAGACGTGTGATTAGAAGATGGATCGGGCTGGGGCTCAAGAGCTATTGCTGAAGCAACCAGAGCTCCTTCTATTTTCCATGGATGACTTTGGGTATAAATTGCATCAGGCTGGGTGCTTGCTACCTCTAAGCCTTCAAGTTTAAAACGAAAGTTTTGTCGGGAGGGATTTGTTATCTCTAAAGTGTAACGCCCGACGGCTATTCTTCTATTTCGCAGTCTTTCTGGATCGCGAATTTGGCGAAGCATCCTCCCTAGATTTATGCTGTCTTCTGCTGTTTGTTCACGTGCTGCTCTCATTTCTCCTGCTTGCATCCCTTCCGAGAAGGCTTCTACAAGTTGTCTCTCAACTTGGACACGAGCTCCTGGAGAACTGGGGGTTGCTTGTCCTTCTCCCAAATTGCGTGTAAGTAGCTCAAAGACGGCATCGCAAATGAACTTGAGGTTTAGATTTTGTAAGGTGTAATGTTGGCGGGACGGCCTAAGGTGTTGCGTCCACTGCATTGTTACTTGCGTATTAGATGGATTAAACTCCGCGGCGGTGCTTATTTCTACAGGAGAAGTGGCTGAAAGGGCATTAGAAGGCAGGAGGGAAATTGAGTAAGGATGAATAGTTGCAGATATGGTCCAACTGGTTGTTAACGCTTGTGAGGTGTGATCATAGACTGAGGCATTGCCTATTGTAAAGGCCAAACTATTTCCTTGTATTTCTCCATTACCAAACTCACCGGTTTCAGCTAGTCTTACGGTGTAGGACTCTTCATTCTCGAAGGGCCCAAAGGCGTATGGTCCAACGGTGATTTCTGTTCCAATTAATTGGTCCACGCGGTCGCCTAATTGTTGTAGGACTTGCCACAAAGAGTGCGGTTGTGGTCCAGTAACCTCAGCAGGATAACCGATGCTTTTTAGGAAAGCTGTTTTCTCTCCAGCGGAAAACATTTGCGTAAGTTTTTGCACGGAAATAGCAACCCCGCTTAAGCGCAGGAATTCAATTAATCTACTATCCTCCATTTGATGCGGATCCTCAGATAGCAACTCTGGCCTTTGCCAGGAAGTGTTTACATTAAAGGCAATAAGTTTTAAATTAAGCATTTGGTTCTTCTCCTAAATTGCGCGCAAGGAGATCGATGATGGCGTCACAGACTGCTTTAAGGTTCAAGTATTGTAAAGCAGAATAATTGATAACCCCGTCCCGATTTTGTTTCCAATCTAATCTAGCAGAGGTTTCAGATAGATCAAATCTGTTCTCTCCTTCTATTTCAACCGGGCAACTTTGCGAGAAAGCATTGGAGGGTAAAAGCGACAGGTGGTTTTCATATACGGTTGCAGTTAGAACCCAACCTAGTTCTGGCTCTTGTACTCTACGATTAGAAACTATTGCTCCTCTTATGGTAAAGGTAAGAGAATATCCCTGTGGGTCATCTCCAACTCCTAATAGAGGTTCTGACTGAGTTATTTTTATGGTGCATAAGCCAACCCTGATTTCTGTTCCAATTAATTGGTCTGTTCGATACCCTAGTTGCTGCAGTCTTTGCCATAAGGGATGTGTTTCTGGCTCAGTAGTCCCAGCAGAAATATCAGCTGCTTGCTCGAGTCGCGCAATGAGCGCTTGGGTGATTTCAAATACATTTAGATTTGAGGCAGTATAGGTGGTTTTTTCTCCTCCTCCTCCTCCTCCTAAAAGTTGGCCTTCCCAAGATACCTCCTGAACAGTGGAATCAACAATACTAGATATTTTGGGGCAGGGTGGGGTATGAGCAAATGTTCCTGAAGGCCCGTCTTCTACAAAAAAGATGATTTTCCCCCTCAGGTCTAATCGCACGCGTAATTTCCAGGTAGGTTCTGGGGCACCGGTCTCAGCATTTTTGATTTCCGGATTCTTTATTTCAAGCCACACAATATATTTATCTTCCCTGGCTGTTCCTACGCCGAAACTTTTAATGGCAATTGTATGGGGCCCAGCTTCAAATTCAACTCCCTCTAAGCGCGTAGGATCTTCTATCCGATCTATGGCCGAGCCAAAAGATGCTATAAGCGCATCCTTTACTCCTTCGCTGAGCCGTTGAAAGGTTAGCTCAAAACCCAGGGCGCGCTCAATTAGCTCGGGGCTTTGCTCCAATGTCCTTTTGGCTATAGCCACCCCGGCCAAACGAGCTTGGTCAATAATATCTGGGCGGTCAAGATCAGCTAATAATTCCGAAGCTTTGGGTAGCTTCTCCTTTTGGGAGTCGTCAATCTTAAAGGCTATTAGTTTTAAGTTAAGCATTTTCTTGGTCTCCTGCTGGTGCTTCTTCTTGTTTTACAAAATGTTCAGCAATTGCCGAAATGATTTCGGGTTGTCTTACTTGCAGAAGCTGTGCAATAGTACTGGTCAACTGGTTTTCTCGGCTACCGATCTCAAGCAGGGCTCCTGCCATGGCTTCCCTAACCACTGGATTATTGCTTTCAAGTAGAGTCAAAAGCTCAGGGAAATTCCCCGGTAATTTCCCCAGAGCTTTTGCTGCGGCCTGATAAACGTAGAATTTTTGGTCACCTAACATTTGCCTTAACATTACTGTTTCGTGGGTTGTTGCAAGTTTTGCAATTGCGGCTGCAGCAGCTTGTCCTACTTCCCATTGGCCATCGTGCAGGGCGCCCAGCAAAGTACCGATGTTTGCTCTATCCCCAAGTGAAGCAATTGCAGCTATAAGAGCTTTCTTGACTTCCTCATCTGTTTCTTCTTCAAATCTAGTTAATAGGTGGGGGAGGTAATCAGGATGTTTTAACATATTGATGGTATTAGCTGCAATCCCACGTGCTCTTGGATTTCCGCTCGCTAACTTATCAACTAATTCTTGAAAAAATGCTTCTTCCCAGGTGGTTGCAATAAGGAGGCCTACGTGCAGCCGGACATCTCTATTTTCATCATCTAACTTTTCAAGGAGGGTAGTTTGGTGAGGGGATAAGAGGGCGATGCGATCCTCTGATCTTACGTTACTTAAAAGGATGGTTAGGCTTAGGGCTGCTTGTGCCTGTATCTCAGCATCTTCCTCGCTCAGTCTGATCAGGAGCACATCGACATCTGCGGCACTTCCAATTCTTCCTACTGCTCCTACCGCAGATTTGCGTACTGCTGGGACATCATGGGGCAGGTGACTTTTTACCAAAGAAAGATCAACTCCAGCATTAGCTTTTGTTTCCTCCAATGCTGCAAGTAGAAGATAAAGGTTGGTTTCACTACGTAGTATTCTATTTATAGTTTGAGAGTCTGTTTTGCATTTTATTTTTACAATAGCCTTAGCGCAAGCATAGCGGACTTCATCAGGGGTCATGCTGGGTCTTCTTAATGTGGCTTCTAGTGTGGGAAGGGCATCACCGCTACCAATTTTCCCCATTGCTTCTATCGCTGCTTGCTGAACATCTAAAACGTCATCATCTAATCGGCTATACAAATTAGTTAGGCCAATTTCTAAGCCTATTTCTCCAATACCTTCTACCGCAGCTAATCTCACCTGCCAATTTCTTTCGTGTGTTAACATAGCTGTTAGGCGCGGGCTGACCCCCGACGTATCCCGGATGGCTATTTGTTTAATGGCATTAGCTGCGGCTATTACCACATCTGAATCTTCACTTTCGCGATCTATGATGGGTGCTAATCTAGCTAACTGAGACATGGTTCCAAACTCTCCAATTGCGCGAGCCATAGCTGCCAGTGCTTTTCCCATGCCCACGGTGCGGGTTTCGTAAAGTTGAGTTTTTAATTGGGGGAGGGCATCGTGCACATCTAATTTATGGATGGCAACTGCTGCTGCTTCGCGCACTTCTGGGCTAGAATCTTCTAGCATTCCTATCAAAGCAGCTTCAAATTCTTTTCTGGCAATTTTGGAGTCATGTTTTTCTCTAAGTTGGCGCGACTTTAAGACAGCATAAATATCCCTAAGATCCTGGGTTTCAAGTTTTCTATTGAGAAGTTGCTTGACAAGAGGAAAGCCAAAGATCCGCAGGGCATCTACTAATCTTTGGCGCGCTGGTGCGTCGCTTGGTTCTAGAGCGGCTAATTCCTCGATCAGACTTTCTGCTGAAGGAATTGTTCCCTCTGCAACTGTTCGTATATCAAAGGCAATAAGTTTAGTCTTAAACTTAGTCATTTTATACATATTCCTTCCCCACATTTTTCGTACAATTATGAGGAAAATTTCACTAATTTGGAGGTTTTTCTAAAGATTTTTTTGGCGGTTTTATGGGGAAAAATTGGGTTGATTTGGTGTCAGACACCATTATGAGGGTTGAGTAATTAGTCTTGAGCGGAAAATGGGGGCGGCCCCCTTTTTATATTTTGGTTTTAAGCAGTTCTCACCTTTGCGATAAGTTCTTCAATGATTTGAGCCAGAGGCAGCTGTTCTTTGAGCTCGTAGGTGTGGCTAACTGAAACCAATTCTTCTCCAATGGTGGCAATAATTTTGGCATCGGCGATATTATGATCATCCATTTGGGGTTCGGTTAGCCTTAAAGGAAGTGGCGCCGAAGGATGTTTAATGGTTCCTAAGGGGGCGTTGTTGAACAATAAATTTATACCGTTGCGTGTGACTTCTCCGGTGATTCTGTGCGTATTTGTGGGTTCATGCGGGATGTCTCTTTGGTCTGTTTTTATAACTCTTTTTTCTACTATGGCATTTTCTATATTGAAATAGAACCCCCCGTCGACAGCTACGAAGATTTCTATTTCTATTGTTTGACGCGAGTTTGTTTGAAGCGAAAAACGAATCTCGTTTAGTCGTTCAAGACTTGAAGAACTTTGGATGAGTTGCCAAAGATGGGATAATCTTTCTTGGCCTATCACAAGATCAAGCCTTTGTTCAAATAAAATAATCTCTTGTCCGGCAATTGAACAGGATAATTGTTCGATATGATAGGCATAATGTGCTGAGTCGACTTTGTAAGTTAGCCCATGATTTATGCCATCAACTGAATGGTGTGAAGTGATTGTTCTTTCCCTTAGCTTCTTCATAGTTTCTTGGCGATTGCCTTGTATTTCTCCATCTTCACAAAGGAGTTGGCAAACTTTATGTATTTGACCTTCGGATCTGATGCCTGCGACAAAGAGTCCTTCTCTGTTTAATCCTTGCAAACGGTTTCTAGTTTGAGGATCCTCGAATCTTTCAATGGCATCTTGAACTGCTTTTTCAAAAAGCAATTCTGCTAAAGAATTACGCCAATGAAACCCGGGTATAAAGGAGAGGGCAATTGCTTCAAGTGCCGTCCTTAGTACTTCCGGCTGGCTTTCAAGCGTTGGCCTTGCAACTGCCACCCCAGCCAAGCGAGCTTGGTCAATAATATCTGGACGCTCAAGATTAGTTAATATCTTTGAAGCTTCGGGTAGTTCCCGCCTCTTCGCCTCGTCGATATTGAAGGAGATTAGTTTTGTTTTAAGCATGTCTGATCATCTCAATTAGTTTGTCAATAATTGCTCCCAAAGGAGCGTTTTTAACTTCGTGGGTTACAGAAATTGAGACTACAACTTCGTCACGTCCTAAAGCATCCTGGTCAGCTGGGACGTGTTGTACTTTTTCAATTGTTCGGGGATCGGTTAGTTTGGCAGAAAAAGGAACAAAGGGATCAAGTACTTGTTGCTCAAAATCTCCTGTGGTAGAAGCGGAAAGTAACAAATGATCAGCCGTGACTGTTGCTACAAGGTAATGATGGCTAGTGGCTTTTCTGGTAAGGGGAGAGCGAGCAGTTCTAAGTAAGGATTGTTGAGGCCCATCCTCTCGTGCGGGAAGGGATTCTCTTTCTATAATTCGGTTTTCGGAAATGACGCCCAGAATTTTAATTCTAAAATTGTCGGGATTGGTTGATAAAATTTTAATCCATAGGGAGCTACCTGGTTGCGGCTCCATTCGGATAGTGTGCTCAGTCTGCAAAGTACGCTCAAGATTACGTGCTGCTTGAATCAGCTTCCATAAATAGAGAAGTTTGGCTGGTCCGTCGGAAGGAATTTCTCCTGGGGCAATTTGAGCAAGTGCCGTTCTCAGTATTTCCGGGTTTCCTTCAAGAGTTCTTTTAACGATTGGGACTCCAGCTTGACGAGCCAGCTCAACAATTCCATCTTGTTCAAGATCATGTAACAGCGCAGATGCTAGTGGCAACTCCTGTCTCTTCGCCTCGTCGATATTGAAGGATATTAGTTTGAGTTTAAGCATCTCTTATTCCTCGTCTTTAAATCTTAATCCCTTTGCACAAATGTTTCATAAATAGTTTGCCAATTAAAAACTCGGATCTCGGTCGTGTCTTGGGCATCTAGTGTTCCAGCCATAGCAAAGAGCTGACCGTCCAAACTCCAGCCAACTGCTGTGGCGCGCCAGTGAAAGCCTATATTTTTCTCGTCGAGAGTTATGATTGTTTCCTTGCTTCTTAAATCAACTATTCTAATGCTTCCTCTGTTATGTGCACTTGCCAGAAGTGTTGCATCAGGGCTAAAAGCTACGGAATTAACACGATGTCCGGAGCGGCTTCCTGCGTAGAAAACTTCTTCATCGGTTTGTAAGTCAATTACTTTTACTCTACTCATCTCAGAACCCATAGCTAAAAGAGAACCAACTCGACTGCGAGCCAGAGCACTGATTCGTCCAATCTTTGGGGGTATTGCATTGAGAGGCATGAGTTCTCCAGTTCTTATATCGAGGGGAACAACTTCTTCTCCTTTGGCAACGAACAAACGTCTGGAACATGGATTCCAAACCAAAGTGTTATTATTGCCATGAGGGGAAAATACTGAAATATTCTGAACTACCCTGTTAGTTGAAAGATCAAAGATTTTGACTGTATTATCATCTCCGTTGCTGGCTAATAGTTTTCCGTTTGGGCTAAAAGCAACTGTCCTTACAAACTCGGCATGTCCGTTATTAGTTTTATCTAAAATAATTTGGTCAGAAGGATTTGCTGGGGGAATGATGATGACACTTTTATCTAGGCTTCCACTTGCAAGCAGTTTTCCGTCCGGACTAATGTCAACTGAGGTGACAGTATCCATGTGCCCTCCGCTATTTAAATCCAAGTTGAGGACAACGCTTCGACTCAAGGGGGCAAATACTTTGGCAGTTTTATCATGACTGCCAGTTACTAATAAGTTATCTGGTCCCCAAACCAGGGAGCTTACGGGTTTTTGATGTCCTCCGTTTTCTTTGGTAAAAATATGAACAGGCGCAACACTTGCGGTTGCAGCAAACATGAGGGATGGAAGCTGGCCTTCTTCAATCATTTGATTTAGAGTTTCTTCAGCAATCGGAAGCCCCCTTTGCCTTAAAAATCTAATCATTTCTGTGCGTTCCCCGGCTTCGGCCATATTTGTCCTCGCCGGAATCTCCGGCTCCTGCCAGGAGGCTTGGGTTTCAAAGGCGATTAGTTTTAGATTAAGCATCTTCAAGCCGCCTTGTTAATTCTTCAGTGATTGTTTTGAGATTTAAATTGCTGATTTTGAAACTTATGGTGTGACTAACTTCTTGGCCTCCCACACCAGTGTGCGTGGCGTGATCCATTGAAGTTTCGACTACTTGCCAACTCAGTCTAACATTCTCTGCCAAGTTGCCAAAAGGACTATCGGGGAATTTGTACGTTTCTCCATCGCTACCCTGATTAGAATATTCAAGATACATGCTGATATCGGTAAGTGTAGCGTTGAGGGTAATGTCCTTT
Source organism: Candidatus Saganbacteria bacterium (assembly GCA_013204645.1). Lineage (GTDB taxonomy): Bacteria > Margulisbacteria > WOR-1 > O2-12-FULL-45-9 > O2-12-FULL-45-9 > JABMSE01. Next base: position 1,750 of record JABMSE010000036.1, on the reverse strand, counting down.
TCTCGCCACTGGCCCCCGCCTACTTTTCTTTGCCCCTTAAGTATTATTGTGAAAGAGGTTCTTGTGCAAGAGTGGGGCAATTCTTCAACTTTGAGAATTTTAACCCTATATTCTCCAACCTCAAATTCTTTGTTGATTAGTGAGTCTGGATCCCTGTTCATTTCTTCAATAATTTTTAATAAATCGCCAGGCTCTGTCATTCTTAGAGCTGGCATAGACATAGCAACGCCCAATTGTCTTAATCCTTCTAGTGCTGATTCTGGATCGCCGGTAAATCTTTCTCTTATTTGCTCTAAAGTAGGGAGGTTGTCCCTTTTTGTATCGTCGATATTAAATGATATTAGTTTTAGATTAAGCATTTTCAAAATTTTCTTTAATGCCTAGCAAGTGTTTAGCTAAAGGAATCAAGATCAAAGGTTGATCTATTTGTTCGCAGACTTGTGGCAGACAATCATGTCTTGTTGCGATGTTTGCGATGGCTTCTACTGCGGCTGGGCGAGATTCATTTGACCAATAAAACTTTTGGACTAATCGTGCTACATCAGCTAGGGTACCGCGTTTGCCAATTGCTCTCAAGATAAAAGGCGCAGCAACGCCTCTTTTTTCTGCTGGTTGATCAGCTGGTTCAACCCAGGATTCCCATAATCCCCATAAATCTCTCGAGGTAAGGCTAGCGTTAAGCTTTAACCATGCTTCTGTAGCAAGTAATTTCATTAAATGGTCGCTATCTTCTTTTAAAGTATCTAACTGTTCTACTATTTCTGGATCAGTAGCATCTAACTTCATAAGGACCATGGCAGCACAGATGCGATCATTTGCGGTCCCCCTTTGAAGTGCTCGCTTCATTTTTTCAATGGTGGTACTTCTGTTTCTCCTTCCAATTTGAGCAATCGCATCGGCGACTGCTTCTCGAATTTCACTATTTTTGTCATGCTCTTTGAACGTACTAATGAGGATGGAGAAGTGTTCTTCTTTTCCGAGTCGGCCGATGGCGTTGATAATTGCAAGCAATCCGTCTTCCGTACCCATTGCGTTGAGGTGAGGTATTAGGTCAGGAAGGTCTTCTGCTGTAGCTAAGGGGCCTATAATTTCCGCAGCATGCGCTCTTGTTGAGAGAGACCTATGTCCCAAAAATTCTTTAAGCGTTCCTGGAGGAGCAATAAGACTTAAAAGCGTTAAAGCATCTAAACATTCTTGTAAACTTGGCCCGCCAAGTGTTTCGCCAACTCTAACTATTGTTAGCAATCTTTCTTTTAATGCTGCAAGCCCATCTGATCTAAGGTGGGCTGGAGTAATAAGTTCTGCTAACTCCCCTGGGCGTTGGGTTAATAGCTGGGTAAGGACTGGCGAAGCGAGGGGAAGGCCATAGCGTCGCAGCATAAGAATGACATCTTCTGGTCCTGGCAATTGATCTCTGGCACTTTCGTCTAGGTCTAATGATATTATTTTTAGCTTAAGCATTTTAACCACCCTCCAAGGGATACTACCCCCCACATTTTTCGGCATAAAAACAAGAAAATTTCACTTTTTCTGAAGATTTCTTGAAATTTTCCGTCTTACAAAATTTTCCCGCCGTACCATGAAATCGAATAATAATGAAATCGGCGGGATCCCGACATTCCACTATTCAATATATTAATGCCGTCGGGACAGTTTCTAAGCAAATACTTTTGCTTGTTTCCACTATCTAAGTTTCGACACCTTTGCTAAGAAATTTCACTTATTTCAAAGATTTCTTGAAATTTCTTTT
>JABMSE010000035.1 GCA_013204645.1 Candidatus Saganbacteria bacterium | reverse complement strand
ATATAATCCCATGAAAAAGAAAAAAGCTGGGGCGGGTAGCAAGAAATACTGGTCAGGCCGGGTAACAAAAGAAAGCAATGCTATGGATTTGCAGGATGGGGTATTCACTTTTGAAAGCCCTCGCCGGATTGCCCTCTCGCTTAAGCGGTCCGCAGAAAAAAGTTCGCGGCGAAAAAGCGATCCTTTTCGATCCGCCATGTCCATGCTCAACTTCTATATTAATCGGGCCGGAACAAACCTTCCTGCCCGACGCAAAGCCACTCTTAATCACGCTAAGCTAGAACTGCGGCGGCTGTTTAGAAAAAAAGCCTAAAAAAGCAAGGGGCTACTGGATCCAAAATCAGCCCTTTTCCTTAAGCTCCATCCCCAGAAAATAACTCAAGACCGTTCTTAAAACGATGATGGCAGCTAACATACCGATGTCATTCCAATCTGGACGGGTGATGGTACGGATAATGTCAGCAGCAATAAAAAATTCAAGTCCCAAGATCAGATAGGAACCCAGCCTCTGGCGCATAAGGCGCTTTGGCCCAGGATCATCACTGAAAAAATCAAAGAGGAAATCCTTGAAAACCAAAATCGACCCCCAGATAATAACAAAAGTCCCGATAAGACTTACGAAATGAACCAGATAACCAATTAAAGTATATAATGCCTGCTCATATTGAATCATACTGAACCCTCCTTGTTATTGTGACTATCTCTTAGTATGATAATCCTGTAAGGCCTTTACGTCAAACCCTTTTTTTGCAAAAGCTTCTAAACCATTAACCGTAGCCCGGGCCGCAGATAGAGTTGTAACAATCGGAATCATCCGCATAATGGCACCCGAGCGAATCTTGGTTTCATCCAACTTGGTTTTTTTGCTACCCGGCGTATTAATAAGCACCTTAACCTCATTATTCTTAATTAAATCTAAAACATCCGGCCGACCCTCACCTATTTTCTCAACCAGTTCAACTTCTAAGCCAGTTTTTCGCAAAACCTCGGCGGTACCAGCCGTCGCCACAATTTGATAGCCTAAAGCTGCTATACGTTTGGCAATACCAATGATTTTACGTTTATCCCGATCATTAACGGAAATAAAAACTTTTCCCTCAGTTGGAATTTTTTGACCAGCTGCAACCTGGGCTTTCATATAAGCAATTCCAAAATCAGCGTCAATGCCCATAACCTCACCGGTTGATTTCATCTCCGGGCCAAGTACGGGATCAACTCCGGGAAAACGGTTAAATGGGAAAACTGCTTCTTTTACCGAATAATGCTTTGGGATCACTTCTTTTTCAATTCCCTGCTCTTTTAACGACATACCCATCATGGCCTTGGTGGCAATTTTTGCCCAGGGAATACCGGTAGCTTTACTAACATAAGGAATGGTTCGCGAAGCACGAGGATTAACTTCGAGCATGTAAAGCTTCTCACCCTTGACGGCATACTGGATATTCATGAGGCCTTTCACTTTTAAACTCTTGGCCAAGGCATAGCTGGCCTTGCGGATTTCTTCCAAGATTGATTTAGAAAGCGTAACCGTTGGAATTACACAAGCAGAATCCCCGGAGTGAATGCCAGCTTCTTCAATATGCTCCATAATTCCGCAAATAACCGTTTTTTTGCCGTCTGAAACACAATCCACGTCAAGTTCAATTGCGTCTTCTAAGAATTTATCAATTAAAATTGGGCGCTTGGGAGAGGCAATAACTGCTTTTTGCATATATTCTTCTAAATCGCTCTCATCATAAACAATAACCATGGCCCGGCCGCCCAAAACGTATGAGGGACGCACCACGACTGGATATCCAACCTTTTTGGCAATTTTCTTGGCTTCAATAAAAGAGGTAGCCGTACCATTTGCCGGCTGCGCGAGTTTTAGTTTCTTAAGCAATGCCTTGAACCGCTGCCTATCTTCAGTGCGGTCAATTGAATCAACTGAAGTGCCCAAAATTGGTGCCCCGGCTTCTTCTAGCTGATGGGCGATGTTAAGCGGAGTTTGTCCGCCAAATTGAACAATGATACCTACTGGTTTTTCAGCTTCAACAATATGCATTACATCTTCGCGAGTTAAGGGTTCAAAATACAAGCGATCGGAAGTATCAAAGTCAGTTGATACAGTTTCCGGATTGGAATTAACCATGATAGCTTCATAGCCCATTTCCTTAAGCGCAAAGGAAGCATGACAGCAGCAATAATCAAACTCAATTCCCTGGCCTAT
>JABMSE010000034.1 GCA_013204645.1 Candidatus Saganbacteria bacterium | reverse complement strand
GTGTAAGCGAGGCGTTCTAACCAACTGAACTAGGCGCCCATTGGAATTACCTCTAGCGAGTCAAGATATGGGCCCAGTAGGATTTGAACCTACAACCTGTCGATTATGAGTCGATTGCTCCACCCTTGAGCTATGGGCCCTTGTAACCTATGATCAACAACTTATCCCCGCTAACTATAATTATAATCTATTTAGCTTGTCTGTGCCACTTAGAGCATGGTATTATTATTCTAAGTTATTAGCTAAAGGATTAAGGTTATGTAAGGCTTTAAGTAGCCATCCAGACCTTGGGTGGCTTTTTTTCATGCAAACTACAAATTACAATCTCACTCCCCTATCAGTTTTTGAGACTTTATATAATGGCTTTGGGTCGTTTCTTTTAGAAAGCCCTCAAAATAGGGACAGACCCTACAAAACAAAGAAGCGGGACTTTTCCAGGAAAAGAGGGACAGAGGCTTTTCCGACGACAAAGGCCTCCTTTTCAGGGGAAACAGGGTCTGTCCCTATTTCCCCTGGCAGATACTCCTTCATCGGAATTGATCCCCTTGTTACCATAACTGACTTTGAGACCCTTAAGAAGGCCGACCTTCATTATGGAGCCTTTGGCTTTTTCTCTTACGACTTTGCCCGACAGATTGAAAAATTGCCCAATCTTGCCAAGGACGATCTTAAAACCCCCCAACTTTTGTTTGTTATCCCCAAAACCCTGGTTGTTTTTGATCACCTAAAACAAGAGATTGAAATCTTCTCAGATGACCCGCAGGCAATCATTGAACAAATACAAGGTGGGAAACGTCTTGCAAAAGATAAAACACCTTACCCCAAACCCCATCCCCTCACCTCAAACTTTACAAAAGACCAGTTCGAAAAAACCGTCATAAAAGCTAAAGAATATATCAAGGCTGGTGATATTTTTCAAGTAAATCTGTCGCAGCGCTTTGAAATCCCGATATCGGAGCATCCCTGGGAGATTTATAAGCGCCTGCGAAAAATTAACCCCTCCCCTTTTGCTTCCTACTTTGATCTCGGTGACCTAAAACTAGTTAGTTGTTCCCCGGAAAGACTAATTAAACTAGAAAACGGAGTTTGCCAAACCCGGCCCATTGCCGGAACACGACCCATAACCGCCACAGACAACGAGCTTCTGCTTGATCCAAAAGAGCGCGCTGAACATATTATGTTGGTTGATCTAGAGCGAAACGATTTAGGCCGGGTGTGCGGCTACAATTCTGTCCATGTCAATGAAACCATGACAATTGAAAAATACTCCCATGTTATCCATATTGTATCTAATGTTATTGGTAAATTAAGAAAAGATAAAAATAAATTCGACTTGATCCAAGCTATGTTTCCCGGAGGAACTATCACCGGCTGCCCAAAAATTAGGTCCATGGAAATCATTGAGGAACTAGAACCCGTAAAGCGGGGTATTTATACTGGAAGCATTGGCTATATCATGCCTGATAAAATGGATCTAAATATCGCCATTCGAACCATTGCTATAAAAGAAGACAAAGCCTATATTCAGGTTGGAGCCGGAATTGTTGCAGACTCGATACCAGAAAGAGAATATTATGAAACTTTGCACAAAGCACAGGCAATGTTTGAGGCTTTAGGCATACATAATCGGGGGCTCATCATCCGGGGGCGGTGAATGCCAAATGGGTGGGGAGTTCCTCTCCTTGTCCTTGTCCTTTCCCTTAACCTCCCCTCTCAGGGCAACCGCCAAAACTTCATCCATCTCTTTAACAAAAACAACCGCTAAGTCTGCGGGAACCTCTTTTTTTATTTCTTCAAAATCCTTCTTGTTTTCTTTGGGGACAATAACTTTTTTAATCCCTGCCCGCCGAGCAGCCAACAGTTTTTCTTTGAGTCCGCCAATCGGAAGCACCTTACCGCGCAAAGTGATTTCTCCGGTCATGGCAACATCGCGTTTTACAGGAATCTTGGCCAAAGCTGAAGTTAGCGCAGTTGCAATGGTTATTCCAGCGGAAGGTCCATCTTTGGGAACCGCCCCCTCTGGAACATGAACGTGTATATCGTTTTTTCTATAAAAATTTTCTTCTAAGCCGAATTTATTGGCGCGCGACCTCACATAACTCATGGCAGCCTTAGCCGACTCCTGCATAACATCGCCCATCTGGCCAGTTAAGGTTAAATTACCGCGGCCGGGCATAACCGTTACTTCAACTGGAATGGTTGCACCTCCCACCTCTGTCCAAGCCAACCCCATAGCCGATCCAATTTGATCCTTTTCCTCCGCCAGCCCAAATTTATATTTGGGAGCACCCAGATACTCAGCTAAATCCGGATCTTTAACTATGGTCTTTTTGTTGGTTTCCTCTTTAACTACTTTAATAGCAATCTTTCTAAGCACAGTTGCAATTTTTCGCTCTAAATTTCTAACCCCAGCCTCTTTAGTGTATTCGCGGATAATAGAAAGGAGAGCACCATCTTCAAATTCCACCTGTTTTGTAAAAAGGCCGTGCTTTTCAAGCTCACGCGGCAGAAGATGCGCTTTGGCAATCCCTAATTTCTCTTCTTCGCTATAGCCTGACATCTCAATAATTTCCATCCTGTCTTGTAAGGGTCTGGGAATAGGCTCGCGGGTGTTAGCCGTTGTAATAAAAAAGACATCGGAAAGATCAAAATCAACTTCGAGATAATGGTCAGAAAATTCCTTGTTCATTTCGGGATCAAGCACTTCAAGCAATGCCGCAGAAGGATCCCCCCTAAAATCTTTGCCCATCTTGTCGACTTCATCAAAAAGAAAAACAGGATTGTTAACAGCTGCTTTGTGAATGGATTGAATAATGCGTCCGGGAAGCGATCCCACATAGGTACGGCGATGTCCCCTGATCTCTGCTTCATCCCGGATTCCGCCTAAAGAAACGCGGGTGAACTTTCTGCCCATGGACCGGGCAATCGAACGTGCAACTGAAGTTTTTCCCACCCCGGGAGGCCCCACCAAGCAAAGGATCGTCCCCCCCATTTTTTTAGTCAATTTAAGTACCGCAAAATATTCAAGGATGCGTTCCTTAACCTTATCTAAGCCATAATGATCTTCATTTAATATCTTTTCAACTTGTGAGATATCAAGTTTGCTCTTTGACTTTTTCTTCCAGGGAAGCTCAACCAACCAATCAAGATAAGTTCGAATAACTGAAGACTCAGATCCCATAGGCGGCATCTGCGCCAAGCGGGCCAGCTCTTTTCTGGCTTTTTTATCAACCTCGGGCGGAAGCTTTGCTGCCTCGATTTTTTTGCGATATTGGGAAAGCTCCGGTTGGGCATAATCATCTTCTTCTCCCAGCTCCTCCTGGATAGCCTTTAGTTTTTCTTTTAAATAATATTCCTTTTGCACCTTTTCAATTTGCTTTCTAACCTTCCCTTGAAGTTCCATTTCAACCTTTAAAATCTCAATTTCTTTGTCCAGTATTTCGGAAAGTTTTTTAAGGCGCTTTTCAACTTTAAGTGCCTCAAGGATTATTTGTTTTTCGTCAACTCGCAGGGATAGATAGGAAGCAATCAGGTCGGCCAGTCTTCCGGGATTATCTACATTAACAATGGACATCAGTGTCTCCGAGGGGATGCGGCGATTTAACTTTACATATTCTTCAAATTGTCGGATAACCGAACGTACCAAAGCTTCGGATTCAATTGAGATTTCCTCGGGCTCTGGAATACGCGAAACCTCTACTTTAAAATAAGGTGTTTTCTTTATGAAATTTTCAATGCGCACCCGGCAAATACCTTCTACTAAAATCTTGGTAGTCCCATCCGGCAATGCCATCATTTGCACAATCTCGGCTAAAGTCCCGATCTTTTTAATGTCTTCGAAAGAGGGGTCTTCATCTTCTTCGTTTTTTTGTGAGGCAAAAACTAGCATCTTTTCTTTTTCAATCGTATCTTCTAGGGCTTTAACTGAGGGACCACGACCAATAAAAAGGGGGACAATCATCTGAGGAAAAACCACAATGTTCCTTAGGGGAATTAAGGGGAGCTCTTCCTTCCACTTCCCAATCTTTTCAGGCTTTGCCTTATCAGACTTTTTGTCAGGCATAAGGGGTTTTTTGGATTACTTGCTTTTCTTTTCAATCTTAACAGCGCCGGTTGTGCTGATAACTTTATCCACCAGGCCGTACTTTACGGCTTCTTCGGCATTCATAAAAAAGTCTCGATCAGTATCTTTTTCGATTTTCGCGAGGGGCTGGCCAGTGTGTTCGGATAAAATATCATTTAATACTCTTTTGACCCTGACCAGCTCTTTGGTCTGAATTTCAATGTCAGTGGCTTGTCCCTGTGCTCCTCCTAATGGCTGGTGAATAAGCATGCGTGCATTCGGCAAAGCAAAGCGTTTACCTTTTTCGCCAGCTGCCAGAAGCAGGGCTCCCATACTAGCAGCTTGCCCCAAGCAAATAGTTGAGATCGGGGTTTTGATGTACTGCATGGTATCATAGATAGCCATCCCAGCTGTAACAACGCCTCCGGGTGAATTTATATACATATAAGCATCCCGGTTTGGGTTATAGGCCTCCAGGAAAAGAAGCTGAGCAATAATTATATTGGCCACATTATCATCAATGGGAGTGCCTAAAAAAATGATCCTCTCTTTTAGCAAGCGCGAATAAATGTCATAAGCCCGTTCACCTTTTGGAGATTGCTCAACTACCATCGGGATCAATTGCGCTCTTTCTGTCATTTCTCTTCCTCCTTCTTTTCTCCTTCGTCCGCCTTACGGCGGACTTCGGAGAATTTACTATCGACTTCTTTTATTTTTGCCTTTTCCGATATGAAATCCAGGGCGCATCTTCGGAGCATATAATCCTCAATGTGTTTTCTGGCACCTTCATCTAATCTCTTTTTAAGATCAGAAAGTCCCTCACCTGTTGCATCAGCAATGCCCTTAAGCTCTTTGTCCATCACTTCTTCTGAAACCTCCATTTTTTCTGCTAAGGCAATTGCGCGAAGAACCACTTTGCCCTTAAGCCTTATTTCAGCTGATTTGGAAAGCTCGGCCCGCATGGCCTTTTCTTCCTTTTTAATACCCTTAAGATAATCTTCTAAGGTTAAACCGCTCTGGCTCAAAGAGGAACGCAACTCATCCACCATTATATCGATCTCGTGCTCAATCATACCAGCCGGAATCTCGACATTGGCCTCATGGGAAGCCTCGGCAATCAATTTGTTCTTTACTTCAGAGTCTGCCCGGGCTTCGCGATCTTTTAGCATACTTTGTTTAACTTCTTCTTTTAATTCCACCAGGGTGCTAAATTTACTTACTTTTTTGGCAAACTCATCATCTAGGGCAATCTCTGGCTTTTTACCATCTGGCCCCGGTTTTTCCATGCGAGTTTTAAGGTTTTCAAGCACCTTAACTACATCTTCATCTCCTAGGGCTACTTTGTCTTTTTCTACTTTAAGCCCCTTATATTTACCAAGTGTTACTTCTGGATAGACATCTACAGAAATTTTGAAGACGAGGGGCTTGTCCTTTGCCATTGAAACAATGTCTACCTTTGGATAATCAACTGGCTCAATTTTAGTCTCGGAAATTATTTGGGGGTATAAATCAGAAATTAAATTATGCGCCGCCTGGGTTTCAAGCACTTCCCGGTTAATCGCTTGTTCAATCATCTTCTTGGGAGCCTTGCCAGGCCTAAACCCGGGGATGTTCATTTCCTTGCCAGCTTCATTTAAGGTTTTATCAATTGCTTCAGAAAATTTAGGGTAATCTTCTTCGATTTCCAAGAGGATCTTGTTACCTTCACGCTTATTAGAGATTATTTTCATAGTTTGTACATTATACTATATAAGTCAGAGGGTTAGCAATTGGAATGGGGCTCTTTGGCAAAGAGTGTGTTTATTGGAAGCCTGCGACTAAACGTCGCGGCTTCCAATAATGAACCATTGCAACCCCTAGAAAGTGTGGGGATTTATTTTTTTCGTAGCGAGTCCCGACGCTCCGTCGGGACGAGCGAGAAAAATATCAAATTCCCACACTTATCCAATAGACAACTCAGCAGTCCAGTAAATGAGAAAAATATCAAACCACACTAATCCGGAGATACATATCACCCTGTTTGTGACAATAAGGGCATTCTTCGCCAAAGCCGCGCAAACGCAGCCGCGTCCCATCAGTTGTATTGGGAGGAACCTTTACCGAAATAATCTTTCCGTTGCCAATTTTTAGATCGATTTTACCACCGGTCTGGGCAAAAGCCTTTGGAATCTGAGTTCGAGCTTCCATGTCGGTCTTAATATCATTAGGATTTACATTTACCCGATAAGAGCGCGTCCCCCCACCCCCTCCTCCAGAAAACATCTGCGAAAAAACATCATCGAAGTTTTCGTAGCCACCCATCCTACTTTGAGCACCACCTCGAGATCGCTGCCCTGCACGCGCAAAACCAAGATGAGACAGTAAATCATCAATATCAAAGCCTTCGGCTGGATTATAAGCCCTTCCCCGGGCACCGGCACCGGCTCCAGCAGAAGCGAAGCCGCCGCGCTTATATTCATTGTACTCTGCTCGGCGTTTTACGTCACCCAACACATAATAGGCTTCAGAAATTTCCTTGAACTTTTCTTCCGCTTGCTTTTTGTTTTCCTTATTCATGTCAGGGTGGTATTTCTTCGCAAGTTTACGATAAACACTTTTTATCTCATCCTGGCTTGCGTTTTCTGATACTCCTAAAACACTGTAGTAATTTTTGTTATAGGTCATAATTTTCCTGTCCTACTTTGCAGTAGTAAATTTATCGATTTGCATAGCGCTAGTACTTCGACAACATTACAAATACAGATTATGCGAACGATAAAAAAGATAGTTTTAATGTTGTCTCAGCACCAGTTTATCGTTTTTTCTGGCACTATGTCAAATTGGTGACTGACACCAGTGTCAGTCACCAATTTGTGCTAAAATGGGGATTATGCGTGAGCACAGTTATGATCTTGCAGTAATTGGTGGTGGGCCGGCCGGAATGATGGCGGCGGCGGTGGCGGCGGAAGGCGGGGCCAAGGTAGTTTTAATTGAGAAAAACAATCAATTAGGCAAAAAACTGCTCTTAACTGGCAAAGGCCGCTGCAACTTAACAGCAGCTCAAGAAGACTTATCTATCTTTATTGATTTTTTCGGCAAAAATGGTAAATTTCTTTACCCTAGCCTTAACGCCTTTGGTATTTCGGATACTGTTTCATTCTTTAATGAAAAGGGACTGGAAACCAAGGTTGAGCGAGGAAAACGTGTTTTTCCCAAAAGCGATAAGTCCGAGGATGTACTTAAGATTCTCATGGATTATCTCAAAAAGAATAAGGTTGGGGTTTTATATAAGTGCAAAGTGCAAAAATTAGTTATAAAAAAATCTTTGATCCAAAAGCTAATTACTTCCAAGGGTGAAATTAAAGCCAAAAAATATATTATCGCGAGCGGCGGCCTCTCCTACCCCTCAACTGGTTCAAGCGGGGACGGCTATAGCTGGGTAAGTGAGCTAGGTCATACCATTATCAAAACAGAACCAAGTCTCGTCCCAATAAAGCTCAAAGAAAATTGGGCAAGGGACCTTGAGGGCCTTAGTTTAAAAAATGTTGCCATCCGTGTTTTTCAAAATAATAAAAAGAAAGACGAGCGCTTTGGGGAAACTTTATTTACCAAGGATGGTTTAAGCGGCCCCATCATTTTAGACATGAGCAAAGAGATTGGAAAACTCCTAAAAGAGGCCCCAGTAGAGTTGCAGATTGATTTTAAGCCAGCCCTTTCTTTTGAAAAACTTGATAAAAGAATTCAGCGGGATTTCTTAAAAAACAGCAACAAAATGTTTAAAAATAGCCTGGATGATCTGTTGCCCCAGAAACTAATTGCTGTTATCATCTGGCTCTCTGGTATTGACCCGGAAAAGAAAGTAAACCATATTACAACCAAAGAAAGAAGCCGGTTTTTGCACTTATTAAAAGAGCTAAAAGTAGCGGTCAGCGGACTTTATGGCTTTGAAAAAGCTGTAATAACTGCGGGCGGCGTATCTTTGAAAGAAATTGATCCCCAAACGCTCTGCTCCAAATTAATAAACAACCTCTATTTTGCCGGGGAGATCCTGGACTTAGACGGCCCCACCGGCGGTTTTAACCTTCAGATTTGTTGGAGCACCGGTTACCTAGCCGGAAAAACGGCCACCCAAACCTAATCCGGTGCCTGGCACAGTCTCCAGTCTTATGTTTTACAGGTTTTTTGGGTTTTTTAGCTTATTTTTGGCCATATTACAGCAAAAAAGTGGGGGCGGCCCCCATTTATCGACGTGAAGCTAGACCAGGCACAACCTTTACTTCTTATAAACCGTATATAATGGTTTTATGGCAGCAAGCACAAAAATGATTGCGTACCAGTACCAAGCTAGTGACAAAATCGGCGGCCAAAGTTTCGCCACCAGCAATGCCACAGCCATACAGGAAAGCTTTACAAAGCCTACATCAACCCAATCCATTCTTTTGATCCTTTCGTTCGCCCATTCAAAATAACCCATTTTTTATCGCCTCCTTTTGGCCTGATTGTATCCCCTCCCCCCCGAAAAAGCAAGGAAATATTTTGGAGCTGGTCAGTCATTATAAATCAGAGCATATATTTTGCGCAGGCGGTCTCAACTAAGGGAGGCGGAAGGGGCATTTGATCCCGTCCAGGGATCAAGGGGTCGCGGG
>JABMSE010000033.1 GCA_013204645.1 Candidatus Saganbacteria bacterium | reverse complement strand
TATCGGGACGAACGAGAAAAATATCAAATTCTTGCACATCCAATAGACACCCAATCAGTCTAGCAAAAAACTTCCATTACCTGAAATTTTCAATAGAAAGGGACGATATAGGTTTAACATGGCAGCAAGTATTTTAAGAATGCAAAGATTAATAACCCTAACAAAAACACTAGGTCGTTTCGTTGCTCCCTATGTGCTCGAAAGTCGATATCCACCCACAAAAATAACCTATCACGGAGTTGTTCAATTTAGAGGTGATACAATTATACTACCTGAAGACAGTGCCGTGGTTTTTGTTCCCAAAGCCCAATTACATCGGTTTAGACAGATAAAAATGACAGGAATGCACACTTGCAGAGGATATGTTTGGAGAACGACAAATGGGGACATTCTTGCTGCACACCTATTTCGGCCACTTCCATTTTTAATAAAAGATGCATTAATCTGGATGGGTATAGATAATTTATCCTTTGAACTCCTAAGGAGCCATGAAGGAGCTTCACATACCGGCAAAGCAGAATCATTAGTATTCTCCTTTGATCTAACAGCGTTGGAAAAAGAAGCAAGCTTAATAACGCCACACTAAAACGTACAACTGTGCCAGGCACAGCTCGTTTCGTGAGGGATTTGACTGGTGCCTGGCACGCAAGGAATCCTTCGTAAAATAAGCTGTGCCTGGCACGCAAGGAATCCTTCGTAAAATAAGCTGTGCCTGGCACGATTGGTGTCGATTAGTGTATATAACCTCTGTGGACAACCGGGGGGTGATGTTGTTTTTCGCATGAAAAAGCCTAAAAATCGCTAATCATCACCCTCTACTAACTTGACATAAGATATATTATGCGAAGTAGAGGGTGGGCGAAAATCTAGGGGTATTTAAAGCTATTTAAGGGGTTTTATCTCCCTAAAGCATTTGTCGAGTGTCTTGGGAAGCCTGCGTAAGTTGCAACTCAAGTAAGTTTTGATACTCAATAATATCTAAAACATAACTATGATCCAACACAGCTTGAGTATCGGTTAATCTCGAATAGTACTCTCCCCTATGATAAGCCAATATAGCCACTTCCTGGGCATGCTCATGACCATCAAACCGATCCAGCAAATACGACATATAATAGGTACCAATGGCTACATTAAATTGTTTATCATTAAGCAAACTTTCATCTAAGATTATGTCTTCAGCTTCAGCAATGGCTGCATAATATTGGGTACTTACTGCTTGGGCTGCCTCGGCTGTTGGCTGCCTGCGAGATTGGTACTCCAAATCTCCTATAAGCTCCAACTTAGCACACAATTCACCTTCAGGATCAATACCCAGGCTTGTCCAGGCTTCTTTATCCATTCTGATCAGCATTTCAACACAAGTTTTAGGCCGCATTTGCATAAGACCTATGCCACGCTTACTTAAAACCTCTTTGGATGCCTCTGCTCCAGCATTTTCTCCCCAAGTGCTTTCCTGCCACATTAAAGCTAAAATTAGTGCGGTAAAGGAAGCATCTAACTCGTGTATTTCTTCCCCGAATACCTCTTTAGCAGATTGAATCAGGGCAATTTTCCCATCTTGTTCTCCCAGAGCTATCCGCTCTGACAGCGCCGCATATTTGGGCGTGGGGGTGGCTTGGGCATAAAGAGGCGCACTAGCCTCGGTTTGGCTCGTAGAAACTGGCGATTCATATCTTACAAAGGCACCTGATACGCTGGTCATCTTGGTGTGACTCCTCTTTTTTAATCCCAACATCCTACTTTCTAATTTCTAAACTTATCCACTGATTAGATAGTAGATAGGGGAAAGTAAAAAATGGGACGCTTACATAGGTATAATCGTATCAAGAAGGCGAAATCTTGCAGAGATATTTGGTCTTTTAAGATTAATAAATTACATCGCCAGGCGATTTAACCCTTATACCAAGGGAGAAGTTTCTAGCTCCTTCGTTAAGGATGTCATCCGCTCCAACTGTTAAGTCTAAATAATCCACCATTTGACGCTCATAGCCCAGACGAACTTTTGGCCAGTTCGGTCGCGGATTATTTATATCATAAATATCGCCACGCACCACCGCTCCCTTTGAGGAATAAAGGGCAACTCCACCACCAATGTGATTATTTATTACTCCCAGCCTAAAACCAAAGTCTTTATTAATCTTGGAATTAAATAAAACATCCAACAAGCTTACGTCGGGGTTTGGACCCTCCCCTATTCCCAACCTAAAATAATTTTTAGGGCCCTGAAGAATATCAATATCGCCGCGCACTGAATTATAGCGAGTACCAACCTCTACTCCGGCCGATGTGCGAATTTGAGTTTGCTCTACAGATTTGAAGAAATTACTAGCTCCCTCAAGTGTTTCTTTGGTTTCTTGCATAGTTTGTTTTACGTTTTCTTGGAATTCTGGATCAGCTACAATTTGCTGAATCCCATTATTGGTTGCACGCAACTCTTGGGTGAGCGCCTCAATATCAAGTGCTACTCTATTCGCCGTTAAAATGGTATTAGTAATGGCCTGATGCAACTGCGGGTCACCAACCATAGCCAATACATTTGCCAAGATCTCCTTTGTTTCTTCAAGGTTTTGGGATGCGAGATCCACAAAATCAACAATTGAAGCGGTCTTTTTACCATACAAGACATTTGGGGGCTGGTAGGCTACCTCGGAGGAGCCAGGCCTGATCTCTAAGAATTTTTGCCCAACAATGCCATCATAGGAAATACGCAGGGTAGAATCAGAAGGAAAATGGACATCTTTTTCAATTATAGCATTCAGGACAATCGCCTGAGGGCCAGGATCAATTTTCATAACCTTTCCCGCCGTATACCCTCGGTATCTTACTTCCGATCCAATGGTTAACCCTTCGATATCATAAAACGAACCAATTAAATCATAGCCCTTACTGATCATAAAAATATCCGTTTTCCAGATGATCACAACCGACAAAGCCAGCAGTGCTATTATCGCTAGAAGCCCTACCTTTGCTGTTTTTGACATTGCCATACTATAAACCTCCTGTGATAAATTTTTGAATTACCGGATTCTTTGATGTTTTTGTTTGCTCTGGAGTCCCAATTTCAATAAGTTTTCCTTTGTCAAGCATAGCCACTCTAGTGGCTACCCTATAAACAGTTTGCAAAACATGGGTGACCAGAATTGACGTCACTTTTAATTCGCGGCTTAATTTAATCATCAGATTTTCAATCGTAACTTCGGTTATGGGATCAAGGCCGGTGGTAGGCTCATCATATAAGATTATTTTGGGATCAAAAGCCAAGGCCCGGGCAATACATACCCTGCGTTGCATGCCGCCGGAAAGCTCAGACGGCATTAGCTTTTCGGTGCCTTCTAAGTCAACCATTTTGAGCTTTTCTGCTACGATACCCTTGATTTTATCTTCTTTCCATCTAGTATTTACATGCAGAGAAAAAGCTACATTGCCATAAACATTCATCGAATCAAATAGGGCTGAAGTTTGGAAAATCATCCCTATTTTTTGGCGTAGGCCAATTAGGGCATCTTCGGAGAGTTTACCTACATCAAGATTATCTACAAGGATAGACCCAGAATTTGGATAAACCAAACGGATAATTAAACGCAGTAAAGTGCTTTTCCCACAACCCGAAGGCCCGATAACCGCTAGCGAGGACCCATCTTTGACTTCAAGATTTACATCATCAAGCACCTTATGATCCCCGAAGTATTTAGTTAAATTAGTTAGTTTTATCATTTGAAAAACAAAAGAGACAAGAAATAGTTTACAATAAATAGAATAATTAGGGTTGTAACCACTGATGAGGTAGTTGATTCCCCTACTCCCTTTGCTCCTCCTCGTGTCGTTAACCCTTTGTAGCAGGCAATGATTGCTATAATCATTCCAAAAACAACCGTTTTGAGAAGCCCCCCGTATATGTCCCAAACGCTTAAGAAGGACTGAGCAGTTGCCATATAGTCTGACCCATTAATTTTTACCACATAAACTGCCACGGCATAGCCGCCAAAAAAAGCCGCCAAAATCGAAAAAATAGTAAGTAAGGGAAGCATTAAGGTCGCAGCGATAAATCTGGGTATAACCAGATAATCTACGGGACTAGCCCCCAGCGCCTCGATTGCATCAATCTGCTCGGTGACCTTCATGGTTCCCAGTTCTGCAGCAATAGCCGCAGCTACTCGTGCTGCCACAACAATTCCGGTTATGGCCGGACCCAATTCACGGGCAATAGCCAGAGCCATAACACTACCTACATATTTACCAGCACCAAACAACTGGAATTCGTAAGCTATTTGAACAGCAAAAACCATGCCCACAAAGGTAGCTGTAACTAGTGCCAAAGGCAATGAATCTACCCCTAGTTTTACCATCTGGGTCAAAACCAGTTTTACGTCTACTCTGCCTCTTAAAATATCCCTTAGGGTTTGGCCGGCCAAACTAAATACCTTGCCAAATTCCTCAAGGATTTCTTCTATCTTATAGCCAACATTTTCAGCAACTTTTTCGTATTGCATCAGGTATCTTTCCTAGCAGATCGGATGCTAGCATTCCATATTCACCCTTATCTCGAGACGCTATATCCCCAGCCAAACCATGCAAATATACACCAAGCATGGCTGAATCAAAGGGGGTAATCCCCTGCGCAGCAAAAGCAGCAATCATCCCGCATAAAACATCCCCTACCCCAGCTTTTGCCATACCCGGGTTTCCGGTATTATTAATATATACTTTTTGATTCGAATGCGCAACCACTGTTTTATGACCCTTTAAAACAACAATACAACCGTACTTTTTAGCAAAATCAAGCGCAACTTTTTTCCGGTTCTTTTGAATATAACTAATACTCTTGCCTGTAAGGCGTGCCATCTCACCGGGATGGGGGGTTAAAATAATCTTGTCCTCGTCCTTAACCTTAGCTAAAACACTTAAATCTTTAGCCATGATATTTAGTGCATCCGCATCAAGGATCATTGGGGTCGCGTGACCCCTCGACCGCTCTCGGGGCAAGCGTGTGACAAGGGACGTTATTAATTTGCGGGTTTTGGCTGAAACTCCCAAACCAGGCCCAATGGCAACTGCATCGGCTTTAACCCTTTTTATCTCTTCAAAAGGTAGAGTGATAACCTCAGGCGTTATGCAATCAACAAAATTTACCAGCTTTCTTGGGACAGCTAAGTAAGTTAAGCCAGCACCACAGCGAAGTGCCGCTCTTGCTGCCAGAACAGCTGCCCCCGTCATCCCAGCTGACCCAGCAACAATTAGGACCTTCCCATAATCACCCTTATGGGTATTGGGTTTCCTTTTAGGCAATAATTTTTTAATTTTATTCTTCAACATAAACTGATGCTACCGCATAATCCCGCGAATGTGAGAGACTCACGTGCGTTTTTTTATCAAGCTTGCCCTTTATTTTAAGCATTGGTTTCCCGTGTGAATTATTTATTACTTCTATCTCCGTCCATTTAATGCCATTATTTTTTCTGCCAAATCCTGAGATCCCAGTACCAATTGCTTTTGAATAAGCTTCTTTAGCAGCAAACCTCACTGCCAGCTCTGGGATGCGGTACGCATTTCTCCCCTTGCAATAATTTATCTCATTTTTGGTGAAAACTTTAACCAGGAATGTTTCCCCATATTTTTTTACCGAATCACCAATTCTATCAATTTCTATAATATCTATGCCTACACCTTTTATCATTAATATCCTTTCCCCCAGTCAAGCAACAAATCAACTTCATCGGCAATAAAGCTGGTTTTAGAAAGTATTTCCGCCGTTTCAGCCCTTGTCAGCTTCTTATTCGGCTCAAAAGGTTTATCCACAAGATACTCCAAAATACCCGCTTCCTTGGCAGAAGAAATTTCGGAAATTGCCCAGTGCCTTCCCGGGACATCAGAAAAAGGGAGCTCAAGCAACCGCGACTCAGGAAGTTTAGCAAATCGAGCAATGATTGTCACCCCTTCAGCACGGGTTACACTTTCATTTGGCCTAAAAGTATTATTCGGATAACCTTTTACAACGCCAAGCTCAACTGCCTCCCGAATAGAGGTGGCTGCCCAGTAATTTGTAGGGACATCCGAAAAAGCCAGCGAAGTTTTTTCTGAAACTGGAACCAGTTCTAAGCCAAATTGCTCTTCAAAACTAATGGATATCGACTTAAAAGATTCTTTCAGAGGAGCAGCCTTTTCGGTTTTTGAAAGGGCATTCATTAAAAGCACACATAATTCCGCACGCGTAATGTTTTTTTCTGGTGCAAAAGTGCCGTTAGGGTATCCGTTTATGATCTTTAATGTAGCTAGAGAAGAAATAGGAACAACGGCCCAATAAGATTGTGGCACATCTAAGAAATCCTTTAAGTGCAAAATTCGGATGGTGGAATTATCAATCAGCTTGCCTGCGTCAAATCCCGAAAGCAAAAATGTGTTTTTGCCTTTCTCAAGAGGAAAGTTCTCGCTGAATTTACTCTCTTCTATCGTTGCTTCCCGGCCATTTATTTTCACTAAATCTATTGTTTTATTAAGGACTACCCCCTCAATGGTTACACTGTCAGTATAAAGGATCGATTTGTCCGGAGGGATATATAAAAACGACGCCTCTTTCGATGGCTTTCCCCGGAATATTCCGTAACTTAGCGAAAAATAATGGGTATCATTATCGGTCACCTGATTATATTTATGATAAGCGTAATCAAACCTAAATCCACCAAAATAAAGCCCTAGTCCCATGGTTAAGTTGTTCGCAGCTGAAAGAGAATCACCCGTCCCGGTTCCCACAATATCCTGATCAATCCCGGCGCGAATATCAACATAAGTGCTGGGTGACCACTCCAAACCAAAATGCATGAGGGTTGGAAGAGCAGGGAGATTGGGATAAAAATCAGCATCTAAATTCATAGATAATACATGCTCGCCAAAGTCTCGCCATCCATCTTTTCCTAAAAGGCGCGTGCTGGTTCCAAGCTTCAAGATGGCAGCAAGCGTTTCTTCCCCACCATTGGCCCAGGTAATTTTCCCCCCATAAGCATAGGGAAGCGCATTTTGCAAAACAACGGCTCCGGAAAAAACCGGATTTGGCCGATAGAGCATTCCCAAATCCATCTCGGTTCCGGATCCTCTCCCATCTGAGATTCCTTGTCCAGCCATATTAAGAGAAAATAATTTAAGGGTAGCTCCTACCGAAATATCTTTTAAGATTTGCCAATTTGAAAAACGTTCCAGCTCATCTCCCCAGGAAAAAAGCATCACCCGATCGCCAAAAGTATAACTTATCCCTTCTGTGGTAGAAGGGATAATTCTTACTCCATCAACTGTCTCGGTTGTAGCAGCCGCACTATAAAAGCCAATGCTGCTTCCAACGTAGCCTACGCCAAAATTGCCAAAATCAGTAGGATAAGCCACCCCGAGGTTTATGTATTCAAATTCATTAATAAATTTGCCCGACATACTGGTCAGCTGCCAATCAGAAAAAGAGGAAAGCCCCGCGGGATTAATAAAAATAGTTGAAACATCATCTGCCATCGCCAAGAACCCTTTACCCATACCTAAGACGCGGGCCCCTACCCCAATACGTGAAGGGTCAGTGGCTACTCGGGTATCAGCAAATAAAGGTGAGGCTAATAGAAAAACGATAAAAATAAATAAAAAAAAGTTACAAATGTTTATATAATTGATTTCTTTCAATTGGGTTATCCTTATAATTAATTATAAACCACAACATAGCCTTTCCCAATTGCTCTACCATCGGCAATAATCTTAAAAGGATAGATTCCATTTGCAACATGGCCACCACTAATATCAGATACTCCCGTGAACGCAACCTGATTATAGCCTGCCTTAGCTCCATTTTGCCCAGCTACAAACTTCCTATGCCAAACCATCTCGCCTCCTATCCCATACATATAGAGAGAAACATTTGCATCTTTGTTCAGGTTATAAGCCAGGTTACAAGTCCCATCCCTGGCCGGAGCAAAAGGAGTGGGCAGGCAAACCACTGCTCCAACTACCGTCACACCAAGTTCTGTTACCTGTAAGTCGGTGTATTCTCGCGAGCCAGTATTTCCAATTGTGTCTTTTATCTCACCCGCAATTGAATGGTCATTTCCTGCATCAAGGCTGAGCGTGTATTGAGCATGAATTTCAGTATCCGAAGAGCTTACAATCGAAGGTGCCACAGCAACGTCATCAATTTTTAATACAAGGGTAGAAGAATCCAGGGCTAGATTATCGGTGTAATAAACATCCAAGGTGGAAGTGGCTGAAATATAATCACCAGATTTAATGGGGAGGGCATCAATTTTAACTACAATATGCGGATCTTCTGTGTCAGTGATAATTGAAAAATCACCGGTGCTCGTTTCAGTGCTGTTTCCAGCTAGATCAATTGCTTTGACCTTATCCCTACAGGTAGTTGAATTAGCACTGGGTACACTCCAGCTATATTCACCCGTGTTAGATAAATCGGCTGCTACCGTTGAAAAACTAGTTCCACCATCTGAAGAATAATAAATGGTAATGGGATCAGTTGCCAAGCCATAGGGATCAGTGACGGTCCAGGCAATTGTATAGGTAGAACCACCCTCAATGGTTATTCCAGCTTCAGGAGAAACAACCGTAACCGTAGGACCAACAGTGTCTATTATAAACTCCCATTCACTGCTATAACTTCCCCAATTCCCCGCGTTATCTTCGGCACGAACCTCCCAGGTATGCAAACCATCTAATAGTGCTGGTGAAGTATAAGTCACCGTTGCACCCTGGGTGGCATAAGTAGTATCAATTACGATTTCATAGCTGGCTACGCCCGACAAGGTATCAGTTGATGCCTCCCAACTTAGAGTCGGTGTTGTATCATTGGTTATAGTCCCATCGGCTGGAGAAGAAAGAGTTGGCGCAGTAGGAGCAGTCGTATCCAATATAATACTTGCATCAACAGTTGACGACTGAGTCAAGAGCACATTCCGGACTTTATAATACACCGTTTTCGTGCCCTCGGTACTCCCTAAAGCTTTGGTCGTAGAGATAGAATAGGTTAACCAGGATGCACCAGAAAAATCCTGGTTTTCAGAGGCTATCATCTGAGTTGGGCTTCCTGAAACCCCACTTGCTTCAAGCGAAACTGTTGTATCGTTGGTATAATCTGTCCTCCCTGAAGTGCGATCACTCAAAGTTATAGCCGAAACAGTCGGGCTTCCGGTAATGATTGAAAAATCAGCATCACTCATATCGGATCCAATATTTCCTACGCTGTCTTCTGCTTCAACGCTTACCCGACAGGTTGATGAACTAATGGAAGGAACCGACCAAGAATAAACTCCATCGTTTGCCTCCCCGCCAGCAATCAAGGACCAGCTTGATCCAGAATTTGTGGAATATCTTAGCGTAATAGGATTAGATGCTAAACCACTTCCCCCATCCGTTGCTTCCCAAGATATTAAATAAGATGAGCCACCCGCAATATTTTCTCCTCCATTGGGAGCTTCAACTGTTACTAGGGGAGAGATTGTATCCACAGTAAAAGCAAAAGGTGTAGCATAGCTACCCCAATTTTGCGCATTGTCTTTGGCCCTTGCCTGCCAAGTATAGGTTCCATCATCTAGCGCTGAACCAACCTCGTAGCTAGGGCCAGTAACAACGGCCAGCAATATACCTATCAAGGAAAATTGGTATGATTCAATACCTGACAAATCACTGGTTACCGCTTCCCAAGTAAGCAACGGGGTCGCGTCATTGGTCGCGGAGCCATTCGCTAAGGTCACCAAGGTAGGTGCCGCAGGCCCTGTAGCATCATAGATAATACTAGCTTCAAAAGTTATAGAGAGAGTCTCTAATGCATTTTTTAATTTATAATACACCTCTTTTGTTGCGTCCCCACTAGTTACTTCATAAGTAGTTGGGTTTTCATACGTTGCCCAGGTTGCCCCCGTGAAGCTAGCTTCCTCAGACATCATCATCTCTGTTGGACTACCGGAAACGTTGGTGGCTTCAACGGTTATAGTACGCTTATTTGTGTATTGCGCGCTAGCAGTTGCTGTATCCTTCAAAGCTAAACTTTCTACAGTAGGAATTGTGGTGTCAACCGTAAAAGTAAAAGCCGTAGCCGCCGTCCCCCAATTTTGGGCATTGTCTTTTGCTCGAACCTCCCAGGTATGCAAACCATCAGCTAAACTTCCACTGGTATAAGTTGTTGTAGCCCCTTGAGTAACAACTGTTGTGTCCACAGTTATTTCATAAGTTGCAATACCGGATAAATCTCCGGTTACAGCTTCCCAGGTAAGGGTTGGGGTGTTATCCGTAATAGTTGAAGCATCTCCGGGGGTCACCAGGGTCGGAGCACCTGGAGCGGTTGCATCGTATATAATACTAGCCTCAAATGTTATAGATACCCCACCCAACGCATTTCTCATCTTGTAATAAACTTCTTTGGTTCCATCTCCAGAACTTACTTCAAAAGTAGTTGGATTATCAATGGTAATCCAACTAACACCATCGAAACTCGCCTCCCCAGATATCATCATCTCGACGGGAGATCCAGAGATATTGCTAGCGTCCACAGATATAATACTATCATTAGTGTATTGAGTGCTGTCGGTTGTTCTATCGCGCAAAATCAAGCTTTCGCAAGTTGGAACACTGACCAGTGTAAAAGTAAAAGCAGTAGGTGCACTTCCCCAATTCTGTGCATTATCTTTTGCTCGAACTTCCCAGGTATGCAGACCATCGGCTAAACCTCCACTGGTGTAAGTTGTGGTAGCCCCCTGCGTTGCAACTGTTGTATCAATTGTTATCTCATAACTTGCCACCCCAGACAAACTATCACTTGAGGCCTCCCAAGTTAAAAGTGGGGTACTATCAGTTGTTTCTATCCCATCCCCTGGAGTTACAAGCGTGGGAGTACTGGGGGCCGTAGCATCATAAATGATACTGGCGTCAACCGTTGATGATTCTGTCAAAGCTCCATTCCGTAGTTTATAATAGACCTCTTTAGTCCCATCCCCACTACTTACCCCAAAAGTGGTTGGATTAGCATAACTTGCCCAGCTAACTCCTGTAAAGCTAGCTTCCTCTGACATAAGCATCTGGGTAGGACTTCCAGATACCCCGGATGCTTCAACGGAAATAGTTGAATCATTCGTATATTGTGTGGTCAAAGTAGTTCTATCACGAAGAGTTATGCTTGAAACAGTGGGAGCAATGTCATCAGAAATTGTAAAAGTACTGCTTGATTCATCCGTAGCCATAACCAAGCCTATTTTTGCTTCCACCTGGACCAATGCCTCGGTGGTTGGATCATTTGGAATCGTCCAAGAGTATGTTCCCGTGTCAGATACTTCACTTGTAATTACCTGGTAGGCTACTGCCTCGGTACTCGTGTAATACAAATTAATTGTATCCGGTGAGCCAGTAGTTTCCCAGGTAATAGTTTGAGTGGAAGAAACCTCCCAGGTTTCTCCACCATCGGGCGCAACTAAGTTAACTGTTAGGCTATGATAATAAGGAAGGGCTCCCATATCTGCACGGGTACCGTCTGGATCAAGTTCAGTGGCTGGATCGCCGGTATCAATACAAGGCGAAGAAGAAGTGAGTTCATAATCATCATTAGCTTCATCCTCAAAATCAGCGTTTGAAGCAATTGAGCCGGTTCCGGCACTTGCGCCAGAGTAATCTGTTTCATTGCCATACAGATCATTGTAGGTATTATCTATCGTAGAATTATTAGCATATACACCATAACTGCCCGAAGCAGGGGTACCATCATCAGGCTTATTACTAACAATATTATTTTTGATAATCGTCACATCTGAATCATCGTGGTCGCATAATATCCCCCACAAATTCTTAACAATTGTATTTCGATCAACGGTTACACTGCCTGGTTGACTGTCTTGCATATCGTCAATAGCTAAGCCGGCATACATTGAACTTAAGTTTCCGCTTGGGCAATCTCGAATAATATTTTTTATTATTGTAACTGCTGCGGGCCAAGCTAAAACATATATGTTTCTTAGGTCATTATCATATAAAGTGGATCCCTCAATAGTTATAGCAGAACCAAATTCTTCCTCGGCATCAGTATAAGAATAAAGATAAATTCCTGTATCAGTATTGAACACTTCACAGGTTGATATGCGTCCTCCAGTTTCGTGAGAATATTCAGCCGCTTCTTGCTGCCCACCAAAATATATACCCACACCATTATTGTTTCCATAAATTGTAGCTTGTCTGACATGAGCATTTTCGGAATTGATATCAATCCCGCGCCCTCCTCCATAAAACTTTATGCCAAAGATCTCTGTCGTAGAATTACGCGTCATCTCTAACGCATTATATCCGCTTGTGCTACATTCAAGGGTTGCTCCGCCAGAGTCTGTTCCTCCTACAATATATTTTCCAACACAGAGCTCAGTAGTGGAAGCTTCGGTGTAAAGACCCGATCCAAAATTCATCGTACCGGTTGAGTATTTATTGGCAAAACTAAAGGTTTTATATGCATCTGCACCCACCCCGCCTCCATTATTAACATTATCTGTTCCACTAGCTATATCAACGTATGAAACAGAGCGATAAGGAGAAGCCCCTACACCAGAACCTTGATAAGACCCCATATTAGGAGCCGTTCCTTCTGGAGTACCAGTTCCAATACATGGGGATCCAGTGTATAGATCAAAATCATTATTCCAGGGATCTTCAAATTCTGGATATTGAGTTATTTCTGATGAATCAGCGGTTAAACCAGAAAAATCATCTAAATTGTTCCAAACGCAATTGTAGGTATGGGTTACTGATCCGCTATTAAGATATATTCCATAAAGTCCATTATATACATCTGGGCGCCGATCGGGAGCCCTACCGCCTACGACAATATTATTTTGTAAAGTAACATACGTTGAACTACTACTGGCTAAATATATACCATGAAGATTACCCGCCAAGGTGTTTTTATCAACCAGAACATACCTGCTCCCGCTACTCATACCACTTATCCCTATCCCATAACCGACAGGGCCACTGATACCATATTCATAGGCGTCGCGCACAATATTGCGAGTGACGGTTACGGGGGAGCCCCAGCTGGAGATATAAAGGTTAGAATTAGCATTGTTACGTAGAGTACAACCTTCAACAGTTACAGCCGTGGTACTATTAAAATCATAAAGAATAATTCCATTATCACAATCAAAGACTTCAGAGGTCGAAACTCTGCCGCCAGTTTCAAATCCTTCATCTGTATCTCCAGTAAAATGTATACCGTCTCCTTGGTCATCTCCAGAGGTACTATAAACCGAACAGTTTTTTATATCCGCATTAGCGCCTATGACATAAATACCGTGGCCACTGTAGCCAGTGCCAGGAAATTCAACGCTTATCCCCTCTAAGGTTATATTCTTACCCAAAACTAACACACTTGTGTTGGTTGTTGTACACTCTAAAGTGGTTGAACCGCTACCATCCCCAACCATGTGTTTGTTTTCATTTAATTCTACTGCTTCTGAAGTGGGATAATTGCCTGTGGCAACATTCATAGTGTTTAAAGTATATTTGTTAGCAAAGGTTATTGTTTCATAAGCGTCGGTACCAGGACCGCTGCCATGGGTGGTAGCATCAGTTCCTTGCGCTATGTCCACATAGGAAGTTGTGCGATAGGGGGAAGTTTCTCCGGATCCATCATAGGCTCCAATATTGGGAGAGCCATCCCCCGGATCTCCCCCTGAAAGACACGCCGAACCAACACATAAGTCAAAATCATTGCTACCCGGATTCTCAAACAATGGATATGAAGTAATCTCAGATGTGGCTGCTGTAGCATTATATAAATCATCCCAGTTATTCCAAAAATCATTATAGCGGTTGGAAATAGTATGAGTACTACTAGAAACATAAATACCATATCTAGAAGAATTATCATAGTCAGGACCTCGGTCTAATCCAGGAGGGCCGCAAATAATATTGTTTTTAATAGTGACATAATCAGATTCACTATCATTAACATAAATATTATTTCTGTTATTTACAATGGTATTGCGATTAACCGTTACCCCCCCATTATCTCCGTCATCAAGATATATCCCGTGCCCAGTAGTAGCGTCGCGAATTGTATTTCGAAAGACAGTAACCAAGTTTCCCCAGTCACGAAGATCGATATTGGCTGTATCGTTGCTATAAATAGTTGAGGTCTCAATAGTTACCGGTGAATGCGTGCCAGTGTATCCACGAAGATAGATTCCATAGTCAGTGTTGTAGACTTCGCAAGTAGCAACAGTTCCCCCGCAATTTAATCCAGACCCTGAATATCCTTGAAAATAAATACCATATCCATTGCTATCGCCAAAAATATTTGAATAATTTATATCGGCATTGGCACCCGTAATGTATATACCATATCCACTTCCAGTAAATTCTACGTCAAGAAGCGAGATGGCAGCGTTGTAATGTCCTTCTAAAACATTGCTTCCGCTGGTTGTACATTCAAGAGTTGCTGTCCCAGATGATGCAGGGCCGACTAGGGTTTTTGCGTCACATAGTTCGATTGTTTCAGTGGTTGAATAGGTGCCGGTCGCAATATTCATAGTGGTCACAGTGTAACGATTAGCAAAAGTTACGGTTTTATAAGCATTTGTTCCGGGCCCCCCTCCATGACTGGTATCATCTGTTCCATTATCAAAATCAACATAAGCAGTGATATTATAAGGTGAGAGCACTGACCCCGCCCCAGTGTATGCACCTATATTTACGCCACCATCCCCTGCCCCAATAGAAGGAGAATTTCCATACAAGTCAAAGTCATAGTTTTCTGGATCCACAAAACAAGGATAAGAGCGGAGATCAGTTGCAGCAGGTAACACATCACCAGAATAATCTGTAAAAAGATTCCAGAGATTATTATAACTATTGGAAACGCTGCCCCCAGAAACAGAAATCCCAGTCAGACTATCCGCCCGATCATTAGGAAACTGGTTCGCACAAATAATATTGTTTTTTACGGTAGCGTAAGTGGAAGACGGATTATTCAAGTAAATTCCCCTCGTGTTATTTACCAGTGTATTTTGCTCTACATCCACATAACGATTGCCTTGATTAGGTCGGCCTAAACTTATCCCGGTTGCATTTGTTTCAAGAGTACAATTGTAAATGAAATTCTGAATTATCCTCACCCGGGCTTCGAAATTTGCGACATAAATGCCATATTGACCACAATCATGAAAAGTTGATGCCTCAATCGTAGTAGCATAGGCTGGACTGGCCTCACCCATCCTTATTCCAGCATAAACATTTGAAACTTCAGTGGATGTAATGTAAGCCCCTTGATTATCACCAATGTTGATGCCGTAGCCTTCCTCAACATTAGTTCCCTCAATAATGCAGTTCCTAATTTGGACATTATATCCATCAACATCTATTCCAATGGTATACGCAGCCTCCATGCCAATAATTTTAAAGCCATCAATAACGCTATCTGTGTCTATATCCACGACATGGTTTATTCCTTCAATGGTTGCCACGCCAGTTACCTCTGCTAGATATTGCCTATTCTCACCTAAATCTATGGGAAAGACCTCACCCAGAGTTGTATCATAGGTTCCGCCCGCAACATTGATAGTATCGCCAGAAGCTGAGGTAGTAGAGGCATAGGTAATAGTCTTCCAAGGATCAGCAGAACCGCCAGTATAACTGTTATCCCCATTAACCGCGTCCACATAATATACCGCAGCAAAAGAAGATCCACAAAAGAGGGTAAAAAGAGCAAAAATAAATATTATAATCTTGCGCATAGTAGTAATGGAATTATAGTACTTTTTTGAGGGTTTTTCTACTGGGAAAATCGAGAGGGATAGGGGATGAGTTAAACCGGAGTTAACCACTTGCGATACTTCGGAATCTCCCCACGGACGGCCTTAAAGTAGATTTCCTGAAGTTTTGCGGTAATCGGACCAATTTTGCCATTTCCGATCTTTCTCTTTTCTACCTGAATAATGGGCGAAATTTGGGCTCCAGTTCCACAAAAAAACAACTCGTCTGCTTTGTAAAGTGCGGCAGGTTTAAATGATTTTTGCAAAGTTACAATGCCTAATTCTTTTTTGGCTAACCCCATGATCACCTGACGAGTGATCCCTGGCAAAATATCATCCGACAAAGGAGGGGTTATTAATTTACCATTTTTAACCATAAAAATATTTTCCCCACTACCCTCTGCTACATTTCCCTTATGTGATAAAGTAATGGCTTCAACATAGCCTTTCCCAATGGCTTCTGCTTTTGCCAGCGATGAATTAAAATAAGTTCCAGTTAGTTTTGCCCCTGCTGGCATAGAATGCTCGCTGATACGCCTATATTTGGATATACAAACTTTTATGCCCGCTGAAACATCTAAATAATTGCCAAAAGGAGCTAGGTAAATTGCTACATCGTCCTCAATACCATGCAATCCTAAACCAATCTTTTCTTCCGATTTATAGGCTAGTGGCCGGATATACACATCTTTTTTATACCCATTCTTTCGCACCAGCTCGATGGTTATCGCGATTAAATCAGATAGGGTCTCGTCAACTTTAATATGTAAGGCTTTAGAGGAAAGCAACAGCCTCTGGTAATGCTCTTTTAGTTTTAGAATATACATTTGTTCCTGTTCGGTATTATAGTAGCCACGGACGCCCTCAAAGACACCAGTGCCATAATTAAAAGCATGGGTCATGATACTAATTGTGGCCTGCTCAAAGGGAACAATTTTACCTTTAAAATATGCGTATTTCAATTTAAGCTACATCCTTTCTGGGGCTGAAATTCCCAGTAATTCTAACACATTTCGCAAAGTTATTCGAGAAGCATCAACCAAAACTAATCGAGCAGGATTACCCAGCACTTTGCATTTTTCATAAAAGGAATGAAAAAGAGCTGCTAATTCCTTTCCGTATTCAGTTATGCGGTGGGGATGCCGAAGTCGTGCAGCCTGATCCACCACCTCTGGCCACACCAGCAACTTAACCATTAGTTCTCTTTCTGCAGGATGATCCAATTTAGTCAAATCAACTTGCTCATTCGACGTCGGACCCCGAGCAGACTTTTTTAATATACTACACATTCTCGCATGTGCATACTGCAAATAATAAACTGGATTATCACTGCTTTTCTTTTTAGCTAGTTCTAAATCAAAATCAAGATGGGAATTGACATCGGTTGCCGAAAAGAAAAATCTGGTGGCGTCAGCTCCAATCTCATCAATGACTTCTTCTAAGGTAACCATCTCTCCGGTACGTTTTGACATGCGAACCGGCTCGGATCCGCGGTACAACGTAACAAGTTGGCCAATAATAATTTCAAAATTTTCAACTGGGGTTCCTAGTCCTTTCATGGCTGATTTTAATCGTTTAACGTATCCATGGTGGTCAGTTCCCCAGATATCAATCAAATACCTGTATCCGCGATCAAATTTATCAAGATGATAGGCAACATCTGCCGCAAAATAAGTGCTATTTTTGTCTTCTCGAATTAGCACTCGATCCTTGTCGTCGCCAAATTCGATTGATTTAAACCAAAGGGCACCATCTTTTTTGTAAGTCAATCCGGAATTAGAAAGTTTTAAAATGGCCTCCTTAATCTTTTTGCCGTCATGTAGGGTGCTTTCAGGAAACCATTTGTCAAATTTAACACCTAATCTGTCAAGGGTTTGGCGCTGTTGATTGAGCAAGTAATCCAGCATTTCCTTTTGCGTTTTACCTTCGATCTCTACTATATAGGATCCACCATAACCATCTATTGGAACCCCTTGTCCCTCTCTTTTGGCTCTAACTGACGCCTC
This sequence comes from Candidatus Saganbacteria bacterium, assembly GCA_013204645.1. Classification (GTDB taxonomy): domain Bacteria; phylum Margulisbacteria; class WOR-1; order O2-12-FULL-45-9; family O2-12-FULL-45-9; genus JABMSE01. The sequence continues at coordinate 15,817 of JABMSE010000033.1, read as the reverse complement.
CAATAGATTAACCTGGCGCCCTACATCATTAATATAAAATTCTGTGTCAAGCTCTACACCGACCGCCTTAAGCAATCGGCCAATATTATCTCCTATCACAGCCCACCGACCATGACCTACATGTAGAGGACCAGTGGGATTGGCTGAGACAAACTCAAGTAATGTTTTTTCTCCTGTTTTCTGTTTTTTCCTTCCCCATGCATGATCTTGGTCATGGATATTAGAGAGGGTTTGAAAAAGATAGGAAGGAGAAAGGGTAAAATTTATAAATCCTGGCTTAGCAACATCAACTTTGGAAAAGATCCCCTCTGAATCGAGCGTAACAATCTTTTTGGCAATTTTTGAGGCTAATTCCAGAGGTTTTTGGGAAAGCTTGCTGGCCGCAAGAATTGCTACATTTGTGGCATAATCACCCAGGTCTTTTCTTTTTGAAATATCAACCCGGTAAGCGAGCTTCTCTTTGATGCCAAGAGAAAGAAGCGACTTCTCAAGAAGAGAATCAATGTTGTTTTTAGCCATAAATATAAGGGGGCTATTCTTGTTCTTGTGTTTCTTCTTCTTCTTTTATTTCCTTGGAAATTTCTTCCTTGATTTCTTCGAATTTTTCCTTACCCTTCTCCAAAGAATCAGCTAGTTTTTTGCGTGTCTTCTCCCCCTTTTGTGGAGCAAAAAGAAGACCAATTACAAAACCAACAACCCCACCCAATGTTAAGTTTCTTACAAATTTACCCATTAGCTTTCCCTCCTTTTCTCTTTTACTAAAACAGAAACCCCTTTAATAATGCCAGCAACTACGGCCACAAAGCTTAAATTTTCAGTTTCTACTTTTTTTTTACCCGTTTTTTGAAAAGGCCAAGTCCATTCAAAAAAACCGACGCAATATCCACAACCGATGTGAGGACAAGGAACTTATCCTTGCATTCTTTCGAGACCTGACGGGCATCATTTAGTATATAGATTAGCTGAATAACTGACACGACCATCGCTATCAAAAGTAAAATAGCACAGCCAATTAAAATGTTAATCAAATAAGTATAAAGCATGATTTATTCCTCCTTTATCTCGTTTTGGACTCTTTCTGTTTCTTGTAAGCCTTCGTCAAAAGCTTCCCCAAATTGATTAAGGATTTCTTCCAAATCCATTTCTTTTAATATCCCTCTTATTTTTATCCTTAGTTTCTCACCAGCAGAAGGAGCAAAGAGAATGCCAATGGCTGCCCCCAACAAGCCACCAAGCATCAATCCCTCTAAAAAATGAGATCCCCTGTTTGACATGGATTAATTTTACTCCTTTCTAGGACAAGATACAAGATAGCAAGATACAATAACCAAACAAGACATAGCTCCCTCGAGCACTATGTTGCGGATACCATCATTTGTCATTTTCTCGGATAGGACCCCAAAAGCTTAAAGAACGATGTCTTTTTCTTGATCTCTTGGAGCGCTTGGGCCAGCACTCGATCTGTGCGGTGTCCGTGCATATCAGCAAAAAAGTAATAATCCCCAAGTGCCCTTTTAGAAGGGCGGGATTCAATCTTTGTTAGATTAATATTGCGCTTTGCAAAGACTGCTAGGACATCATGTAACCCACCCGGTCGATCACTTCGAATGGAAAAGACAATTGATGTTTTGTTTTTTTTCGCTGGCGGATGATCCTTTTTAGCCAAAACAACAAAGCGCGTTTGGTTATCTTTTGCATTAATTTTCCTGGCCAGGATATTTAATCCGTAAAGTTTTGCCGAGTTTCTATTTCCGATGGCGGCAAAAACTCGGCCTTTGACCCTGCCATGGGCAATCACCCTCTCCCCTAAAGAAATTGCAACCTGTTTTACGGCGTTGGAAGTGCTATAGGATAAATGGAGTTTTGCCTTTGGGAGTTTTTTGCGCAAAAAATCCTTGCATTGGTCAAGGGCCTGGGGATGAGAAATCACATCCGTGACATCCTTCAAATTAACACCCCTTTGGGCGATCAAATAATGAGAGATATCAAGCACAACTTCCTGGCGAATAACAAGCGCTACATCTTTCACTAACATATCCGTTACAATCCCAACTGTGCCCTCAATTGAATTTTCAATTGGAACAATGGCCTCGGTCAAACGACCGCGATCAACCGCAAACAAGAGATCATGAATGGTGGTATAGGGAATGAACGCTACTTTTCCCTCAATTCTTTTTGCATATATTTTACTCGCTTCTTCACAAAAGGTGCCTTCGGGCCCCAAAAACCCGGCTTTTATTTTATTTTTCATATTTCTCTACCTCCAGTTTACTGTCTTTTAACAATTGCCGTGCAAGCTCGTCTGGGTAGCCCCCCGAATAAACTAGTTTTGTGATCCCCGCATTAATAATCATCTTTACGCATATGGCACAGGGCTGATAATTGCAATACATCGTAGATCCGGAAATCTTAACTCCATGCCAGGCTGCTTGAATAATTGCATTTTGTTCTGCATGCAACCCTCGGCAAAGCTCATGTCGCCTTCCTGAAGGAATATCCATCTGCCTGCGAATACAGGTTTTTTCTGTGCAATGCTCAAATCCCTTAGGGGCACCATTATAACCAGAAGAAAGGATGCGATTATCTTTTACAACAATAGCCCCAACTTGACGTTTAACGCAGGTCGCTCGTTCGGAGACATCCTGCGTTATTTTCATGAAGTAATCATTCCAGGGAGGTCGGTTCATAACTTCCTTTTTAAAACGCTTAGGACAGCGCTGGCAATTTTTTGGCTGGTGAGTCCATATTTTACCAACAACTCTTCGGGCTTTCCCGATTCACCGAACATGTCAGATACGCCAATTCTTGCCATGGGCACACAACAATTTTCAACTAAAACCTCAGCCACCGCGCTGCCTAGTCCACCGATAATTGAATGCTCTTCAGCAACTACAACCGCAGAAGTCTCCTTTGCACATTCAATAATCAATTCTTTATCAATCGGTTTGATCGTATGAAGATTAACCACCCGACAATCTATTTTGGAAGCCTCCAAGGCAAGGGCCGCGTCAAGAGCTTTATCAACCATAATACCACAAGCAAAAATAGTAACGTCCCTCCCCTTTCGCATGACGATCCCTTTTCCAATTTTAAAGTCGCCATCTTTACTTTCATAAACCAGAGGGGTTTTGCCGCGGCTCAGTCTAATATACATTGGCCCGTAAAAAAGAGCGGCAGTTTTAATTACTTTTTCTGTTTCAATCGCATCCGCTGGAACTATAACCGTCATATTAGGGATGGCACGCATTATGGCCAGATCCTCATTGGCCTGGTGAGAAGCGCCATCTTCTCCGGTTGTAATGCCTCCATGGGTTACGACAATCTTCACATTTTGCCGCGTATAAGCAACAGAAATCCTAATCTGGTCCCAGGCACGACCTGCCCCAAAAACAGCAAAAGTTGAAGCAAAGGCAATTTTACCACTAGCAGCTAGGCCCGCAGCCGTACTAATCATATCCTGCTCGGCAACCCCCATATCAAAAAAACGTTCGGGAAATTCCTTAGCAAACATGGAAGTCCGAGTAGAAGCTGCTAAATCAGCATCTAATACCACAATATTCGGGTTCTGCTCTCCGAGCAAAACTAAAGCTTTCCCATAAGCATCCCGGGTGGCAACAAGTTTTTTTTCATTCATATTTTAAATTCCTCTATGTGGCAAAGCTGCTCCAAAGCTTTTTTTTCTTCTTCGGGCGTGGGAGCCTTGCCATGGTAACTTAGGGGATTTTCTTCCATAAAAGAAACCCCTTTACCCTTAACCGTATCACAAATTATAACCGTAGGTTTACCCTTAAAGTCAGTCGCCCTATCAAGTGCCTCAATAATAGCTTTCATATTATGTCCGTCACAAGATAAAACATTAAATCCAAATGCTTTCCATTTAAGAGCAAAGGGCTCAATATTTTTAATGTCCTCAACTTTACCATCAATTTGATATTTATTTCGGTCAACCATAACGGTTAAATTATCCAATCTATGGTGGGCGCTGGTCATGGCTGCTTCCCACACCTGGCCTTCCTGACATTCTCCATCTCCCAACATGCAATAGACATGATAATCTTTTTTATCAATCCGCGCTGCTAGTGCCATGCCGTTAGCTGCAGAAAGCCCCTGCCCTAGGGAGCCAGTTGACATCTCAATTCCCGGCACCGATAACATATCTACATGACCTTGAAGAGAGCTTCCAAGCTGGCGTAAGGTCTTTAAGTATTTTTTTGGGAAATAACCAGCCTCAGCTAAAGCAGCATAAAGAACTGGTGCCGCATGCCCTTTACTCATCACGAAACGATCGCGCTCGGGCCAAGATGGATCTTGAGAATTATAGCGCAGCTTATAAAAATATAAAGCAGCTACCATATCGGCGGCCGAAAGAGCCCCCCCCGGATGACCAGAGACGGCAGCACAGGTCATTTCAATAATATGACGCCGAAGTTGACGGGCCATCTTCTCAAGTTCTCGTGTTTTCTCTTTTGAAATCATATTTTAGGATTTTACCATAATTTTGAGCTCGGGCTCAAGCGTAATTTTTGAAGCAGTATAGACTGCTTTCTCTATTCTGGTCATGAGCCTTATAACATCACAAGCCTTGGCTTCCCCTAAATTCACAATAAAATTAGCATGTTTTAGTGATACCTGTGCATCTCCAATGCGTAAACCTTTCCCCCCTGCTTCTTCAATTAGCTTTCCGGCAAAATTCCCCTTGGGATTTCTAAAAACACATCCGCAGTTTGGAACCCCCAAAGGTTGACTTGATTTCCTTTTAGCTAGGTATTGTACCATTTTTTTATGGATGGCCTTTTTGCTTTTTTTTGAAAGCCTTAAAAGCACACTGGTTATAATACAATTTGCTACTTTGCAGCCGCGATAGACAAATTTTAACTTATTTTTTTTAATTACTTTTTGATTGCCTTTAAAGTCGATAACATTAATAGCCAAAACATAACGCCCGATGTCCTTTCCCCAAGCACCAGCATTCATAAAAACAGCTCCACCTACCGAACCCGGAATGCCTACCAAAAACTCAAGGCCTCCCACTCCTTTTTTCGCCAGGGCATTAATTAGGCGGGGAAGTCTAACCCCTGCTCCAACCTCAACCACGGTACCATCAAATTTAATCATATTTTGCATTCCGGCTAATTTTATTACTAAGCCGCGAAACCCTTTATCTAAAACCAGTAAATTTGAACCTGCCCCAAGAATCGTAATGGCCAAAGATCTCTCCTTTGCAAAAATCAGCGCCTGGCACAGCTCGTCTATGTTTTTGGGCACACAAAAATAATCTGCCGGGCCACCGATCTTAAATGAGGTATGTTTTTTTAATGGCTCGTTACGTAGAAATCTCATTTCTGCATCCTTAGGCGGGCTAAGATTTCTCGTCCTACCGTATAAATATCCCCGGCCCCCAGGGTTAAAACAATATCACCGCTTTTTATTTCCTGCATTAAGTGTTCAACAATTTTTTCCTTCCTGGCAATATAGACAACATCCTTATCTGAAATTTTATCAGAAATGCTTTTCCCCGAAATTCCTGGAATGGGCTTTTCCGAAGCCGCATAAACATCGGTAATAATGATTTTGTCCGCATCGAAGAAGGCCTTAGCAAACCGATCTTTTAGAAGCAGGGTACGGCTAAAACGATGTGGTTGAAAAACAGCAATAATACGCCGACCTGGCCAGCCTGATCGAGCAGCCGATAAAGTAGCGCGAACTTCAGTTGGATGATGGGCATAGTCATCAATGATAAGAATATCTTTTTCCTGTCCGACGGTCTGAAATCTACGCCGGGCTCCCACAAAGGTACGCAAGGCTGCGGAAATTGAATTAAAATCCAGGCCATATTCAAAACCAATGGCAAAAACCGGTAAACTATTCAAAACATTCTGCCAACCCGGCACAGAAAGCTCAACCTCCCCCAGCAAAATACCAGCCCGAAAAAGCTTGAAGCGCGAACTGAAATTCTTAAACTGCAAATCCTTAGCGCTATATAAAACGTCACCACTTAATCCATAAGTGACGAAGCGGGCTTTAACCCGTTTCATCAAATCTAAATTATTAGGATCACTACCGTCAATTAAGATAAAACCCTCCTTGGAAACACCCTCGGCAAATTTATGAAAAGTTTCCAAGAGATTTGCCATGGAGCCAAAACGCTCCATGTGGTCATCTTCAATATTGGTAATTATTCCAACCGTTGGAGAAAGGTGCAAAAACGAGCTGTCAGATTCGTCCGCTTCTGCCACAGCAAACTTGCCATTTCCCAAGCGAGCATTCCCTTCCACATAATCCATATCGCATCCAATAAAATAGGTTGGGGAAAACCGACCGGAATCGAGAACCTTAGCAATCATGGCAGTGGTGGTAGTTTTACCATGGGTTCCAGCAACGGCAATCTTAATTTTGCTCTGGTTCATAAGGAAGGAAAGCATTTCAGCCCTTTTAATAATAGGAATATCTTTAGCCTGGGCTTCAATGAGTTCAGGGTTTTTAAAATCAACTGCCGAAGAATAAACTAAAACATCAGCATCACGCACATTAGCTGCTTCGTGCCCGATTAAGGTTTTAACCCCAATATCTTTTAGGCGCATGGTATTGGGTCCCTCACGTATATCAGATCCGCTGACCTTATAACCCATCTCAAATAAGATTTTAGCAATGCCAGACATTCCACATCCACCAACACCTACGAGGTGAATGTTTTTCGCACGGTCCATATCTAAATCAGGCATAAATTGAATTTACAATCCTTTCTGAGGCATCTAGTTTAGCCAGCGCCTGTGCAGCCTTACCCATTTTAGCATAGTTTATACTTGAATCCGATACAAGTTTTATAAATTTTTCGGCGGTAAAATCGGAATCAGCAATCACGATTGCCGCCCCCATTTTTGAAATGCTATTAGCATTTAAGCTTTGATGGTCACTCGCTGCATAGGGAAAGGGAATCAGCACCATGGGTAATCCTCGCACCAAAAATTCTGATATAGCAGTGGCGCCAGCGCGACTTATAACCAGGTCCGCAGCTGCTAAGACCACTGCCATATCATCAATATAGGCAACTGCCTTATAATTATTTAAATCTCTAGCCGAAATAGAACTGTTTACCGCGCAAAAATCGCGGTGCCCAACAATATGAAGAACATATACGTCTTGGGGCAAATTAGGAATCGAAGCAACAACAGCCTGATTTATTTTTTCTGATCCCTGGCTCCCTCCCATTACTAATACAACCTTTTTATCAGTTCTAAGATTTAATTTTTGCCGTGCCTCTTTTGCATCAGCAGCTATTATTTGGGGTCTTACAGGATTCCCAACAACTTCTCCTTTAATATAGGTGAGAGAGTCCGGGAAAGAAAGAAAAACTTTTTTTGCTATTTTTGCACAAAAACGGTTAACCATCCCAGGCAAAACATTTTGCTCACAGACAAAAATTGGTATAGAAAGCAGCTTAGCAGCTAAAACAGCCGGAAGGCTGGCATATCCCCCAGTTGAAACCAGGACCTTAGGGGAAAAGGTATTAAGTATAAAAAGGGCCTGAAAAAAACCAATACCACAAATAAAGGGAGAAGAAACAGCTTTGTAGGATAATTTTCGAAGCAGGGCCCGGGAACGGATCAATTTTAGTCGATAACCTTTTTTGGCAACTATGTCTTTTTCAAGTCCCTCTTTCGATCCGATAAATAAGACTTGGGCGAGAGGATCACGCTTTTTAATCTCCTCAGCAATGGCAATGCCAGGATAGATGTGTCCTCCAGTCCCTCCGGAAACAATTGCGATTTTCACTTTATTTTTTCCTGCAGCGAAATGTTTAATAAAATTCCCACGGAAAACAAATTAATGATAGTAGCCGTACCGCCATAACTTATAAAAGGAAGGGGAATACCGGTGGTGGGAAGCAGCCCCAGCACAACCAAAATATTAATAAGGGCCTGAAGGGTTAACCAGGAAACCAACCCAACAGCTAAGAGTGAGCAAAATTGATCTTTTGCTGTCAAGGCAATTCTTGTTCCCCGGACAGCAAAAAGTATAAATAAAAGTATTACGACCAGAGCGCCAATAAACCCCCATTCCTCACAAAGAATGGCAAAAATAAAATCCGTAAACTGCTGAGGAAGATAAAAGAATTTCTGCCGGGAAGCACCCAAACCCAACCCCCAAAAACCCCCTGAGCCAACTGCCAAAAGAGATTGGATAATGTGAAAACCTGAGCCCTGGGGATCTTTCCAAGGATTAATAAAGGCAACCATCCTTCTCATCCGATAGGGACTGCTAAACGATAATGCAATGATCGAAGCTATTCCCAATCCACCCACAAACATCAAATGCCAAAGATTAGCTCCAGCACAAAACAACATGATAAATGCTGTGACAGAAATACAAATAGCGGTTCCAAGATCTGGTTGAGCAATAATAGGCACCATAATTAATCCAACCACAATAAGCGGAGGCAGCAGCCCTCGAAAAAAATCCGAGATTTTGTCTTTCGTTTTAGATAGCATATTGGCCAAAAATAAGACTATACTAAATTTAATTAACTCGGCAGGTTGAAAGGAAAATATAACCAGATCAATCCAGCGTTGTGCCCCACTTATTCTTTTGCCGATACCCGGAATATATACAACGAACAAAAGGAGAACAGAACAAAACAAGATTAATCCGGACCACTTCTTTAAAACTGATAAATCCAAGCGAACCCCAAAATATGCAGCCGCAAATCCCAGCAATAAATAAAGGATATGTCTCTTAATGAAATAGTAGCTGTCCCCTAGTTTAAGTGCCATCGTGGGGCTGGCGGAAAAAACCATGATCAAACCAATGGCTGTTAAGGCCAGGACCGAAAAAAGCAATAGATAGTCTATTTTTGGTTTACGCATTCTTTAAACGCCCTTCCCCTTTCCTCAAAATTAGCAAACATGTCAAAACTAGAACAGGCCGGGGACAAAAGTATGATATCACCGGAACTTGCCAGGTTAGAAGCAGATTTAACTGCTTCTTTAATAGAATTAACCTGTTTTATCTTTGTATATCCAGATTGTTCAAGGGCCTTCGAAAAACGAGAGGCCGCCTCTCCCAGCAACACAACACTCTTAACCCCTTCTTTAATCTTTTTGCACAAAGAGCTCAAATCACTTCCTTTATCGCGCCCCCCCAGAATAAGAACAACATTTCGATGAGCAAAAGTTTCAAGTGCAACTAGGGTTGAATCAGGATTAGTAGATTTGGAATCATTATAGAATTCCACTCCATCAATTTTCGTCAGATATTCAATGCGGTGTTCTACCCCAGGGAAAGCGCGTAAAACAGCTGCCACTTTTTCGCGACTTACTCCACACAAATAAGCAACCTGGGCGGCTGCCAGGGCATTTTCCAGATTGTGCCTTCCGGGGATTTTAATTTCAGAGGGCTTTAGGGCCAAAATGTTAGGATCAGACTTGGTAACCCCCACTTGCTTGGCCGCTGCCGTTTGTACCATTTTGCAAACGAGAGCGTCATCCAGATTATAGACAAGATAATCATCACTGGTTTGGTTGGCAAAAATACGTGATTTTTGTTTTATATATTCGGCCATACTTTTGTGGCGTGCTAAATGATCGGGCTGAATATTTAAAATAACACTGATTTTGGGCTTAAATGCTTGAATTGCTTCCAGCTGGTAGCTGCTAATTTCGGCCACAATATAATCGAGCCCTCCGTCCAGAACAGCACTTAACGGATTTCCAATGTTGCCCGCCACGACCCCCCGGATGCCCCCAGCTTTTAACATTTCGAAAGTAAGGGTTGTGGTGGTGGTTTTCCCATTGGTTCCGGTTATGGCAATAATTGGCTTTTTTAATATTTGATAGGCCAATTCAATTTCTGAAATAATAGGCATTTCCTCTTGGGAAGCTTTGCAAAGGATGGGAATATCAAGATGAACCCCAGGGCTTACTACAATCAAATCCGTAGAACCTAGAGCTCTTTCACTATGCCCACCCAACTCTAGCTCAATTCCTAGCTTCTGCAATTCTAAAATTAAGTTCTGATCAATAGAGGAAGCAGGCCTTTTTTCAGTAATCAACACTCTCGCCCCCAGAGCATTAAGCCTTCTTGCAGCAGAAATCCCGCTTTTGGCCATTCCAAAAATCGTGATTTTCTTATCTTTAAATTTTTGCATTAAAGAAAAACTCCAATCAACCCTAAAATAGCTGCCACAATCCAAAAGCCAATAACTATTTTTGTTTCGCTATATCCCATCAGTTCGAAATGATGATGCAGCGGAGACATTTTGAAAATACGTTTTTTAAAGAACTTGAAGGCTATAACCTGCAAAATAACCGACAAGGCTTCGGCCACAAAAACCGCCCCAATTATAATTAGTACTAGCTCCTGATGAATAATGATGGCAATCCCTGCCAGCGCCGCGCCAATTGAAAGCGATCCTACATCCCCCATAAAAGCCCGGGCTTTGGGGAAATTAAAATACAAAAAGGCAAATACCGCACCACTTGCGATAAGGCAAAAAGATGAGGCTTCATAAATACCTAGTTTTAACGAAAGCAGCGCAAAGGCCAGAAAAGCAATGCCGGCTGTGCCAGCCAGCAAGCCATTTAAACCATCAGTTAAATTGGTAGCATTAGCCGTCCCCACAATCATAAAAACTGAAAGCAAAAAATATAAGAAGGGGTTAGAAAATCCGATTAACATTAAAAATCCACCCACATCCTGGTTATGTCCAAGCCATAAAAGAAATAAAGAAAAAACCGAAGCTAATACGGTTTGCAAGATTATCTTTTGCCAAAAGTTGAGTCCTAAATTTTGCTGTCTTAAAACCTTGAGCAGGTCATCGGTCAGCCCAATTGCAGCAAAGCCCAAGATTAAAAAGATCAAGGCTAGATATTGCGGATCAAAATCATAGTTTATAAAAACCAGGCAGAGGATGATAATCGAAAGGACAAAACCGATTCCAGCCATGGTAGGGGTGTGGCTTTTTTCAATATGGCTGCGCGGCCCCTCGGGACGGATAACTTGAAACAACTTAAAAGTATTAAGTCCCCACAAAACCGGAAAGGTTATAAGCAGCGAAACAACCAGCGCTGCCAGAAATAACAAAATTTGTCCAACCACTAAGCTATTTTAGCACAATTTTTAAATTTACAGAAGGACTCTTACGCCGGAATATACATTGGTATCACCCCAGATTAGCGCATATGACGTAGTACTTGTTCCTCCGCTGCTGGCACTGGCTAGGCTAAAAAGGTTAAGGTTTCCGTAAATGACAAGGTTTTCCGCAATGGGATAAGAAGCGGAGACCAAACCAATTAATGTAATAGTGGTGGTATCAGCGGCAGAAGTATGGGCAGCTCTTGCTCCAATTGTTCCTGCCCAGCTCGCAGTCACTGCTCCAATCTCAGCAATTTTGTGATTAAAACGTCCCCAAATATCCAATTGAGTAGTGGAAGAATTAGAAAGAGAAGCATAATCTGCACCAACATCAATCGCTTGGTTTTCACTAATTGCGAATCGTAAGTATGGCGAACCATTTTCCAGGCCAACAATCATGGCCATAGCATTGGAAGAAAAAATTACTATTAATCCTAATATCAAAATGATTTTTTTCATTTATCTTACCTCCTCAAAGGAAAAACCCTCATTTAAAGTAAAAATGAGGGCCTTTCCTAAATAAAAAATCCGCTATCACTATAAATAAAGCGCTGCCTTAATACTCACAGAGGGTAATACCCTGGTTGTGCTTACTCCCGCAGTCGTAGATGAGTTAACGACAACAAGATCGGGTCCAATCGTTAGATTGTCAGCTAAAGCTGCTTCAGCTCCCCAAGTTAGACCAATAGTTGTGGTTACTGTGGCTGCACCGTTAGTCGTATAATATACTCCAACAGCTTCCTGAACTTTTCCAAACTGCCTTAAGTTATAATCTACCTTTACTAGAATAGGAAGTGTGGTAGTTCCACCAGTGCTGGTATAGGCCAAACCAAGACTACCAGAAATCCCTTGTGGGAAATTATAGCGAAGTACGGGCCAATTTCCCCAAACACCTACGCCTAAATTACCCGCCATAGCAGCAGTTGGAATAAGGATCACGGAAAGAACAAAAAATAAAACTAGAAGCTTTTTCATTTGTCTCACCCCCTTTACTTCACAAAACTAATTCTAGGCGTAATCTAACATATTGTGAGGGTTTGTCAAGCACTTCTTCATAAATCTTAAAACTCAACATTTTTAATTGAGTATTGGGTCATTCTAAACAATAGGTGCGTCTCCTCGCCTTGAAAACTGCAACTCACTGAGGGGAAATCTCATAACTCGTCGTCGCTTCAGTTAAATAATAAGAGGTAGTGCTCCTCCTCAGACAGATGAAATTTCCTCCTACGTTCGCCTTGTTTTCAATGGCTCGTCGACGATAATACTTAATTTAAAATGTTGAGTTTTTTTTAGTGAATTTCAACCTAAAAGAAGAAAGCCCTTTGAAAGATAAACTCTCAAAGGGCTTTGAAAAACAAAAAAATCAATTACAATTACATTTCAAGCCTGATGCCAGTTTCAAAACCTAATCCCAGGGCATTGGTAGTTATAGAGGGCAAGGGAGCAGGATAATTCAAGGTGATAGGTACAGTAGCATATTTCAACTGTGCAAACCAAGTATAAGGATTCAATTTAGCGGTTACCCCACCAAATAGACCAAAACCAAGGCCTCCACCAAAGCTTCCTGAACCCAAAGCTGTTCCCATCGGAAAACCATAAATTAGGCCACCACCAACATAAGGATTAAGGGCCAATCCTCCGCTAGCTTCTTGGGTTTTAACTGGTTGAAGGTTATAAACGGCATTCAATTCCCCATAAACAAAGCCAGCACCACCATTCCATCCCCAGAATTCCCAGTTAATTTCTCCCATCAAATCAATATCCTTACTTATTTGATGCAAAGGAGAAAACTCGCAACCTACTCCCAAAAATCCTACATAAGAGAACTTCGGAGAAACCGTAAGCGCGGAAGCAGTCGAAATCGCTCCAAATATCAACGTAACAATTAATATTAATCCGATTTTTTTAATCATGTTTTTTCACCTCCATTTCTACTATATTTATTTTCCCTTAAAAAGCCTAGAAAGGAAATCGGCAGCCATATCTTTGCAGCCTAAGCCAAAAGCAATAGCAATAGCCAACGCCGGCATGCCAAGAATGATCCCGATGTGTGGAGTCCAGTCCGGACTGAAACCAAGCTCAGCCAAAGCTCCTAAAAAAGCAAAAATGATGATTACATAAAAGATAACGCGAGAAACTATTCCCGAAGCTTCTATCCCCAAATTTGCCATAATAATTTTCACAATCCCTGAAATCACTCCCGCCATAAACACGCCAACCCCAAGGATTAAAGCTGCCAACAAAACAATCCCCATATAGGCAAAAAACCTAAGCAAAGCTAATCCAATTGGAAGGCCAAAGGCACCGGTAACACCGAATATAACCAAAAAAGCAATAACCCAGTAGATAAAACTTCCAACCAGCTCAGAGGCACTCTTTTTAAGTCCACCCTTTTCCAAAATGGTTTTAAAGCCAACCTGCTCTGCTCCTTTATCAAGTTGGATAACTTTAAGTACCATTGTAGTTAAATTTCCTAAACCGCGTGCAATCAGAAGACCAATTAAAAGAAGAAATAAAGCAGCAATCATATTGATAATCGGAGGCCAAATAGCCATCCAGGTTAAATCAAGCGAATTTATAAAATTTGTCAAATCCATATTTGCCTCCCTTTTATTTTAAAAGAACCAAGACTACAGAAATTGCCAGAAAACCAATAGCACAGGCCCAGGTAATGCGATCCAGGCCCTTTTCCATACCTTTGGGTGAGCCGAATAATTTTGCCGAACCGCCAATTCCACCTAAGCCTTCGCCTTTAGCTGTATGCAACAAAACTGAAACGATTAAAGCTACTGCAATTGTTAACTGAAAGACTAATAATACCAATCTCATGATTTTATATTCTAGCTTAAGGGCATTATTTTGTCAAATCTATTGTTTTAGTGTAAAATATACCTATGCCGAGTAAACTCGTTTACTTATGTATACTGGATGGATTTGCGCTAGGGAAAAATGATAGCCGCAATGCCATTTATGAAGCAATAAAACAAGGTCGCGCGCCATTTTTAGCTGATCTTTTTAAAAATCATCCCTACTCTACACTCGAATGTTCAGGTCTTGCCGTAGGTCTTCCCAAAGGCACGATGGGAAATTCCGAAGTCAATCATCTTAATATGGGGGCTGGGCGCGTTGTTTATCAATCCATTGAACGCGTAAATGTTGCCATAGCTGATGGAAGCTTTGATAAAAACAAAGCATTGCTTGCTGCCATCAATAATTGCAAAGAACATAATTCTACCCTTCATCTAATAGGGCTCCTGCAAGGCCATGGGGGAACCGTGCATGCCAGTATCGCACATTTGTTTGCCCTACTTACGTTAGCTAAAAAGTCGGAACTAAAAAAAGTAGATATTCACTTATTCACCGACGGAAGAGACACTAACCCCAAGGCAGCCGGTGAAATTTATTTAAAAATGTTAGAGGATAAAATTGCCGAGCTCGACTTTCAAAATGTCGCAAAGATTGTTTCGATTATGGGACGCGAGATTGCCATGGATCGCGACACAGCCTGGGACAAAACACTAGTAGCTATGAAAGCGCTAGTAGATGGGAAAGGTGAATATCGGGCAAAAACCGCGAAAGAAGCAATTGAAAGCTCCTATGCTCGAGGCCAAACCGATGAATTTATTCGACCAACTATTATTGGAGATTATAAAGGTATCGGTCCAAATGATTCGGTTGTCTTTTTCAACTTCCGGCAGGATCGTGCCATACAATTAACAGCAGCCTTTTGTGAAAGCGACAAGAAATTCTTTAATTATAAACAAGGTACCAAACCCATTGATGATGAAACCTATAATGAAATCCAAGCCCTTCGCAAAAAAATACCAAATATTACTTTTGTGGCTATGACCGAATATTATCCAGGATTAGCTGCATTGACTGCTTTTCCTGAGAAACAGGTCCCAGCTACAGTTGGAGAAGTGGTTTCCAAGGCTGGACTTAAACAGTTGCGTCTGGCTGGGCCGGAAAAATTCGCCCACGTTACCGGCTGGTTTTCCGGAAGAAGAACAGCCCCCTTCCCGGGCGAAGATCGGCATCTGGCACAGGATCTAAAACTAAAAGAAAAGACCGAAGAAGGGAAACGCTACGATCTGGTCCCGGAAATGACCGCCTATCTGGAGACTGAATATGCTTTAGGCGCTATAGAATCAGGAAAATATTCTTTAATCGTCCATAACTTCCAAAATGGGGACATGATTGGCCACACCGGCAACCTAGAAGCTGCCGTAGCTGCCCTGGAGGCCATTTCTAAATGTCTTGCAAAATTAGTGCCGGCTGTTCTAGCTAAGGGCGGAGTATTTATCATAACCGCAGATCATGGAAACGCTGATGAAATGTTTTTTAAAAAGAGCGACAAAGAAATTGTAAGCACCCAACATTCTCTGAATCCTGTGCCTTTTTGGGTCCTTGGGAAAGATGTAAAACTAAAGGAAAACGGAATTATTCCCGATGTTGGAGTAACCGTCCTTGATTTAATGGACCTTTCGAAACCTTCTGATATGACAGCTCAGTCTTTGATTTTGGCTTAGACCACCTTTTTGCTTTCCGTATTCCACAAACGATTCAAAGCATATCTTTTGCGAAGACGGTCTCAATCTAGGGAGGAGGAAGGGGCATTTGAGCCCGTCCAGGGATCAAGGGGGCGCGGGTACCTGAGGGGAAGGCCGTAGCAAGCAGTCGTCCAGAC
>JABMSE010000032.1 GCA_013204645.1 Candidatus Saganbacteria bacterium | reverse complement strand
TTGTTGAGGTTTTGCATGTGGGGGGAGGGGAATTGGTTTGTTGTGGAAAGCCAATGGAATTGCAAAAAGAAAATACGGCAGATGCAGCGAAAGAGAAACACGTTCCAGTAATTGAAAAATCAGATTGCTGCACAAAAGTAAAAGTTGGGGCAGTTGCCCATCCCATGGAAGAAAAGCACTATATAGAATGGATCGAGGTAATCGTTGACGGTGTTTCTTATAAGCAATTCTTAAAACCTGGTGATGCGCCAGAAGCAGAATTTTGCGTAGAAGGCAACAAATTAGTTGCCAGAGCATATTGTAATCTCCATGGCCTTTGGAAGGCGGAAAGCTAATAATATAAATGAAATTAGAGACTCTACATAAGATAAGCTACGGATTATACATTATTGCGGCAGTAAAGGATGGAAAGCCCAACGGTCAAATTGCCAACACGGTTTTTCAGATTACATCGGAGCCGCCAACCATTGCTGTGAGTATTAATAAAAATAACCTTACCCATGAATATATTTTAGCCAGTGGTCGATTTTCGGTTTCTATCCTTGAAAAAGGTGCTCCTATGCAGCTGATTGGCAACTTTGGCTTTAAATCTGGCCGGGAATTTGATAAATTTTCCGGGATCAAGGTTAAAAATTTAGCCGATGGTACCCCAATTGTTTTAGACTATGCATTGGGTTTTTTGGAAGTTAAGGTCGTTAATCAATTTGATTGTGGGACCCACACTATCTTTTTTGCTAAGGTTATTGACGCAGAAATTTTGAATTCTGCGGAACCCATGACCTACGCCTACTATCATGATGTGAAAAAAGGGAAGGCGCCAAAAACTGCACCTACCTATATAAGGGAAGAGGATGGCAAAGAATCAGAAGCGATAAATGGGGAGGGGCCAATGCAAAAATACGTTTGTAAGATTTGTGGGTATGTGTATGACCCCACCAAGGGCGATCCGGATAATGGGGTTAGTGCTGGAACCAGTTTTGCCAAAATTCCTGACAGTTGGGTTTGTCCGATCTGCGGAGCAGACAAGAGCCAGTTTTTAGAAAATTAAATAAAAGGAGATATTAGTTATGGTTAAGTTATGGAGATGTGAGATTTGCGGAGATCCTTATATTGGGGAGCGTGCACCGGCTAACTGTCCGTTTTGCGGGGCCAAAGAGAAATATATTAAGCAAGCAAAAGAGGCAGAGGTTAGCTTTGATGCGAACTTGAACGCCAAAGATAAGAGAAATGTCGAGTATGCATTGCAGGTCGAAATAAGTAATGCTGCTTTTTATTTTTGTGCTGCAGCTAAAACGGATAGTGCCGAAGGGAAGCTTCTTTTTAAAGCCTTGGGCAAGGTGGAGGCTGAGCATGCCAGTGTCTGGAGGAAAATTTTAAAACTTAAAAATATTCCGCAAGGTAATGATGCGTGTCATGAAAGTAATAAAGAAAATTTAGAGGATTCTCATGCTCGGGAAGAAAGGGCAATTGAGTTTTATAAAAAAGCTGCTGAGGAAGCTCAAAATGTTCTTGTTAAGAAAATTTTCGAAGCTTTTGTTGAGGTCGAAACCGATCATTTGCATCTTTCAGAGGAAAGATTAAAATAGTTTTGGAGGTGTTATTCTATGGGGAAAAGTGTAAAAGGAACTGAAACCGAAAAAAACCTTTTGAAAGCTTTTGCTGGTGAGTCTCAAGCCAGGAATCGCTATACTTACTTTGCTTCGGCTGCGAAAAAGGCCGGTTTTGAGCAAATCGCCGCTATTTTTCTTGAAACGGCTGACAACGAAAAAGAGCATGCCAAAAGGTTTTTTAAGCTGCTCGAGGGTGGAGCCGTTGAAATTGTGGCGGCTTATCCTGCGGGGATTGTGGCAGATACGGCGCAAAACTTGGCCGCGGCCGCGGATGGAGAAAACGAAGAATGGACCAGTCTTTATGTTGATTTTGCAAAAGTCGCACGTGAAGAGGGGTTTGAGAAAATTGCTGTCCAGTTTAAGGAGATTGCCGAAGTTGAAGAGGAGCATGAGAAGCGCTATCGCAAACTTTTAGAGAATTTAAAAGAGGGAAAAGTTTTTAAGCGTGGCAGTGAAGTTAAATGGCATTGCCGCAATTGTGGTTATGTGCACGAAGGGCCAGAAGCGCCGAAGCTCTGCCCGGCTTGCGCACATCCTCAAGCCTATTATGAGATTTTGTGTGAAAATTATTAGGTGATTTATGGCAGAAAGAATTGTTCGTGAAGAACGGAGATTGAGTTTTTTCGAAAAATACCTAAGTCTATGGGTTATTGGCTGCATTGGTGTTGGAATCCTCCTTGGTAAATTGTTCCCTCAGGCAGCCGTTACATTAGATAGAATTTCCATTCATCAGGTTTCAATTCCCATTGCTATTTGTTTATTTTTCATGATGTATCCGATTATGGTAAAAATCGATTTTTCAGAGGTTGTCAAAGCCGGTAAATCGCCAAAACCGGTATTGCTTACCCTTTTTATTAACTGGTGTGTTAAACCATTTACTATGTTGGCTATAGCTACTTTTTTCTTGGGGTTTGTTTTCAAAGGATTTATTCCAGGCTTTGAAGTGCTTAAGAGCGGAGAAACCGTTCCGCTATTTCGCTCATATATTGCCGGTTGTATTTTGCTGGGCATTGCTCCCTGTACCGCCATGGTTTTGATTTGGGGACATTTGGCAAGAGGAAATGATGGTCTTACCTTGGTGATGGTAGCGATTAATTCTTTAACCATGCTGGTTCTTTACGCTCCGTTGGGTAGCTGGCTTTTGGGAATTAATCATATGCCCATTCCTTGGCAGACCATTACTTTGTCAGTTTTAGTCTATGTGGGTTTGCCACTGCTCTTGGGTTACTATTCGAGAAAATGGATTATTGCTAAAAAGGGTTTTCGGTGGTTTGAGGAAGAATTTGTCCATTATCTTACCCCCGTATCTATTGGGGCGTTGCTCATCACATTGATTCTACTTTTTACCTTCAAGGGACAATTAATTATTAATCAACCGCTGGTTATATTTTTTATTGCCGTTCCCTTGTTGGTTCAAACCTGTTTTATTTTTGGCCTAACCTATTTTATCGCACGTTTTATAAGGCTTTCATATCGGGATGCTGCACCTTCGGCGCTAATTGGTGCGAGCAATCATTTTGAGGTGGCAATTGCTACTTCGGCTATGCTTTTTGGCCTGGCTTCAGGCGCGTCTCTGGCAACTGTGGTAGGGGTATTAATTGAGGTCCCCTTAATGCTTATCTTGGTTTGGGTGGCTAAATCTACCAAGGATAGGATGTTTGGTTTACAAAAATGAAAAAAAAGATTCTTTTCTTATGTATTGGAAACTGCTGTCGCTCGCAGATGGCAGAAGGGTTTGCTGAAAAGCTGGCCGAAAATAAATATGAAATTTATTCAGCTGGCTCTCACCCGGCCGGTTTTGTTCATCCGGATGCAATTGCGGTGATGGAAGAGATTGGGATTGATATCTCTGACCATTATTCAAAGGGAGTTGATGATGTTCCTAACGATCTTGATTATGTTATTACTATGGGTTGTGGTGATTCCTGTTCCCTAGTTTCTGCAAAATATAGGTTTGATTGGAAAATTGAGGATCCGGTGGGGAAAGGGACACGGGTTTTTCGGCAGGTAAGAGATGAAATAAAAGATAAGGTTGAAAGTTTTTTTGATTCATGCAAGATTTGAGCAAGTTTATTCGATAATAAGATTGAAAGATTGGACAAGGTTTTGTTCTTTGTGTATTATTATCTTTAAGGGGAATCTAGATGTTTCTAAAAAAGTATAAATTTTTAGCAGCCTTGTTGCTGTTTGTTTTTGCCTTTGTTTATTTTGGGGCAACGGCCTGTATGGCAATTCAAGGCCATGCTTGCTGTTCGGACCAGGGGGAGAAGTGCCCGATAATCGGATTGCAAAAGACTCCGCGATCGATGCAGGCAAAGAGCTCTCTTTCTCAAGTTGATTTAGGAACCGTCGTAATCCCTTTAAATAGTGCTTCAAATTATTTTCAGGATTTGCCTCCTTTCGATTATGTAGATTTTTATCTGCCAAAATGTTTTCTGCTGGCTAAAATAAACCACCCCCCTACAGCACCTCCCATCGCATAAGCTTTCTATTTCTTTTTATCTAAAAGAAGGAGGTTTTTATGCGTTGGTTTATTATATCTATTACTACATTAATATTAATCAATCCAGTCTTGGGTTTAAGCCTTAGACAAGCTGTTGACCAGGCTGTGCAGCAAAACCCTGAGATTGCTGCTGCCAAATATAAATGGGAAGCTGCTCAGGATAAATTATCATCAATCTCTACTTGGCCTAATCCTCAATTTGAATTGATGTACGAACAGGTGCCCCAAAGCGGAGCCTTAACTGATGCCACAATGAGGATGTATGGGCTTTCCCAGGGAATTCCCTTTCCTGGAAAATTAGTCCTCAAACGCCAGCGCGGAGAAATCATGGCGGAGGTCGCTCGACAAAACTATCGGGCCAAAAGTAGCGAGATTATTTCAGCCGTTAAAAAAGCCTATTATGCACTCTTTTTAGCGGATCGATTAATTCAGGTCAAGCAAGAAAATCGCCAGCTTCTAACTAGTCTTGCCAGGGTAGTTGAAGCAAAGTATGTTGTAGAAAAGGCGGCTCAATACGATGTAATCAAAGCCAAAATTGAGCTATCACTTTTGACAAATGAGCTGATAACGCTTGAGCAAAAAAGACAAACCGCGCAAATTAGGCTCAATACATTATTATATAGGGACCCAACGACCCCAATAAGTATTCCTGAGAGTATTGATGTTAGTGTACCGGATCTTTCCAAATTCGAGTTAGAAGAGATGGCCCTCGCTTATCAGCCGCAACTTAAAGCAGCAGAATATGATGTATTACAAAGCCAAAAATCTCTGACCTTGGCTAAAATGCAGTATTTACCAGATTTTAAAATCAAAATTCTGCAAAGGGAAATGAGAACAACCGGTTTAGATGGCTGGGATGCATCCTTTATGGTTGATCTGCCGCTTTGGTTCTGGGCCAAGAACTCGGCTATTTCAGCTGCTGGCGATCAAAGCAATGTTTCGAAAGCAGCTTACGAAAATACCGCAAGTTGGCTGCGCTTTGAGGTTCAGGATGCTTATGTCGAGGTTGATTCAGCTAATCGGCTGGTGCACCTGTTAAAAAATAAGATCATTCCTCAGGCAGAACAGGCACTTAGGTCCGCTACGATTGCTTATCAGGCAAACACAGTTGATTTCCAAACCTTGATTAACAGCCAAAAAGTTTTGGAAGACAGCGAATTAAAATATTTTCAGGTGCTGGCTGAGCTAGGCCAGCGGATCGCTGATTTAGAAAGAATAGTGGGAGTTGAATTAACAGGAGGCAATAACAATGAATAAAAATTTAAAATATTTGATAGCCTTTGTCTTGATTGGAGTGCTGGCTTTCGGAGTCTATTTTGCTTACAACACGATCAATCGTGTGCCGCAACGAAAAATATTGTATTACCAAAGTGGTATGCACCCCTGGATAACATCCGATAAGCCGGGGAAATGCCCGATCTGCGGCATGGA
>JABMSE010000031.1 GCA_013204645.1 Candidatus Saganbacteria bacterium | reverse complement strand
GGTAATTGGAAGCCGCGACGTTTAGTCGCAGGCTTCCAATTACCACACTGTTTGCTGAGGAGCCTTGGGGACCTGTCCCTTTTTCTCTATTTCTGCTAGAATGTCAGGAGGGGAGGGAACTTTATGCTTAAAATGGTAAGTATTCTTTTATCCTTGTCTTTACTTCTTGGTTCCTCTGCCGGAGCCCTCGATGTTACTAAACTCTACAATTTTGATTTAATTGAGCGGGTGGAGGGGGCTCCATTTTCTAAAGCGCAGATTGATGCCCTAGATAAGGTTGGATTCTTCTTGTCTCCGCTGGAAACAAAAAAAGCTTTAGATCCCAATGAGATGATTTACCGTGACTTTGATGAAATGCTGACGGATTATCAGAAGTTGGCTGGCGATTCTGATATGTATGAGCGCAATGCCAGCAATGCTGTTTTTATAACTTCTGATCTTATGCTTCATATTTATCATCTTTTGATTGATAAGACTTTTCAGGTGATTGAAGAAGACGAGTTTTATCCTATTCTCCTAGATATAACCCAAAAAATGTACACCAAATCATTGGCTGATTACGAGAAAAATGAAATTGATGTGAAAAAATGTGACGCGGCCTATTTTTTGGTTCCCTTGTGTTTGCTTGAGGGGGCGCAAACGGAAGAGAGTGAAAAATCATCTGACGCAGAAGTTGGGATGCCAGCAATTCTTGACACAAAGATTGAACCGGCCAGTGATTACGATGATGAGGATAGCAAAGCAGTTATGGCGGCACTAGCCTCTCACAAGAACTCTACCCCCAAAGAAATCTATGACATGGCAAATCAGGAATTAAAAAAGATTCTTAAAGCTAATAGTACCGGCCGCTCCCCAATTTTCCCGGGCAACGAGTCTAAACAAATCGATTACACCCAATTTACTCCACGCAGCCATTACACTAAGAATGCTGTTTTGCGAAGTTACTTTAGGGCTCTGATGTGGTATGGCCGGATGGGATTTGAAGTGAAGGACAAAACTTTAACCCGCATGGCACTTTATATCGTGAAGAATATTAATTTGCTAAATTTGTTGCCGGCCTGGGAAAGCATTTATGATCCAACCGTCTTTTTTGTGGGAGAAAGTGATGATCTTACGGTTTATGATTATACCAAGTTGATTAATCAGGTCTATGGCAAAATTACCCCTAACTTGGAGTTTCCTGATGATCAACAGCTGATTTCTTTTATGCAAGCAGCTAGTAAATTAGAGGGGCCTAAGATCCTTTCAGATATGTATGTTTTTGCAACTATGGAGGATGTTCCAGAAAAGGCGGAATTGCTGGAATCAACCAAAGCGTTCCGTTTTATGGGCCAGCGTTTTATCCCGGACAGCTATATCTTTTCTACTCTGACCCAGGGAGATGAGCCGGCGGATAGAGAAACCGGACAAAAACTTCCTTCTATGCCAACGGCTTTGATGGTTATGTCAATTTTTGGCTCTGATACGGCCGATGGGTTGTTGGATGATTGGATCAAAAAGAATGCGCCGGATTCGGATAAAGTAATTGCGAAATATAAAGATAAATTACAAAAAGAATTTGCAGCACTTGATGATGAAGTTTGGACCCAGAATATTTATTGGGGTTGGATTTATACTTTTAGAGCTTTGTTTGAGGATTATGGGAGTGAATATCCTATTTTTATGCAAAACAAATCCTGGAAGGAAAAATGTTTGCTGACTTCCTTAGGGTCCTGGACTGAGCTTCGCCACGATACCTTGCTTTATGCCAAACAATCTGCGGCGGAGATGGGATCGGGGATGCGGCAAGAGCTTCCCGGAGTGGTTAAAGGATATGTTGAGCCGAACCTTGAATTTTTTAAGCGATTTATTATTTTAAATGCCACAACCGTAACTGAACTTACTAAGTTTGGTCTGCTTGATGGGGAGAGAACAGTTCAGTATAAGAAAAAATATGAGGTTTTTGCATCAGTACTTTCATTCTTAGAAAGGATTGCCCAAGCAGAACTTTCTGGGGCCAAGATTTCCGATGATGATTTTGAAAAATTAAGAACCGTCCCATATTGGCTGCAATCAACTGTAACGCCAGTGCCCTATGAGGATGTGACGCGCTTAAAAGATACCTGGATGGGATTGATTGCCGATGTGCATACCGATTTTAAAACTGGGCAGATACTTTATGAGGCAATTGGGATGCCAGTTAAGCTGTTCGTGGTTATCAAGGACCAAAATGGTGCCCGATTGACCCGCGGACTAACTTATTCATATTATGAGTTTCCTCGGGGACTAGGCAAACGCGTGAACGATGCTGATTGGCAGGCTATAATTTATGAGAAGGAGGGCACGGTGCCCCCGATGCCAACATGGACCAAAGATATTATAAGATAATCTGGGTTATTTTTATATTCTTCTTGCTAGCTGCTGTGGCCAGTGCCAGGATTAAGGGAGCTATTGTGCCCCATCACCTAATCGCTTCTCCGATGGTTTCTGAAGTTTTTTCTGAAATATCCGGGGATGACTATGATACGGTTATTTTATTGGGCCCCAATCATTTTAACGTTGGCCCACACGAAATAGCGATTGCTCCTACTAGCTGGCAGGAACTCTCTCAATTAGACTTTGTCGGAATGGATGAGGGTTACATGCTATCGGAGCATTCTATTTTTCCACTTTTGCCATTGATAAGCAAATATTTTCCTTCGGCCGAAATTATTCCGGCGATGTTAAAAGCTTATGTTACCGAGGAACAAGCAGAAGAGTTTGCCAAAAAACTCATCAGCATTGCCACCGATAAAACCTTGGTAATTGCTAGTGTTGATTTTTCCCATGGGGCGACATCTCTTGAGGTGCGAAAGCATGATACTGAGAGCATTAAGACCATAGCTGCTTTTGATATGGATAAAATTTATTCCTTGGAACTTGATTCGCAGCCTGCTATATTTTCTTTGTTGTCCTATCTAAAAAGCAGCAATGCCACCCAGCCCATATTTATGGGTAACGCCAATGCTTCTTCTTTTGTGCGGCATGCCGACCCCGATAATTTAACTAGTTATGTGACCTTTTATTTTCAGGAAAACCCGATAGATTTAGCGGAGGTTTTTGCCGGGAAATCTCCTGATCTTTCAAAGTATAATCAAGAGGAGTTAGTTACTATTTTGGCTACTGGGGATGTGATGCTGGGGCGGGCGGTTAATTTACGCATGCGTCGCACAGCAGATTATGCCTATCCTTTTCGTAAAACTGGTGAGCTATTGCGGCAAGCGGATATCACTTTCATAAATTTCGAATCAGCCATTGTGCCTAATCCCACCTTAACCAATGAAGGTTTTCAGATATCTGCTTCAGAAAAGTGTGTAAAGGGTTTGAAGTTTGCCGGCATTGATGTTGTTAACTTGTCCAATAACCATGTTTTCGATTATGGCAGCCAGGGTAAAGAGTTTACTGAACAAGTTTTATCGGAAAATGGGATCGATTTTTGTGATTTTAGTAAAACCGCAATTTTAGAAGTTAAGGGAAGCAAATTTGCCTTTTTAGGTTTTAATTTCTTAGACCCTCAGCTGGGAGTAAGTTATGCCAAATCCAAAATCATAAAGGCTGCTGCTGTTTGTGATGTTGTTGTGGTGGCACTTCATTTTGGCCAGGAATATACTTATTATCCCTATTATCAGCAGCGAAAACTGGCGCGTTCTCTAATTGATGCTGGTGCTGATTTGGTTGTTGGAAACCACCCCCATTATGTTCAGGGGGTTGAGCGCTACAAAGATAAGTTTATAACTTATTCCCATGGTAATTTTATTTTTGATCAGGTATGGTCTGCGGAAACCCAAGAAGGGGTTGTTGGCAAATATGCTTTTTATAAAGGTAACCTGGTGGGAGTTTCTTTTGTGCCAATAGAGATAAAAAATATGTGCCAGCCGGTATTGGCGGATAAACCAAAATCCATGGCCATCTTAAAGTTGATTGAGGATTCAAGTGACTGGATTAGAAGGGCAAGCAATTAGCTACGAACCACTCACCGAAATCCCAGAAATCAGGAGAGTAGGGGCGCCGATGTTGGCGATAAATCGCAAATCAGATCCTACTTCTTGAATCTTCTCGAGCATATCAATAATATTTCCGGCAATGGTAATGCCACGTACCGGATAGGTTTTGGCTCCTTTTTCAATCATAATGCCGGCTGCGCCAATTGAGAAATCGCCGGAAATAGGATTAACCGTGTGCATCCCCATAACCCGAGTTACATAAAGCCCTTTCTTAATGGATTTGATCATGTCAGCTGGATGGTGTTTGTTTTTTTGGATGTAAAAATTAGTTACACCCACCAATGGGGTTGTGGCAAAAGAAGCGCGTACGGCGTTACCGGTTGATTTTTTGTCCCCTTTATTAGCCGTATAGGTATCATAGAGAAAAGTTTCGAGTTTTCCTTGTTCGATAAGTTTGGTTTCCTGGGTTGGAACACCTTCTGAGTCAAAAGGCACACTTTCTATCCCATTTTTTAGTTTGCCATTGTCAATAATAGTTAAAAGTTTAGCAGCCACAATTAGCCCAAGTTTTTTAGCAAACAATGATTTTCCTTTTTGGACTGCGTCTGAGGAAAGCGGTGCAGCTAGCACTTCCAATATTTGGGTACCGATGTAAGGATCTAGTACCAAGGGGATTTTTTGGCTGGTGATGGATTTAGCCCCTAGAAGCTGCGATGCACGTCTGGCCGCTTCGGCTCCTACTGCTTGTGGCTTAAGATCATCAAGTCTTTTTACAAAATCAAATCCAAATCCACTATTCATTTCTCCGTTATGTTTGGCAATTACATCGCAAAAACCCCCACAGTAATTACTCCGGTAATGTCCCTCTATGCCATTTGAATTGGCAATAGAGATAGAGATTTCAGAATCCGAGTAAGAAATCTTTTCGGTCTTTTTTACTCTTTTATCTGCTTTGTAGGCAGCTGCTTCCATCTTCAAGGCCAGTTTTATTTTATCTTCGATAGATGTTTGGGTAATTTTTTTGTCGTATAGTTCTATGTTGCTATGTTGCGATGTTGCTGTGTCGCTATGTCGCTGTGTCTCTTTGGTGGGGAAACCATTGTATTTGTCCGCATTAGTGCTTTTGGCATTGGCAATGGCAAGCTTGATGGTGTCAGAGAGGGTATCCGGATTAAAATCCGAGGTGTAGGCAAAACCTAATTTTTCATCTTTGATAACTCGGATACCTACGCCTTGTTCCTTGATCTCGTTAATAGATTCCACTTTTTGGTCAAGAACAGTTATTTTGAGTGTTTTTGAGGAAGAGATATAGACTTCTGCCTGATCGAGATCTTTTTTAAGGATAGATTCGAGTATTGACTTTGGGTTTTTCCCGTTGGACATAATAATTTATTGCGCCTGTACGGCAGTAATTGCTACCACGCTTACAATGTCATCGATACTGCAGCCGCGGGAAAGATCATTTACAGGTTTGGCTTCTCCTTGAAAGATTGGACCAAAGGCTTTAGCGTCGGCTAGGCGTTCAACCAGTTTGTAGCCAATGTTTCCGGCATCAAGATCGGGAAAGATCAAGACGTTTGCTTTACCTGCTACTATACTTTGCGGTGCTTTGCGTTGCGCTACTTTTGGCACTAAGGCGGCATCTACCTGCAGTTCACCATCCAAAAGCAGGTTGGGTTTCTTCTTTTGGGCAATTTCAGTTGCTTTTATTACTTTGTCTACATGAGGATGCACGGCTGAAGTTTTCGTCGAAAAGGAAAGCATGGCCACGCGCGGCTCTTTCCCCATCAATTTTTTATAGGATGCAGCAGTTTGAATGGCAATGTCAGCCAATTGTTCGGAGTTTGGGTGGGGGATCACCCCGCAATCAGCAAAAAAGAGGATGCCGTCTTCGATAAAGGTCCTCTCATTCAAAATCATAACAAAAAAACTAGAGATAATGGATTGTCCGGGGGCTGTACCAATACACTCAACGGTCGCGTGAATCGTCTCGGCTGTAAAATGAGCCGCACCCGATACCATTCCATCCGCTTCTCCTTGGTCCACTAGCATAGCCGCAAAATAGGGATAATTATCAGTTAATAGATTGCGAGCCTTTTCAATGGTCATTCCTTTATGGGTTCGTTTTTCTTTTAGGATCTGGGTAAATTTATCAAGCTTTGGATGGTTGCGCGGAGTAATTATTTTTGCATTCGAGATATTGATATCATTTTGGGAAGCCTTCTTTTTTATCTCATCTTCTTTGCCAACCAGTATAATTTCAGCAATTTTGCTTTTGGTAATTAATTCAGTGGCTCGTAATATGCGGATGTCATCTGATTCTGGTAGGACAATGGTTTTGTCCAGTTTTTTAGCCTTGTGCCAAATTTCGCGAATAAAGTCCATATAGTTTTATCCTACAGCTGTCGCATCAGGGAGTCAAGATCTTGTTTGTTTTTGATGCCTTTTTCTTTTAGCAAGGGAATAAATTTCTGCCAAATCCCGAAAGTAAGCTCACAGTCTCCCATGGCTCGATGGCGGTTTTGGATGGGAAGGTCAAAGTGTTTTCCCACACTGTGCAATTTATGGTTCTCAATGCCAGGCAGCAGATAGCGTGCTATTTTTACGGTGCAGACAATGCTGTTATTTAACTCTTGGTTGGCCAATTTTTTAAGATGATATTTAATAAATGAAAGATCGAATTCAGCATTGTGCGCAATGAGGATTGAGTCTTCAATGAATTCAACAAATTTGGGCAGAATAATCTCCGCTGGGGGAAAATCCCTTACCATTTCATCGTCAATACCGGTAAGCTCGGTGATTTTTTGGGGAATGGGGTGGTGGGGTTTGATTAAGCTGCTAAAGATATTAATTATTTCGGTGCCTTTAATCTTTATGCCAGCGATTTCGGTTAGTTCATGCTCCGTTGGATAGAGCCCGGTGGTTTCAACATCTAAGATAACACATTCCAGGTTGTCGATGCTTTCACCGCGAGCGCGGGATAAGAATTTGTATTCTTTTTCAAGTTCCCTAAATTGTTGGTCTTTTAATAAGTCTGCAACCATAGAAAATATATTCTAACATAAGTGAAATTATTTGTCGAAACCTCCGATATAGATATAGGATGAAATCATAGGCTGATAAAAGGATGTGGTATTTATGATGGGAACTGTTTTGAGGACGAATATCAAAAGAATAATGGGTGTAGCCTTGCGGGCAGGAGCTCGAATCCCTGTAGCTCAGTTGTATTGTGCGCCTGCTCTTGTAGCAAAACAGAGGGGTTTCTATATGCCTGGAGAATTAATTAGATTTGCGCACAGATCTGGCTTTACGGTTATTTCACCTCATAGTACTTATGTGGCAAGGGGAGCCAAGATTGGCAAGGGGACGGTTATTCATCCTGGAGTTACGCTTGAAAAGCTTACTGCCAATGGGGAAATTGTTATAGGAAAAAATAACCAGCTGTTTTCAAGTTTAACAATAAGGGTCAATATATCTGCTTCTATTAAGATTGGTGACAACAATGAGCTTGGTGACAAGGGTGGTTTGATTGCGACTTATTTAGGGGGAGAGGAAGATGGTGATGTTGTAATAGGAAATAATACCAGATTAAC
The DNA here is from genome assembly GCA_013204645.1 of Candidatus Saganbacteria bacterium. Lineage (GTDB taxonomy): Bacteria > Margulisbacteria > WOR-1 > O2-12-FULL-45-9 > O2-12-FULL-45-9 > JABMSE01. Next base: position 1,476 of record JABMSE010000031.1, on the reverse strand, counting down.
TCGCTCATTTGAAGTTTTGGGAAATACAACTATTGGAGATGGTGCTCAAATATTAGGACAGGCTATTGTTAAGGGGAGTGATTTGGGCGCCGGAAAGTCTCATGAATTTAAAGCCGATCCTGACGATCCCCAAGGTGCTGTAGTAAAAGATAGGGCTAGGGTTTCCTTTTGTATTTTAGAACCAGGAAGCGTTGTTCATCCTGATGCTATTTTAAATAATGTTCTAGTTAAGAGAAACGCACATATTCAACCTGGAGCTAGAGCCCAAGATCAAACCCTTGAAGCTTAAATAACTTTTAACTCGTACTTTATTGTTCCCAACCCAATTTCTTCGGCATGCTTTAATTGAGTGCTCCAGTCCACACTGGGCCAGACGGTTTTAAGCTTATCTTTTCCTTTAATTCGTCCTTCCGTTTTGTTTACCAAATCAACACAGGCTTGATCAATGGCTACGGGATCAAAAGAGGCGAGGATGCCGATGTCGGGCACAATTGGTTCGGAATTAAAATTATAACAGTCGCAATTTTCTGAAACATCACATATGAAATTAATATAAGCAGCTTTACCCCTAAATTTGCTGGCTACTCCCGCTGCATACTCAGCCATTTTTTCCTGAACTGAATTTGATGCTCCGGCCCAACTCATCTCAATTGCATCAAAACGACAGGTGACGATACACTCTGCACAGCCAATGCATTTATCGAGATGAATTTCAGCCTTTTTATCTTTATCCCAGACAATGGTGTTTTTTGGACACCATTCAAGGCAGCGACCGCAAGAAGTACATTTGTTTTTTAAAACGACCGGCTTAACGTCAGCATGCATTTGTTGTTTTCCAGCCCGGCTGGCTAGTCCCATACTGATGTTTTTGATTGCTCCACCAAAGCCGGTGACTTCGTGTCCTTTGAAATGGGCTATAGAAATTAGGCTCTCGGTTTCCATGATCAGAGGGGCAACAAATAATTCTTTAAAATATTTGTAATCCACTTTTATTTTTTTGAAGGCCTTACCTTCTAGTCCGTCTGCAATCAAAACATGGGCTCCGGTTTTGCCATAGGTGTAACCATGGTCAAAAGCCGTTTGCAAGTGGGCGAGGGTATCGGAGCGGGAGCCTTTATAAAGGGTATTCGCATCTGTCCAAAAGGGCCTACCACCGAGAGCTTTTACTTTTTTTACAACTGGTTTAGCCCGATTGGGTTTAACAAATGCTTTGTTACCGCGTTCGCCAAAATGGATTTTAAGCGCAACAAAGTCATCTTTTTCAATTACGCTGCCGATGCCAGCTGCGTCAAATAATTTATCGACCTTATCTAGGTCTTTGGTAATATATACTTTACTCATTTTAGGTTTTTAATGTCAAATGACCAATGTCAAATGTCAAATGAAGGAATCGCTTCGCGATGTTATTATATAAATAGTAAATCCGCCGTAGGCGGATACATCCATTTGTCATTTTTAATTTGTCATTTGTCATTT
>JABMSE010000030.1 GCA_013204645.1 Candidatus Saganbacteria bacterium | reverse complement strand
GAAGAATTTATTTTTTTTCGCAGCGAGTCGGACGAGCCCTTCGACATTTCGACAAGCTCAATGCAAGCAAGCTCAGGGCAAGCGAGAAAAAATATCAAATTCTTCCTCTTATCCAATAGGTACCTAAGCCCTTTCTTGGTGGACCAATTGGAAGCCGCGACGTTTAGTCGCAGGCTTCCAATTAAAAAGCCATTGAAAATAAGTTGGCTCTCCTATATAATTAAAATCTTATGTTTATTAGAAAAATAATAGTAATTGTTTTATGTGTATTTTGTGCTAGTATAGTATTTGCTATGGGGAAAAAGCCAGAAATGCCAGAAACTTTATATGCTGTCATACGAACCAATCGAGGAGATATCACCTGCTTGCTTTATCCCAAAGACGCACCCAAAACCGTGGATAATTTTGTAAAACTCAGCCTGGGAGAGGCAGAATGGATTGACCCAAAAAGCGGTGAAAAAACCAGCCGGCCCTTATATAATGGTACCGTATTCCACCGGGTTATCCCAAATTTCATGATTCAGGCAGGAGATCCTCTAGGTAATGGCACTGGAGGCCCAGGTTACAAATTTGAAGATGAATTTTTAGGCGAACATTACTTTAACCGCCCAGGGATTCTGGCGATGGCCAATTCCGGCCCCAACACTAATGGCTCGCAATTTTTTATCACCGTCCAACCCACTCCTTGGCTTAATGGAAAACACACTATTTTTGGCGAAGTCGTGCGCGGCCAGGAAGTGGTTAGTTACATAGCTGACCTTTCAAGGGATCAAAACGACACCCCCATCGATCCGGTAATTATTGAGAAGATAGACATCAAAATGGAGCTCTAAGCACTTTCCCCCTCTATCCCTGTTTTTGATTTAGGTGAAATTTCACCCCAAAAGTGTCGATATATATATAGAGAGATACATGCAAGTTTTAGATGCTGTATCACGATAGATATATAAGGAGTGTGATGATCATGAATCACGTACATATAGATCCCAATTCGGCTGGTATCCCACCTCGCGCAACAAATCATCCTGACAGGATGGTAAGATCTGGCGAAAAGCTCTATCAGATTGCCGCTGATTGTGCTGGTTTGGAATATACCGATATAAATGATTTTGATTCAATCTGCCGTGTAGCAGCATTAATCCAGCAATTAAACGGCCTTTCAGAAGGAGAAGAGCTGTCTCCAGGCCGAGGCCTTAAAATGCCTTCCCAAGAGCAAATTAGGCATACCTTGCAAGGACCGGAAACTCTAGACAATACCCCATTTACAATGTCTCGTGAAGAAGCCGCCCCAAAACCTATTGAAAAACCACGCCAAAGTATGAGTGACCTTTTAGCCCTGCTTCCAGCAGAAGATGGGCCAGAAACATCTCCAAAAAGAGCTCCGATAAGATATGCTGAAGCGGTACAACAGGACAAGCGACATAGTCCTTCAGCAAGAATCGAAACATCGGTTGGTTCAAGCTATTTTTCTGCTAGCCATAACGATCTTGATGCAGTTGCGGCTATAGATGGCTCAACAAGTTTGGTGGATGCGCAAGACGAGATCAGCAAACCTGGTAAGAAAAGTCGGGAATTTAGAATGGCTGAGCGCCAGGACAGGAGAATGGCCAGACAGGCAAGCAGAGGTAGGAGGGGAAGAATAGTTGAAATAGAACCCGATCCCATGTACGGCAAACGATTAGCTGATGAAATGCTTGCCTATGCCACCGGCGGCGGCAGAAAGGCCCGACGCTTCGTTCCCACCCCTGATACGCCAAAAACGCTAACCGACCAAGAAGCCAAAGACCTAATTAAAATTGGAGATGAAGAGGATACTGTCCTGGCAACGCTAACTCCAGAACAGGTCCAAACATTGATTGAAATTTCAGATGGAGACGGAGAAGATTCAGCTGACGGTTCTGCTGAAAGCCAATAAACAAAAAAGTGTTCGGTCCTTTGTAGATGAGTAAGCACTAGAATTTATTGTTTTTTCTCGCTGCGGAACTCGCCCTTCGCTCCTCACTTTGTTCGTCGCTCGGGCTCAAACAGTCCTCGCTGCAAAAAAACAATAAATTCTAGTGCTTTTCCCGCGAAACTGAATACTTACCTCTTTTTTTCGCTTGACCCTTAAGTTAAAGCACCCTATAATCTAAGCAACTACTTAAAAAGGGAGTTGCTTTATGTTTAAAAAAATCGCTTCGCTCCTGGTTATTGCCGCCCTGCTTATCTCGGTTTCAAGCACTGCTTTAGCCTGTACTACGACGATAGTCGGAAAAGATGCCACAACTGATGGCTCCGTCTTTGTTTCGCATTCAGACGATGACGAATTATATGACCAGCGCATTATTTATATTCCAGCCATGGACTATCCTCCAGGATCACAAAGACCGGTTTTTGTAGAAAACAAACACTATCCCCGCTATGTTGGATCCGCAAAAGGACCAAACTATGAACTAGCGGGCTACCCCGAAACCCCACCCATCGGCTACATCCCTCAAGTTGCTCACACCTATGCCTATTTTGATGCCAACTATGGAATTATGAACGAACACCAACTTTCAATTGGAGAGTGCACCGATGGCGCCAAATTTCAACCAGATGCCCAAGCTGGAAAACGCATCATGTATTCAACCCAACTTTCCCGCATTGCCCTGGAGAGATGCACTAATGCACGGGATGCCATAAAACTGATGGGGAAACTGATTGACGATTACGGCTACTTTAGCACGGGCGAAACTCTTCTCGTCGGTGATACCCAAGAAGCCTGGGTCATGGAAATATGTGCCACCCCCGATGAATACCCAGACCTCTGGGTCGCAAAAAGAGTGCCGGATGCTGAATTCTTTGTGGCCGCTAATGAATTTAGGATTCGCGAAGTTGATCCCAGTGACCCTGATATAATCTCTAGCAAAACTCTCTTTTCAACCTGCCAAGACCTGGATTGGTGGGATCCAGAAGATGGTAGCTTTGATTGGTTAGAAGCTGTAAGTTACGGCGAATACAACCATCCCTACTATAGTTTACGCCGAGTTTGGCGCGTCCTTGATCGCGTAGCCCCATCAAAAAACTTTAGTCCCTGGGTAAAAGACGGATACACTAAAGAATATCCTTTCTCCGTTAAACCTGACAAGAAATTAAGCGTTAGAGATGTTATGTCTTTGCATCGGGACCACTACGAAGGAACACAATTTGATCTAACTCGTGGAATTGCCGCCGGTCCCTTTGGAACCCCCAACCGCTACATTGGTCCCTATGACGGTTCCCAAAATGATCCGAGCAAAGACACAAAACTATTCGGCGCCTGGGAACGCGCTATTTCCATTTTCTACTGTGGCTACGCCTACGTACTACAAACACGGGGATGGCTGCCTGATCCAATCGGTGGCGTTGCCTGGGTGGGACTCGATGCTCCTTACACGACTGTCTATGTGCCATTTTATTGTGGGGCCCTTGATCTTCCGGAATCTTACCAAACCGGTGATCCACAAAAATATTCCAAAGGATGTGCCTGGTGGGCATTCAATTTTGTCTCTAACTGGGCCGATCTCAAATATTCCTATATGAAAAAAGATATCTTGGCCAAGCAAAAAGAACTTGAGGACCAAGAATTTACCATGCAGCCAGTTGTTGACAAGCAGGCCCTAGCGCTTTACAAAAAAGATCCTCAAAAAGCCCGAGAATATCTCACCAATTATGGCATCAACAATGCTAACAACGTTGTAAGTGAATGGTGGGAGCTCGCTTTTTATCTACTAGCAAAATATACAGACGGTTATGTAAATATTCCTAATCCAGCAACTGAAGTTGGTTATCCAAAAGGGTGGTTAGACCAAGTAGGTTACAAAAATGGACCAACCACTTACACTAAACCGAAATAGCCAGGAGACATCCGAGCTATCAGAGAAAGTGCAAGAATTTATTTTTTTTCGCAGCGAGCTTGGGCTGGCACTTGTCCAGTAGACATCTAAGCTATCAGAGAAAGTGGAGGGTTTTCAATGTCAAACAAGCAAGGCCTAAAAAAGGAAATCGGTCTTTTAACCCTAGTAGCACTGGGGGTCGGCAGTATGATTGGCTCTGGCATCTTTGCTATGCCAGCTGCCATGGGTGCAGTGGCTGGCCCAGGATTAATTCTTGCCATCCTTATTGCCGGTGTAGTTACCACCCTTCTGGCAATTTCTTATGCTGAACTGGGTGCCGCCTTTCCTATTACCGGAGGACCTTATGCCTTTCCCCGTCTTGCTATGGGAGATTTCGCTGGATTCTTAATGGGCTGGGGATATTTTCTCTATCTCTTTATCGGCACCGCCGCTATTATTGATATTTTTGTGGTCTATTTGGGTTTCTACGTTCCCGGGCTCTCCGTTGGCCAAACCCTAACCCCAGCTGGAGTCACAATCGCCGTAATTGCTCTTTGGATTTTTACGATAATAAATATCCTGGGGGTTAAATGGGGCGGCCTCTACAGTATTATCACAACCATTGGCAAATTAATCCCGTTAATCCTTTTTGCCTTGATCGGCTTAATGTTTATGAAAACCGGTAACTTTTCTCCTTTTCTCCCTTTTGGCTTAACCGGTGTCACGCTAGCGGTTACTTTATTTTTCTGGTCATTTACCGGTTTTGAGTCAATTGTAATCCCGTCAGAAGAAGTAAAAAAACCTTCGCGCACTATTCCCTTGGCTATGCTGCTCACCATGGCCATCACCACCGCAGTCTATGTTTTGATCGCAGTGGTTTTTGTTGGAATGATTAACTGGAAGGGATTAAATATTCCTTTTGGCAACTGGCAAGCGATTGGCGGCCTGGCCTCCCCACTGGCCGATGTTTCTCTGGCCTGGGGACTGCCCTGGCTGGCAGCGATTGCCACTCTTGGCGCGATCATTGCAACGGCTGGTTCCGGCGGAGACTGGGTATTGCTGCAAGGAAGAATGCCCTTTGCCATGGCGCAAGACAAACTCTTTTGGGCACCCCTGGGGAAGATAAATCAAAAATATGGGACCCCGGTTGCCTCCCTGATTTTTACTTCCATACTTACCACTATTATTTTAATTGCTATTCCAAACTTCCCCTCCGTAGCCCTGATTGCTTCCATCACCGCCATCATACCTTATGCTGCGGCTACACTTTCGGTTACCATCTTGCGAAAAACAAGAGCAGACGTGCCCAGGCCCTTCAGGCTACCTTTCCCTTTTTTCATAACCGGCCTGGGTTTTGTTTTTTCAACCCTTTTAATTTACTGGGCATCCTGGCCCTGGACCCTGGTAGGAGCACTATTAATCTTTTTGGGTTATCCGGCTTTTCTTCTGATTAAAGAAAAAAAGTTTGAGCCTGGACGATCCACTTGGATTTGTGTCTATATTTTAGGCATTGTTTTTGTATCCTTTATTGGAGACCCTCATTTTGTAATGAATAACTTCCTAAAGATAAACCCACTGGGAATTTTGCGCATGCCTTATGATATAATTGTGCTTTCATTATTTAGCATTGCAATCTATACCTGGGCTTATAAGGCTAATACAAAGGAGGAACAAAAATGGCAAAATCACTCATAACACTCACCGATATCAGTTCCGATGAATTACTGGAAATATTTAACAGAATCAAAAAGTTAAAGGTGAAAATCAAAAAACGGGAAAGCATTAAAATACTAGAAAACAAGGTGGTCGGGCTACTATTTGAAAAACCCTCAACCCGCACCCGTACCAGTTTTGAAGCAGCAGCGCTGCGGCTGGGCGCCAACACCATCTATATGCCCTCATCGGAGATGCAACTAAAGCGGGGGGAGCCTATCAAAGATACGGCCCGAATTTTGGGGGATTATCTGGACTGTCTCATTGCACGGGTTTACGAACATGACGATGTCGTGGAACTGGCCAAATATTCTAGCATTTGTGTTATAAACGGTTTAAGCGACCTATCCCACCCCACCCAAGTAATCTGTGATCTTTTTACCGTACTAGAAGTAAAGGGTAAGCTTAAAGGGCTAACCATGGCCTACATTGGCGACGGAGATAATATGTGCCACTCCCTAATGGTTGGCTGCGCCATGGTTGGAATGAACATAAATTGCGCCTGCCCTAAGGGTTACGGGCCTAAGCCTGAAATTATTAATGAAGCAAGAAAAATAGGAGAAAAAACTGGCGCAAAAATAAATGTGGTTGATGATCCAAAAGCTGCCGCCAGAGGTGCAAATGTCTTTTACACCGATGTCTGGGTAAGCATGGGCGATGAAGCATCCGCCCAGCAAAGAATGAAAGATTTTGCTGATTATCAAATTAATGCTGATCTGGTTAAACTAGGAAGCAAGGACGCATCGGTTATGCATTGCTTGCCAGCGCACCGTGGTCTTGAGATAACCGATGATGTAATCGAGGGCCCCCAATCAATTGTCTGGCAAGAAGGTGCCAACAAAATGTATGGCGCAGCTGGCATTCTTGATTTTCTGCTGGGAGGGAAATAATGGACGGAAAAATCAGGGCAGAATGGGAACCGCTCAAAAAAGTAGTAATGCGCTTGCCCGGGATTGAGATGTTCTTTGGGTTGATGGAACCTTATGGCTCATTGTACGAGCGGGCTTTTAGCCAAATTGAGGCCCGAAACGAGCACAAACAACTGCAACACATCCTAAGACATGAGTTTAATGTTGAGGTGCTTTCCCTAGAAGATACAATTGTAGATGGCTGCCAAAACAACCCCCAAATCCGACAAAAACTTGTGAAGATGCTAAAAGACACCCGCTCCTACAAAGGTAAGCCCCTTGACATTGAAATGGCCGTCAAGGAATTTGATGATGATGCACAATATCTGGATTCCAAACACTTTTTCAATGCCCTGTTGCTTGATCCCGTCATCTCAATTGATACAGAAAAAGGCGCGCGCAATATTCATTTAAATATTACCGATCGCCAACCCTTAGCTAACCTTTATTTTATGCGCGACCAGCAGTTTGTATGTGACCAAGGGATTGTTTTGTGCCGCATGGCAAAACCAGCCAGAAGAAGAGAGCCCGAAATAACAAAATTTTTATTTGAAGAAGTCTTAGGAATACCGCTCCTTTACGAAATGGAGGAGCCAGCAACAATTGAAGGCGGGGAATTTATACCCATGGGGGACTTTGCACTGATTGGCATTGGCGACCGCACTAACCGCGATGCCATTAACCAATTGCTCTCCTTAAAATTGGGATACAAAGAAATCGCCGTGGTACATCAAGCTATCCATCCCCTTATCCCCAGCAATGAACCAGATCCCATGATCAATATGCACTTGGACACCTATTTCAATGTCTGTTCAAGCAAAGTTGTCGTAGGCTGCGAACTACTGCTTAAGTGCGCCCAAGTTGAAATATTCCACAAAAACGATAAAGGGAAGTATATTAAAGCCCAAGCCGATACAACTCTTCATGAATATATAACTAAAAAGGGATTTAAGATCATAAACATAACCACCCTTGAGCAGATGTCCTATGCTTCCAATTTTTTATGCATCAAGGATAGCCAGATTTTGGCGATTGAGGTTGAACGGGTGGTGCCTAATGTGATCAAGGGAATTGAAGCAAGTGCTAAACGAGATCCCAAGCGCTACGGAAAGCTGCTGGAACAAATAAAAAAGGATTACACCTACTTGAAAGACGAAGGCCAGTTCTTTCCGCACAAAAAAGAGATCTATCAATTAGGCATTGACGCTTATCCGATTGTCCTAGAAAACCTGACCGGCGGCTATGGTGGCGCCCACTGCATGACCTGCGCCCTTAATCGAGGATAATATGTCCAAAAAGATTTTGATTGCCCTGGGCGGAAACGCACTTTTGCAAACATCCGAAAAGGGAACGGCAGAAGAACAACTCGCCCATGTTCACGAAACCTGTAAACACTTAATTGAAATCATAAACCAAGGCTATTCTATTTCTGTCACCCATGGCAATGGTCCCCAGGTAGGCGATATTCTTTTAAAAAACGAACTAGCCCTCGATCGCTTCCCTCCTATGCCCCTTGATATCTGCGGGGCCGAAAGCCAGGGCATGATCGGTTACATGATTGAGCGCTCGCTCGATAATAGCTTAAAGGGAGCCGGCCTAAAAATTCCTGTCATAACAATCCTTACCCAAACCTTAGTCAGCCGAAATGACCCGGCCTTCAAGAATCCATCCAAACCAATTGGGCCCTACTATACCCAAGCAAAAGCTCAAGCACAGGAAAAAGAACATGGCTGGGTAATGAAGGAAGAAACGGGTAAGGGATTTCGCAGAGTAGTCCCCTCCCCCCAACCGATTGCCTTGATTGAAGCCCCGGCTATCAAAGAATTATCAGATGAAAAAATGATAGTGATTGCTGCCGGCGGTGGCGGCATTCCGGTAATCCAGGCGGCCGACGGCACTCTTCTCGGCGTTGAAGCCGTAATTGACAAAGATCATACGGCTGCGTTATTTGCCAAAGATATTGGAGCGCAAGTTCTTTTGATTTTAACCGATGTAGAACAAGTAGCTTTAAACTTTAAAAAACCTGATCAAAAGAATCTAAATACACTCTCTGTCTCTGATGCCAAAAAATATATAGCACGAGGTGAGTTTGGAAGCGGTAGCATGCTGCCCAAGGTAGAATCCGCAGTTTCTTTTATAGAGGGTGGCGGTCAAAAGGCAATTATTACTTCTCTTTCCCAAGCCACAAATGCCCTAAACGACAAAGCCGGAACAAGGTTAGTACGGAGCTAAAAGACCCCGTACTAACCGTCGGCAATTTTACGCTGTCTCTGTAACCTTAGCCTGATTAAGCAATTTGCGATAAACTGCTGCATAAGCCACAAGCGTTAGAGGTATAGTTACGAATAATCCCACCATCAAGCAAAGTGCCCCAAGCAGGTTAATTAAGCAAGCTAAAATACCAAACAAAAACAAAGTCCACTTAGCTCCAGCGGTAATAGCTGCGCTCTTCTTTAAGGCTTCGATTGGGCCAAGGCCTTTATCAACTACAAAATAAGGAAAGAACTGGAACATAATGGCCCAGATAATACCGGGGATGATGAAAAGGATTAAGCCCCCTAATACAATCAAACCATAAAGGAGTGAACCAAAGAAATATTTAAAAAACAAGCGATAACTTGAAAAGAGGTAGGAAAACTCACCTTTTTTGCTGTCACAGTAGCCCAAAGCAAGCTTGACTAAGCCCATAGAAGCAATCATGTAAAGCACCCAAGCAACTAAATTAAATAAGCCGGATAAAAATGGAGCACTTCTTTCAAAGAAACTGGCAATCGCCCCTGGAATCCAATAAACCAATCCCATCAAAATCAAAAAACCCACAAAAAACCAAAAATTGCTCTTCATCGTATTCCAACCAAAACCCAACTCATCACCCATCGAAAATTTTGCTACACCCATAACTTTTTCCTCCTTATCTAAAAGATTTGTAAGAATTGTAGCATCTGTAGGCTAAATTGCAAGGGGAAAAAGGGGACAGGTTACTTTTGGTCAAAAGTAACCTGTCCCCTTTTTTACGTCTGTGTTATAATCTCTCTGACATGGAAAAGCAAAATTTAAAACTAGCCGCTATTTATATGGTGGCCTGCTCGGCCGCGGTCTCTCTTTTGGGAGCTTTCATCAAAGATTTCTCGGGCGTCTTTGCCACCTATATGCTAGTTTTTTATCGTTTTCTCGGCCCCCTGATCTTAACCCTTATCCCGCTTCTTGTTATGCGGCGCTTTGCTGCCTTTAAGACCAAAAGGTTGGGCATGCACTTTCTGCGCACCGTGCTGATGCTAGGCAGCAATTATGCCCTCTTCTTTGCCCTGGCTTCTTTGGCCTTAACCGATGCGACTCTTCTCTGGAATACCTCTCCCCTCTTTATTCCCATCCTTTCCATGCTATTTCTAAAAGAGAAAATAAAGCCAAAATTTTGGGTATACCTGGCAATTGCTTTTTGCGGAGTTCTTTTGATACTGCGGCCGGGAACCGGAATCTTTAATCTCTTTTCCTTAATTGGTCTGGCAGCTGGTTTTTTTATGGCTGCTTCATCTATTGCTCTGCGCAGCTTGAGCGAAACCGAATCAGTCGACCAGTGCATGTTCTTTTTCTTGAGCATGGGAACGGCAATGACCATAGTTCCGATTTTGCTATTTGGCTGGCAAGGGCCAGGCCAGCAATTCTTTGCTGGGGCACCGGGCGCCTTTCACCTTTTATCCTTCCTGGCTTTAGGTGTTTTTTCCTGGGCCATGCAATACTACATGACCCGCGCCTATTCCCTGGCTTCACCTTCTATTCTGGGACCTTTGCTGTTTATCTCCATTCCGGTGAGTGCGGTCATTGATTGGTTATTCTGGGGCAACATTATAGACATGTGGACAGTAGCTGGGGCAATCCTACTTTTTATTGGAGCAAGCCTAATTCTTCGCCAAACTAAAAATCCCTAATACCTGAACACCGGATGCATAAAAACCAGCGGAATCAATAAATAAATCCATCCACTAAAGACCGGGTTAAACATCGCCACAACTACGGCCAAAAGGCAAACAACAGGAGCAACTAGCGAGCGCCTTATACCTGAGGTAATAGTCTTTTGTTCAAGGTCGGCATCTACCAGGCGATGCTTGCTGGTAGCATGAAGCCAATTAAAAGAAAAAAGCAAACCTAGCACAAAAAGATTAGCACTAAAAACCAGATGAGCCGCAAAATCGAAGGGATAGTCCCCTATAATTGAGGCTGAAAAAGGAACCAGCGCTACGAACATAAGAATCAATATATTAACCAACAAAGTTAAATGATCAATACGTTTTATATAATGGAACTGGCGATGGTGGACAATCCAAAAAACAGCCAGCAGCATAAAGCTTAAAAAATAATTGTAAAATTTATGGGTCTGGTCAAAAAGCAGGTCGTG
>JABMSE010000029.1 GCA_013204645.1 Candidatus Saganbacteria bacterium | reverse complement strand
TTATTTTTTTTCGCAGCGAGTCGGACGAGCCCTTCGACATTTCGACAAGCTCAATGCAAGCAAGCTCAGGGCAAGCGAGAAAAAATATCAAATTCTTCCTCTTATCCAATAGACAACTCGGCAGTCTAGCAAACAAGAAAAACATCAAATTCTTGCACTTTCTCTGGTAACTCAGTTATAAGTTCTCTTTATGTTGCAGAGTGGTCCTTCTTGCAAATTAGTCTGAATACATTTATAATCTTTCCATATGATTGACGAGGTGGTTCTGTGGATAAAAAAGCAGGTCAAGGATGCAGATGCCAAGGGTTGTGTTTTTGGTTTATCAGGCGGCCTTGATTCTTCCGTCGTTGGGGTGTTGTGCAAAAGGGCTTTTGCCGACAATGTGCTGGGACTTTTGCTGCCTTGTGAGAGCGATCCGAGTGATCTAAAAGCTGCCCAAGGATTAGCGCAAGCCTTTTCTATTCCTACAAAATTGGTTGATTTAGGTCCGGTTTTCAATCAATTGTATGTTCAATTAGAAGGCAAGTCATATGGTGGCCAGGAGATGAATCTGGCCATTGCTAATCTGAAACCGCGTTTGAGAATGGCTTCCATCTACTATTTTGCAAATATGATGAATTATCTGGTGGTGGGAACCGGCAACAAGTCTGAAGCTATTATGGGGTATTGTACTAAGTATGGGGATGCCGGGGTGGATATTCTGCCTTTGGCTAATCTTCTCAAGACGCAAGTCAGAGAAATGGCCAAAAATTTAGAAATCCCGTCCTCAATTATAAATAAGGTACCTTCAGCTGGCCTTTGGGCCGGCCAAACCGATGAGGCGGAAATGGGGATTACTTATTCTGAATTAGATAAAATTATTCTCGGTTTAGAAAATGGGAATTTAGCTGGACTAGACAAGAAATTGATTGCCAAAGTAGAAAAGAAGATGGCACAAACAAAGCATAAACGTTGTTTGCCGGCGGCTTTTAAAGTTTAATTGTTTGGAGGTAGGAAATGATAAAAAAGGTAGTTCTGGCATATTCAGGTGGGCTTGATACGTCGGTGATGATTCCCTGGCTCAAAGAAAATTATGGCTGTGAAGTAATTGCCTTTGCTGCGGATTTGGGGCAAGCAGAAGAGTTAAAAGGTTTAAAAGAGAAAGCCAAAAAGACCGGTGCTTCCAAAATCTATATAGAAGATCTCAAAGATGAGTTTGCTAAGGATTTTCTTTTTCCCATGCTTAAATCCGGTGCGATTTACGAGGGACAGTATCTTTTAGGGACTTCGGTCGCTCGGCCGTTGATTGCAAAAAAACAGGTGGAAATTGCTAAAAGAGAAAAGGCCGATGCAGTTGCCCATGGGGCAACTGGCAAGGGCAATGACCAGGTTCGCTTTGAATTAACTTATAAAGCCTTGGGGCCCGACTTAAAAATTGTTGCTCCTTGGCGCGAGTGGGATTTAGCTGGCCGTAAAGAAGAAATTGCCTACGCTCGGGCGCGAAAAATACCCGTTCCAGTTTCAAAGAACAAACCGTATTCTTCGGATCGTAATCTTTGGCACATAAGTTATGAAGGTGGGGTTTTAGAAAATCCTTGGTTTGAGCCTAGAGAGGATATGTTTCTTTTGACCGTTTCACCAGAGAAGGCTCCCAGCAAACCAGTCTACCTTGAAATAGGTTTCAAAAAAGGAGAACCGATTTCGGTTAACGGTAAACGCCTGAAACCGGTTGCCCTGATAGAATATTTGAATAAAATTGGTGGCAAACATGGTGTTGGCCGCACGGACATTGTTGAAAATCGGCTGGTGGGAATTAAATCCCGCGGTGTTTATGAAACCCCAGCCGGCACTATTTTGTATCTGGCGCATCAGGCCATAGAATCGCTAACCCTTGACCGTGATACTCTGCATTACAAACAGTTGATTGCCCAGCGCTATGCAGAGTTAATTTATAATGGCCAGTGGTTTACACCATTAAAAGAGGCGCTAGATGCTTTTGTTAATAAGACCCAGAGCAATGTCACGGGTACAGTAAGGCTAAAATTATATAAAGGTAATTGCATAATAGTGGGAAGAAAGGCTCCCAAGTCTTTGTATCATCCAAAGCTTGCAACCTTTGAGAAGGAAGAAATCTATAACCAAAAAGATGCCGAAGGCTTCATAAATCTTTTTGGGTTACCGATTAAAGTCCAAGCAAAATTGAAATAGGAGGAAAAAGATGGCAAAAAAGAAGAAGGCGGAAAAGGGAGTAAAAGCCCCGACAGCCGGTGTTCGCAAATCAAGAAAAAGCAAAAAACCCTGGTCAGGCAGGTTTGAGCATCCTATGGCTAAAAGTGCTGAGGATTTCACCAGCTCAGTGCATTTTGATGTCCGGCTTTACAAGCAGGATATTGTGCAAAGTATTGCTTATGCGCGTGCTTTGTTTAAGGTTCATATATTAAGCGGGGCTGAATGCAAAAAAACAATTAAGGCCTTGGAAGCCATTTTAAAAGGGATTGAAAAAAACAAAATTAAGTTAAAGCCTGATCTCGAAGATGTTCATATGAACATTGAATCCCTTTTAATTGAAAAGGTTGGGGATATGGGAAAGAAGCTTCATTCCGGCCGCTCCCGCAATGATCAGGTAGCAACTGACCTCCGCATGTATCTTAATTTTGAAGTTACCGAAGTTATTTTTCTTATCAAAAAATTGCAGGATACCTTGCTTGATTTAGCTGAGGCCAATATTTCTGTGATCATGCCCGGATACACCCATCTGCAAAGGGCGCAGCCTATTCTTTTCTCTCATCATTTAATGGCCTATTTTGAAATGTTAGAGCGAGATAAAACTAGATTCGTAAAAGTTGGAGAGGAAATAGATGTTATGCCCCTTGGTTCGGCCGCCCTGGCTGGCACAAATTTTAAGATCGATCGGGAAGGTTTGGCTAAGGAGCTTGGATTTTCAAAGGTTTCTAGAAATAGCATGGATGCAGTTTCGGACCGTGATTTTGCTATTGATTTTGTGTCAGCGGCTGCCCTTCTTATGATGCATCTTTCCCGTTTTGCCGAAGAAATCATTATCTGGTCAACTTATGAGTTTGATTATATAGAGCTTCCCGACCAATTTACAACCGGCTCCTCAATTATGCCGCAGAAGAAAAATCCTGATATTGCCGAATTAGTACGGGGTAAAACTGGTCGCGTTTATGGCGATCTTATGGCTTTGCTAACGGTTATGAAAGGTCTTCCGCTGGCTTATAATCGTGATATGCAAGAAGATAAAGAAGCCGTGTTTGATGCAGTTGACACCCTTAAGGCAGTTCTCCCGATTTTTGAAGAAATGATTAGGAGTACTAAAATCCATGCTGAAAATATGGAGAAAGCGGCGAAGAAGGGCTTTCTAACTGCTACCGACCTGGCCTATTACCTGGTTCAGCGGGGTGTTCCTTTCCGTGAGGCACATAAGATTGTTGGAGAAATCGTTGCTTATTGCGAAGATTCTAATATGGAGCTGGAATATCTTTCCCTTCCGCAGCTAAAACAATTTTCCACTGCCTTTGGCTATGATGCAACTCGCATATTATCGACGAAAAGTTCTGTTTCTAGCAAGGATGTTTCAGGAGGGACTTCTCCTGCTCGAGTAAAGGAGAGTATCAAGCGTGCAAGAAAACACCTTCTTCATGATAAAACCTGACGGGGTTTTCCGTGGCCTGGATCAGGCTGTTTTTGATCGGGTTACTCAATCAGGCTTAAAAATCATTGATCAAAAGAAAATAGCATTAACTAGCGAGCAAGCAGAGAAGCTTTATCGTCCCCACCTTGGGAAACCTTTTTATGCGGGGCTGATTAAATTTATTACCTCTGGACCAGTTATTGTAACTATTATTTCTGGCAATAACGCCATAAAAAAGCTTAGAGATTTGATGGGGGCTACTGATCCCCGAAAGGCGGTCGCGGGCACTATTCGCGGTGATCTGGCCGAAGAGAATGTTTTGACTGCAGATAAAACTATTAAGAATATAGTGCATGGATCGGACAGCCCGGAATCAGCCAAACGCGAAATGGCCATTTTCTTTAAGGAGGGAAAGTAGATGCGAGTAAAAGTTAAGTGTGCTTCAGTTATCAATGTAAAGTGTGATTTGTTGGTGGTAAATATATTTGAAGAAATGGAAGTGCCGGGTGGGGCAGCGGCTGCAGTTGATAAAAAAATGAAAGGTGCTATCACCGATTTAGTCAAGAGCGGGGAGATTACAGGAAAAATAGGCGAGGTAAATTTAATCCATACCCAGGGGAAACTCCCGGCTACTCAAGTTTTGGTGGTGGGTCTTGGAAAGGCTTGTGATTTTGAGCTTGATAAGGCACGAATTGCAGCGGGAGCCGCCATTGCTGAGGCCAAAAAAATTAAAGCCAAACAGGTGGCTAGCATTGTGCATGGGGCTGGCAGTGGAGGGTTAAAACTTCCTGATGCTGCCCAGGCTTTGGTTGAGGGCAGTTTAATTGGGGCCTATAAATATAAGGGCTTTGTCACAATTAAAGACGATTCCTTTTTTGAGGTAGGCGAGCTAATTATTGTTGAGATCTCAAAGACAAAGGTGAAGCTCATTGCCAAGGGAGTAGCCGTTGGCGAGATAATTGCTGGAGCGGTTAATAATGCCCGGGACCTGGTAAATGCACCCGCTAACCGGGTGACACCCACCTTTCTAGCTGCTTATGCTAAAAAAGTTGTCGGAGTATCAGTTAAAGCTATTGGTTTGCGCGAAGCCAGGAAGCTTGGAATGGAAGCCTACTATTCTGTTTCCAAGGGCTCGGATGAGCCGGCAAAGTTTATCGTGATGAAATATGGCAGCGGCAAACCAGACATTGCCTTGGTGGGTAAAGGGATTACTTTTGATGCCGGCGGAATTTCTCTTAAGAGTTCGCGCAAGCTTTGGGAAATGAAAATTGATATGGCTGGAGCCGCAGCAGTGCTTGAGACGATGAGGGCTATTTCAAAACTTAAAAGTCGCAAAAATGTTGTAGGCATTCTTCCCTGTGCTGAAAATATGCCCGATGGCGAAGCGCAAAAACCCGGAGATGTAGTCGGGTCTCTTTCGGGCAAAACCATAGAAATTATTTCAACTGATGCAGAGGGCAGAATGGTTCTAGCTGATGCCATAACCTATGCCAAGAACCTGGGGGTTAAAAAGATAATTGATGTAGCAACTCTGACTGGTTCCTGTATTTCGGCATTAGGGGACGCCTGTTCTGGTATTATGGGCAATGACCAGGAATTAATTGATCTGTTAATTGATTCTGGGAAAAGAAGTGGGGAAAAAATTTGGCAGTTCCCTTTATTTGAGGAATATAAAGAATACTCAAAAAGTCAGATAGCAGATATTAAAAATTGCACCGAGCAGGGGAAAGCTGGCCCTCCGATTGGCGGATTGTTTTTACAGCTTTTCGCCGAAGAGACGCCCTGGGCGCATATTGATATTGCCGGTACGGTTTATTTGGATAAAGGAAGGGCTTATCTTTCTCCTGGCGCAACGGGGGTGATGGTGCGCACCCTTACTAGTTATCTAATGGGTTAGACCGTGAAACCGCAAATTACAAATCACAAAACGCAGATTGCAACGCTTTTTTTATTCTTTAGTTTGTTTTTAGCTTCTACTGCTTCCGCCACCCTTTTAGTCCGTGGTATGCCTCTTGGGTTAACGAAGGAAAATCACCCAGAGTTTATTGAGCTTTATCGTATAAAGATTGAGAATCAGGTGGGTGGGACCGTTGAGGTAAGTGAGGATCGTGGCCAAAGTTGGCAACCAGTTGGTAAAGTTTTATATCCCACCCACAAAGTAAATAAAAATGGCTATCAAGCGGCTAAGTGGATAGGCGAGGGCCAGGTGGCGGCAACTGCGGTTAATGCTATTCATATTAAAACTGGTGGAGCAGATTGGGAAAAGAGCATTTTTTCTATCTTGCCTAAGGAGTTTCTAAAACCGCCAAAACACTATCAATCATTTTTGAGTCCGGATTCTTCTATCTATACGGATATTCCGGCAGGAAAAAGTATTTTTGGCGGTGGCTTTGCGCCCTTTGTAGGAAATCAAGTCATGGTTTCATCTGCGGCCCAGCCAGTGGTTGTGATGCCACGCGATTATGAACCAAAAATTGGTGATACTTATTATATTATCGTTGAGAGGCCAGTTGACTATCCAAAAGAAATAATCTTTGAGAATCGGTTTGGGGGGCGCATCTATCTTAATTATTATGGGGGGGACCAGCGCGTGATTGGTGAGGTTTTATTTCCGGTGTCAGGTATTGGCAGGTTTGCTGGAAGCAAGTATGTTACGGCGGGCCGCATTAGGGCTAATCATCCGGGTGTCATAGATATTTCCGTGTCGCCTTATGGCAGCATTGGCGGCTTTCAAATTATTCCCGCCTTGCATACCTTGGATATGCGCTATGTTAAAAGTAGCACCCAATGGATGGTAATTGGGCCAACCGATGTAGAAGATCCCTCCCTTGAAGGGATCGCCCCATTTTTTAAGTATTTTATCCAGCCCAATTATCGGCCAGATGATTTATACGCCAAGGATTGGGAGGCAAGATTTTTGGATCGCTTTTTAGTAGAAGTGATTTATGAAGGAGACAGTACCTGGGAGCCGATGCCGGTTTTTGAAATTGATGAGTTTTATTTAAGCGGTAAACTTCCTGCTTGGGCAGATAAGGCTTTGGATAAGGTAAGTCACGTCAGGATATTTTTTCCGATTAATTAAGCTTCGTCAATATTTTGGGGGGCGAGGGGGTGGAGGGCTGAAGGAGTTGCTTCTCTTGATTGAGGATTTAGTTCTTGTGAATGGCGTGCTATTACCTCGGCAATTGTTTCAATGCTGGGATCTCCGGCCAAACTTACAAAGACCATGCGGCCCGCAAATTCTACGTGATCTGAACCTAAGAAATAGATTAGTTCTAAGGGGTTAAAACTGTTTGCTTTTTGCATGTCTACATCTTGGACAGGAACTGTAACTGCAAAGCCATCGCATTCTCTAGCACTACAAGCTGAGTGTTCGCTAGCTGATTCTGGAAGATCTATTCCAGCTGATTTTACATAAGTCATTAGACCTGAGGAAAAAGCAACCACTTCACAAAAGCGCTGAAAATCGTCTGCTTCCTCTAGTTGGGCTAGCAATTCAGGAGGGAGATGATTTTTGCGAACAAACATTACGGTTGGGATACTATCGGTGGTTTGGGCAAAGACCTCTTTGATGCGTTGCAAACTTACTGTCGCCGTGGCTTTCCTGTGCATTGCCAAGTTTTCGGCGATGTTGTTTCCAGCCCGATAACACCTAACAAACGATTGGTGCAATCCTATACTTCTAGGCATCTATTTTTCTACCTTTTAACACAAAAGTATTCTCCTCTAACTAGAGACATAATGAACCTGAGACTAATCCCTCGACTCTCTCGACTTGCCTCGACAGAGCTCGGCACAAGCCTCTCG
>JABMSE010000028.1 GCA_013204645.1 Candidatus Saganbacteria bacterium | reverse complement strand
TGTTAGAAGCCTTAGAAGTAAGAGCTTTTCTGAAAACTGTTTTTTTGGAAGTTTCAAGGGAAAAAGGTTTTGAGATTATTGAGTGTGAGATATTGTCCGATCATGTCCATCTTTTAATAGATCAAAGCTATATGCTAAGCACTTCAATGGTGGTGAAAAATCTCAAGGGTGTCTCTTCCCGGAGATTGTTTCAGAAATATAAGACAAATCGAGGCGAGATTAGAAAATTGTGGGGGAGATCTTTTGATGCACGAAAAATTGATTCAAATCAGAAAGAAGTTGTGATAAATTACATTAAAAATCAGATGTCTCCTGTGGGAGTTGACAAAAGATTTTAATAGGGGTACGAGAATTTATTCTCGGGGGTCCCCGAAAAAGGAGCCGCGAATTTATTCGCAGGAGTGTTAGGTGAACAAATTTTTAGATGAACTAAACAAACGAATACTAGTAATAGACGGAGCTATGGGTACCCAGCTTATGGAGGGTGGGGTGCTGCCTTCGGATTGCTTTGATCTCCAGAATATAAAAAAGCCGGAATTAGTTGAGAAGATCCATAAAGCTTATGTTGCTGCCGGTGCTGATATTATTGAAACCAATACCTTTGGGGCAAATCAAATTAAACTGGCTGATTATAAACTGGAGAAAAAGGTCGCTGAAATTAATCTAGCCGGTGCCAAAATAGCCAGAAAGGCCATTGGAAATAAGGGATTTGTGGCGGGCTCAATTGGGCCGTTGGGAAAAATGCTTGATCCCTTAGGCGAAATCACCTTTGATCAAGCTTACGAGGCTTTTGCCCAGCAAGCAAAGGCTTTGGCAGGGGGTGGAGCTGACTTTATTCAGATTGAAACCATCTCTGACCTGCAAGAGATGCGAGCTGCGGTTATTGCTGCTAAAACGGTTACCAATTTACCGGTTGTGGCTAGTCTTACTTATGACGAAGGAGAAAAAACAATTTATGGTACTCCACCTAATGTAGCGGTTGTGGTTTTGGAAGCCTTGGGTGCAGATGTAATTGGAGCTAATTGTTCAACTGGGCCCAAAGGGATGCTAGCGGTGGCCAAAGAATTATTAGCGTGCAGTTCTAAACCAATCATGGTTATGCCCAATGCAGGTATGCCCGAGCTGATTGGCAACAAAGCGGTTTATAAGATGACGCCCAAACAGTTTGGCGCATATGCTGCCAAGTTTGCCAAACTGGGAGTACGCGTTATAGGCGGCTGTTGTGGTACGACGCCTAACCATATCAAAGGAGTCAAATTATCCCGCTGTGCGGGACAAACTACAAACCAATCCAAAGCCTCAAGCAATGCCCGATTCGCCAGCCGAACTCGGGTAGTTGAGCTTTCTCCAGGAAAGCCCCTACTAGTCGGTGAGCGCATAAACCCTACTGGCAGAAAAGTTTTTCAGGAAGAGATTCGAAATAATAAAACCTTGATTATTAGGCAGGAAGCTGCTTTGCAAACCAAAGCCGGAGCCGATCTTTTAGATGTCAATATATCTATTCATGATATCCATGAATCAGATGTTATGCATTCGGCCATAAAAGTTGTGCAGTCAGTATCAGATTGCCCACTTTCAATTGACAGCCCAAGTTTAGCCGCCCTTGAGTCGGGACTAAAAACTTTTTGTGGGAGAGCTTTGCTTAACTCGGTTAATGGCAAAAAAGAAAGTTTGGAGCGTGTCCTTCCGCTGGTGAAAAAGTATGGGGCGGCGGTTATTGCCTTGGTCTTAGATGACTATGGGATGCCTAAATCCTTAGATAGTCGTATCAGAATTGCTGAGCGAATCGTTAGGTCGGCAGAGGCACTAGGGATTGCCAAGGAGGATATTTTTGTTGATAACCTGGTTATGACGGCTGGGATTGGAGTTCATGGTTGCCTGGATGCGCTGAAGGCAATTCCAATGGTTAAGGAAAGACTAGGAGTTAAAACCATTCTGGGTATTAGTAATGTTTCTCATGGGATGCCTAACCGCTCAAAACTTAATGCTCTCTACTTTTTGCTGGCGCTATCTTATGGCCTGGATGCGGCCATTATTGATGTCGGTGATCCGGAGATAAAAAAAGCCCTAAAAATTGCAAAGTCAAAGAAGGCTTTGAAAAGAGAAAAGCTCCTTCGACAATTTAAGACGGAAGTTGAGAAGGCAATGCGATCAGGAAAGCCAGCTGAAAAGAAAAAAGAGGCAAAGCTCTCCGTGGTGCGCTTTTTAGGCTATCAGGATGTTAAGGATGCGGTTGTCGATGGTGATTTGGAAAAGGTGGAGATATTGGTTAAACAGGCGCTGGACAAGAAAATGAATCCCCAGAAAATAATTGACCAGGGGTTAATTCCCGCCATGGAGCTGGTGGGCAAAAAATTCAATAAAAAAGAATATTTCCTGCCGCAAGTAATTGAATCGGCCGAAGCCATGAGAATGGGGTTTGAATTATGTAAGAAAAAAATCCCCAAAGGCAAAATTAAATCAGCTGGCACGGTTGTCCTAGCTACAGTTAAAGGCGATATCCATGACATTGGCAAAAACATCCTAAAAATGCTGCTTATAAACCATGGCTTTAAAATTATAGATTTAGGAAAAGATGTGGCCCCAGAAAAGATTGTAGCAGCTGCGAAAGCTGAAAAACCCAATGTTATTGCGCTTTCGGCACTTTTAACCACTACCATGGTTGAAATGGGGGTGGTGGAGGAATCTTTAAAAAAAGCCAGACTTAATATTCCTCTTTTAGTAGGAGGGGCGGTTGTTACCAAGGGTTATGCGGACCGAATTGGGGCTTACTATAGTATGGATGCAGTAGGGGCGGTGGCTTTGGCAAAAAAAGTTATGAAAGCGGCGGCTAGATAGGGTATAATATAATAGTTATGTTTCGACCAGAAATAAAAGTAGTAGATTGCACCATTCGCGATGGCGGCCTTATAAATGATCATCAATTTGATGATAGATTTGTGCGTGCAGTTTTTAAGGCGATTTCAGCTGCTGGCATAGATTATGTGGAGCTTGGATACCGTGCTTCAAAGAACGCTTTTTCCCCCACTAAATTTGGCAGTCCAAAATTCTGCGAAGAAGATTATCTAAGAAAGATTATAGACGGAATTGAGAACAAAACTAAGCTTTCGACTATGGTTGATATTGGCCGAGTTGACCTTAGTCAAGTTCCTGCTAAAAAAGATAGTGTTGTTAGTATGGTCCGCGTGGCTTGTTATATAAAGGATATAGACAAAGCAATAGACTTAGTCAATCATTTTGCTGATAAGGGATATGAAACCACCGTTAATATTATGGCCATCTCAAATGCGCTAACCCCGGATTTGGATGAGGCCTTGACGCAACTAGCAGAGTGTCCTCTAAAGGCAGTTTACATAGTTGACAGTTTTGGGGCGCTATTTTCCGAACAAATTCATTTTTTGGTGAAACAGTTTGTAAGACATCTTAAGCCCAAAGGGATTGAGACTGGTATCCACTGTCACAATAATCAACAGTTAGGATTTGGCAACACAATTGAGGCTATTCGCAAAGGGGCTAATTATTTGGATGGAACCATTTATGGTATCGGTCGTGCTGCCGGCAACTGCCCACTTGAGCTGCTTTTGTCTTTTCTTAAAAATCCCAAGTTTAACCTTGAGCCAATTTTAGAAGTAATTGAAAAAGAGCTTTTGCCTTTGCGTAAAAAAATTGAGTGGGGCTACATTATGCCTTACGCCATAACCGGAATTTTGAACCAGCATCCCCGGGCAGCTATGGCTCTTCGAGCTGGAAAAGACAAAGACAAATACGCTGAATTCTACCGCACTCTGCTAAATGATATTGAGCTAACTTAAGGCTAAGTTGTGCCACGCACCATTTCCTCCATTACAACCCCTAGAAAGAGGAAGAATTTATTTTTTTTCGCAGCGAGTCGGACGAGCCCTTCGACATTTCGACAAGCTCAATGCAAGCAAGCTCAGGGCAAGCGAGAAAAAATATCAAATTCTTCCTCTTATCCAATAGACAACTCAGCCGTCCATCCG
>JABMSE010000027.1 GCA_013204645.1 Candidatus Saganbacteria bacterium | reverse complement strand
CCGGCGTATCAGAAAAAGGGAATGCTGGGCGCCTTTATCCTTGGCCTGATCTTTGGCCTGGCGCTGGGACCATGCACTTTCGCCTACCTGGCGCCAATCCTGGCAGTAGTTTTTAACCTGTCCGCAACGAACCTGTTCTTTGGCCTGGTTTTGATCATGGCTTACGCTGTTGGCCATTGTTCGGTCATTGTGCTGGCCGGAACGTCGACCGAAATAGTTCAGCATTATTTAAACTGGAATGAAAGATCCCGGGGGACAGTGATTGTAAAAAAGATTTGCGGCGTTCTGGTTATCCTGGGAGGTATTTATCTTATTTTAGGAGCTGCCAAATGAATAAGTATTATATTAAGACCTATGGTTGCCAAATGAACGTCGCTGATTCAGAGCATTTAAGCTACGACCTAAAAAGGAGATCATATGACCTATAATGCAGGTTATTGATGGCAAAAATTAGGGGGATGGAATGACATTATTAAAAGATCTCGAAAATAATAAAGGGGCCGTATCTTCAGCTTTAGGAAAATTGTTAGCCGAAAAGGTTTTGAAAGGAAATAATGAGATTCTTAAAGAAGCAATCCAGCTTGTTTCGTGCGAAAACAAGAATGTCAGAGCGGGAGCCGCTAAAATTATTGAGAAAGTGGCCGAGAAAAAACCAGAATTGGTTGCACCCAGCCTAAAAAAGCTGCTGCCATCTCTTTGTAGCCCGGAACCCCAAACCAGATGGATGATTATCAATGCTTTTGGGCTTACGGCAAAGCTAAATCCTTTAGTTGCGGTTAAAGCGTTTGATAAAGCCAAGGAATTTCTTAGTCAAAATAGCGGAACTTGCTTGTGGGACAGAACGATTTGTTACTTGGGATACCTTGGGGCTTTGTCGACGAGGCAGGCGAGAGAAGTGTTTCCTGTTTTAGAAAAAGCACTTAAGAATATACCTAATCAGTCAAAAACGGTGCTCGACGGATTTATTAGGATGGCGGATGTATTAGATGAAGCAATGAAGAAAAAGGCCTTAAGCTACGCGAATGAATACTCAAACAGCGCCAAATCGAGCGTAAAAAGTTCTGCCAAGAAATTAGCTAAAAAACTTAAGTGAAGTAAAGGGGGTCCGTCCCCTTTTGGGGCTTTTTTGCCCATTATTTCTCTTCAGGATTTCTGCATTTTTTAGCCTTGTTATAGCAAAAAGCGCGAATTTAGCGTAAAAAGGTAGCTGCCCCCTTCGGAAAACAGAGGCAATTCTCGAATTAGGGAGGCCATTGGGCGATTTTTTTATCCCGATTTTTTTCAGAAGCAGCCCCAGGATTTGTTTTTCCGCAGCAACGTCTAACTTCTTTCATTCGCTGTCATAAGAGGCCAGAAAGTCTTTTACTTTGTCTAAATATGCGGTTGAATTAAGGATTAAAATGTATATGTTTGTTTGTTTGACAAATTATATGCTATAAAGTACACTATTTATAGTTTTACAAAATACCCTAATAAAGGTGGAATAATGAAATGAAAATAACAGCGTTATCTGAGAAGGAAATTGAATTATTAGCAAGGCTTGAATATGAGGGGAGGGAGATCTATACCCGCAATGAAATAACTTCATTTTGTAAAAACAAGAAAATGGCAAATTATTTAATAAAGAAAATGTTAGAAAAAAGAAGATTAAAGAAGGTTATTAAAAACATTTATATTCTTATACCAATGAAAGCGCCTCATGGGAAATGGGTTGTTAATGAATATCTTGTGGCCAAGGCTTTAGCTAGAAAAGCTGATTATTATATTGGATATGCTTCAGTATTTAATTCCTATGGTTTTACTGATCAAGTATCTCAGATGATTTATATAGTAAATAATACATATTCATTCGCAAAAACAATCTTTGGAGTCAGATATAAGCTAAAAAAAGTTTTATCAAATCGACTATATGGTTTAGAAAAGCGCAAAATAGGAAAAGAGGAGGTTGTCTTTCCCAAAAAGGAAAGAGCAATAATTGATGTGTTTGAATTTTATGATGTTAAAAGAGCTTTTCAAATATTACAAAGCCAATTAAATTTAATTGATAAGAACATTTTTATAGAATATCTATCTAGATATCCTGTTCAAATTATTCGTAGGCGGATTGGATATTTATTGGAGCAATTAGGTGTCAATAAAAAATTATTAAAAGGAATAAAGGTTGGAAAGAAAGGATATTCTCCTCTTTATAAAGATCATCCAAAAAGAGGCGAATTAAATGATAGATGGAGAATTATTGTAAATGGATAAAGAACAACTTGCAAAAATATTGCCCGGCATAGCGGCTGAACATAATTTTAGAATGGAGATTTTGGAGAAGGATTATTATTTGACGAATATTTTAAATAATTTGCATGATCATTTGAGCGATAAACTCGCTTTCAAAGGGGGCACTCTCTTAAACAAAATACATCTTAATTATCATCGTTTAAGCGAGGATCTTGATTTTTCATATTTGAGCGATGAGGAGTTGACCTCGCGTTCTCAAAGGTCAAGGGCAATTTCCCCGATAAGAGAAAGCATGCCAGGTTTTTTGGCTCATCTTGAGCTTAAAAGTGTTGACCCAAAAGGTCAAGGGTACAATAATTCAACTCAATATGTTTTTGAAGTGCTTTATCCATCCTTTATTAGTGGGAAAGACGAGAGGATAAAAATTGAGGTCTCTTTGAGGCAGAGGCCGATTGATAAGCCTGCCTATAATGCAATTCAACATTTTTATAAAGATCCATTCACTGGAAAGGATCTGGTCCCTAGAAACAAAATATTGTCATTATCATTAAAAGAAGCTGTTGCGGAAAAGCTAAAGGCGGCAATAACTCGAAAGGATAAGGCGATTCGTGACTATTACGATCTGTGGTGGATAGAGAAGAATAAATTTAATTTTCATGACAAACATTTTTTAGATCTATTCAAAAAGAAGCTTAAGGGAGAAGGTTATAAGGGTGGTTATAAGTCTAATTTTGGTTTAAGCAAGAAGGAGACGGAAGGACTTCAACGCCAAATAGCAACGGAGTTGATGCCTGTAATACGAATTGGTGAAGCTTTCGATTTAAATGAAGTTTTTAAGTTGTTCAATGCAATTTTTAAAAAATAGCAGGTAACTGATGGGAAAAATTTCAATATATATTCGAGTTAGCGCCGAAGACCAAGTCCGTGACGGCTATTCTCTTGAAATCCAAAGGGAATATCTGCTCAAATCCCCTTCATGAAAAAGTATTATATTAAAACCTATGGTTGCCAGATGAATGT
>JABMSE010000026.1 GCA_013204645.1 Candidatus Saganbacteria bacterium | reverse complement strand
TTGCAAGACGTACATCTGTTCCCTTCTTTTCAGCTAACCACCTACAATAGGCCTGGGCTTCATACCAATTTACTCCAACAACCGGATGATTGGGATATTTTGGGCCACTATTGTATTTTCCGCTCTCCCACCATTTTGGACAGGTGATTTCGTCTGATCTTTTGAAGGCCCCCCCCGCCTTTTTTTCGGCCCACCCGGCGTCGCTCCAGTATTCTTGATTGGTATATCCACCTTCTTCTATAAATCTAGCATATTGGGCATTGGTTACTGGATCTCTACCTATCCTATAATCTGAAAGTGTCACATCCCTTATTAGCTTCTCGTCATCATGTTTTGCCCCCCCCATCTTAAAGGTTCCACCAGCAACATCCACCATGTCGGGCATCCAGGGTTCTTCTGTTCCTGGGAGGGCATTAAGAATCTCATTAACTCTTCCTTGTGCCAGGGCATCTATAATCTTTCGCTTTACCATAGCAAGTCCATATTTCCTTAAATCGTCTGCTAATGCCTCCTTATCTTGAGGAGCATTTGCTTTAACTCTTTGTCGTAAAGAATCTAGCTCTGGAAGCCCTAAGCCTTCCAGGCTGTCTACCATATTGAAGGATATTAGTTTTAGGTTATGCATATCTATGCCTCTTTGTCGCTGTGTCACTATGTGTGTCAGACACTATCTTTCCAATTAACAATTACTCAATTAACAACAATGAATAATTAATATAATAATATCCGCCGAAGGTCTCGATCCCGAGTCAGTTCCATTCCTCGACCCGAGGGGCGGATACCTTCATTGTTCATTGTGAAATTGTTAATTGTTCATTCATATTTGTGCCTGGCACCACCTACTAGAGTGCCACATTATATTATCGTTAAAATGAGAACGAAATTTCACTTTTTTGCAAATAATTTTATCTGGCGGTTGCGCGGAAGTCAGAAAGAGATGCTCTAATCTACTCAAACAAATCCACAATCTTAAACTTTGAAACGTCGAGCAATCCCTTATCAGTTAATCTTAATTCAGGAATAAGCGAGAGGGCAAGAAAAGAAAGCGCAGCAAATGGATTCTCTATCCGGCAGCCTAAGTCAGTGGCGGCATTTTCTAATTTAGCCTGTTTATCAACCACTTCAGCAAGGGGCTCATCTGAAATTAACCCCGCAATAGGAAGAGCAAGTTCAGCTAAGACTAAGCCACCCCGCACCGCCACCGTTCCCCCATCCAACTCTACCACCCGCCTAATCGCCGAAAGCATATCCTCATCATCAACCCCAACACAAATAATATTATGAGAATCATGGGAAACCGAGGTTGCCAGAGATCCTTTTCTCAAGCCAAAACCTTTTACTAAGCCGTATCCCATATTACCCGAAGCCTTGTGACGCTCAACCACTACCAGCTTTAAAATATCATTAGCCGGATCAGAAACCACATATCCATCCTTCTTTTTAACCGCTACGACAATAGATTTGGTTAAAAGCTGGCCCGGGACCAATTCAATTGCCTTGGCATAATCGGATTTTTCCTTGATTTGGAGTGTTTCAACCTCAAAGGGTTTTACATTAATGCTGGCACGCACCTTTTTATTCTTTTTCGGCTTAACCTCAAAAAGGACCCTTCCTTTAGATGCAACCATCTTGCCCCGTTTAAAAACCATTTCGACCCCAAAATCTTCAAGATTAGAAAGGACATTAATGTCGGCAAAATATCCCGGAGCTATTGCCCCGCAGCGGATTAGATTGAAATATTGGGCGGCATTAATGGTTGCCATCTGTATAGCAATTACCGGGTCAAGCCCCAAAGAGATGGCTTTTTCAAGAATACGGTCGATGTGCCCCTTGATCAAAGCATTGGGATAAATATTATCTGCACAAAACGAAAAATAACGTGAATTAAGGGGCGAAATTAAAGGTAGAATCGCCTCTAAATTTTTTGCCGAAGGGCTTTCCCTAACAAATATATGCAATCCATCCCTTAATTTCTCTCGGGCCTCCTCTAAAGTGGTGCTTTCATGATCTGATTCAATGCCCGCACAAATATAAGCATTTAAGTCCTTGCCCGAAAGTCCAGGGGCATGACCTTCTACCCCCACCCTTTTTGCTACATCAATTTTTTCAAGGATTTCTTTTTTAGCAGCCAGGACCCCAGGAAAATTTATCATGTCTCCTAGCTTTAAAACACCCTCCTTTCGCAAAAGAGATCGCACATCGTCAACACGCAACTTGGCACCGGAAGTTTCTAGCTCTGAATCAGGCACACAACTTGGAACATTAAAATAGATATCTAAAGGAATAGTTTTGCTGGCTTCAATCAAAAATTTGACACCAGCTGCACCTAGCACATTAGCAATAGCATGGGGATCACAAATTACCGCGGTTGTCCCATGAGGAATTACGGCACGCGCCAACTCACCTGGAATAAGCATCGTACTTTCAAGATTAAGGTGGCTGTCAATGAAGCCGGGAACAAGATACCTTCCATTTAAATCGATTTCCTGGGTGCCCTGATAACTACCAATGCCAGCGATAACACCTTTTTGGATAGCAACATCTGCTTTATAAATTTGACCAGAAAAAACATTGATAAGCTGGCCGTTTTTTAAAACCAGCTCGGCTTTTTTGTTTCCCAAGGCTGCTGCAATACGCTCTTTTATCGAATTCATAGTCCACCCTTAACCTTCATGCTTTATGGGAGGCAGTCTAGCAAATCAGGTAAGGGTGGTCAAGGGGAACGAAAAAATATGTTATAATAAAGCACCGAAAATGAAACTACATTTTATTTCTGCAATCTGTTCAGTATTAATAGTAGGCTTAGGTCAAATCATAAAAGGCCAAAACAAAAAGGGGATTTTACTTTTGCTCGTTTTCTATTTTGTTCTGCCTTCCTTAGTTTACATCTCCCTCATAATAAACGGCTATCTCTTTCTCTATGTTTTTTCTTTTGCTATCATTTCTGCTATAATACTTTGGATTTACAATATTGGAGATGCACTTTTAAAAACATGAAAAGCTCATTTAGATTAATGACCATCGCGAAGATCCCTATCGAGATAAACATTACCTGGTTTATCATCCTGGGATTGATTGTTTTTACTTTAGGCCAAGGCTTTTTTCCTTACACCAATCCAGGATTGAGCACCGCGACTTACTGGTTAATGGCCCTTGTTGCAGCACTTTTGCTTTTTGCTTCTCTTCTCGCCCACGAGCTTGCCCATTCTCTGGTA
Organism: Candidatus Saganbacteria bacterium; assembly: GCA_013204645.1. Taxonomy (GTDB): domain Bacteria; phylum Margulisbacteria; class WOR-1; order O2-12-FULL-45-9; family O2-12-FULL-45-9; genus JABMSE01. Next base: position 16,296 of record JABMSE010000026.1, on the reverse strand, counting down.
GCCCAAAAAAATGATTTGCCTATCCATGGTATAACATTATTTATATTTGGCGGCGTAGCTCACATGGATAAGGAACCTCCGTCTCCTAAGGTGGAATTTAAGATGGCAATTGCCGGCCCCCTCATGAGCTTTTTCTTGAGTGCGATTTTTTATATCCTAAGCCGCCTCTTGCATTTACTGGGTTTAACTGGCCCTCTAACTTCTATCGCTGAATATCTTTTCTTGATAAACCTGATTATTGGTATTTTCAACCTCATCCCAGGTTTTCCCCTGGATGGCGGACGGGTATTGCGCGCAATTCTCTGGCATTACTCAAAAGATATTAAAAAGGCCACGGCCATTGCTAGCAACATTGGTAAAGCTTTTGCCTTTGTCTTAATTGCCTTTGGTTTACTGAATCTTTTCAGCGGACAGATCATTTCGGGAATATGGTTTATTTTTATAGGTTTTTTCCTGCTGGAAGCAGCTGATGTAAGCTATCGCCAGGTTGTAATGAAGAAAATACTTTATGGCCTAAAGGTTGGAAAATATATTACCAAAGATGTAATTAGCGTATCCTCAAATATTACTTTGGATAAATTAGTTGATGATTATTTCTTCCGGTTCCGTCACGGCGCTTTCCCGGTGGTAGATGATGATTCAGTTCGGGGAATCGTAACATTGCATGACATAAAAGAAGTTGAAAAAAATAAGTGGTCAACCACCACGGCCAAAGATATTATGCTTCCTCTAAAGAAAGATTATGTTATCAACGAACAAACCGATGCCATGGATGCTCTGGCCCAAATTGCTAGAAACCACGTTGGACGACTCCTGGTAATTGAGGATGGAAAACTTGACGGCATCCTAACCCAACGCGATATTATGAAGTTGTTTGAATTTAAGGCGGAGATTGAGGGGTAATCACAGCCCCTCTGCTTTATTATCAAACGACGATCGTGGTCTGTCTCTTCTAATTACAATATAGCGATCCGGGGAAACATAGGTCTCGGAAAAAGAAGGGGCGGCACAGACTGTGTCCAAGTTTGGTTGAGGTAAATTAGTTGGAAACACTTGTTCCTCCAAAATCCTAGATAAAAGATCTTTATTAACAAACATACAAAGTTCTTGCGGAAGCGTAGGAGAAGAATAGTACATAATATCCAATTTGAATGGCTCGAGGGCTTCACCCTTTCCAATATACATGTCAGCAACAACGAAGAAGGTTTCCCATCGATATCCTGCTGTCTTTTGAATCCCAAAAATCCCCACTCTCTGCCCGGCTAAATCGGAAATCTCGAAAAAGCGAAGATGGGTGTGCCCATACTCTCTGCTAGAATTATGATCGCGGGCCTGGGTTCCCACACATTTTAAATCCGCAACATGAGAACCCTCTGTGTCATAGATCTTTCCTTCGAGAAGATCAACATAGCCATAAAGCTCGCGATCAAAAAAAACTGTTTTGCTTGTTTCCAAGAGCCCAAAAAACGAGCTGGCACCTTCTTGTGATAGCCCATCACTCAACTGGGCTCTGACTTCTGCTAAATCATCAACTTCCTGAATACAATCATCCTTAATAACCTGGTCAGAATTTGCTATAGGGGGGGAAGCAGCAGCAGCGGGGGGACTTTCTAGCTCTTTTTTTTCTGAGCCGCCACAACCACCACATATGGCACCCAACAAAATTACTCCTCCAACTAAAGCTACACCACCGAGCACTGGAATCATGCTTGTTTCCTCCACCAATATTTCGCAATAATTCGTAACAAATTTCACTTTATAACCAGAATTATGTATAATTCCGTAAAGGACAAGGAGGTAGACAAGATGAAAAAGAAAGCTGTGATGATTATCGCTTTTAATGAGTTTCGCGATGAAGAATACCTTGAGCCCAAAAAAGTGCTAGAAAAAGCCGGAATAGAAGTGACCACTGCTTCAACACGGGTGGGAATCGCCAGGGGAAAATTAGGTGGCCAGGTCAAGGTCGATATTCTTCTTAAACAGATACAAATATCGGATTATGATGCCGTAATCTTTATTGGCGGCCCCGGAAGCTATGCATATTTTGATGATCCTCAAGCTTTAAAGATTGCTGAAGATTGTGATAGATTAGGAAAGGTTTTAGCTGGCATCTGTTCTGCAGTAGCTATTTTAGCCAATGCGGAAACATTAAAGGGAAAAGATGCTGCTTGCTTTGTAGGAGTAGCCCGTATCTTAAAAGATAAGGGAGCTAAATATAACCCCGGCGGCGTTGCGGTTGACGGCAAAACCATTACCGCTGACGGCCCAGCCCATGCCAAAGAGTTTGGCGAAGCAATTGTAGCTGCACTGTGAACACGGAACTCGCCAATATCTTCTGGGAATTAGCTGAGTACCTAGAATTAAAACAGGACAATCCCTTTAAAATAAGGGCTTATCAAAAAGCCGCTCAAAATATTGAGGCCCTCTCAGGAAATCTCCAAACCATCTATAAAAAGGGCGGCTTAGCCGCTCTCCAGCAAATTCCCGGCATAGGCAGCCATATTGCCGAAAAAATCCAAGAATACACAAAAACAGGAAAAGTTTCTGCGTTGCAAAAACTCAAAAAAGAATTCCCAAAAAACTTCTTACAACTTGTAGAAATACCAGGCCTCGGCCCAAAAACAGCACTGATGCTTTACAAAGAATTAAAAATTGACTCTCCGGAAAAACTAACTAAAGCTGCCAAAGCCGGCAAACTAAACAAGCTACCCGGAATGGGCAGCAAAAAAGTTGCAAATATCTTGCGTGGACTAGAAATCAAACAAGAAAGTCACGGCCGCTTTCTCTTAGATGAGGCAACCGCCCACGCTGAATATCTTTTGGACGAATTCTCCAAAGTTTCGGAAATAGGCAAAATCCTGGTCTGTGGAAGTCTGCGCCGCGGCTGTGCCACCATCGGGGACTTAGATATCCTAGTGATTTCTCATAAGCCCCAAAAAATCATGGATGCTTTTGTGGAGTTTTCCATAGTCCAAAATGTTTTGTCTAAGGGGAAAACGCGGTCGTCGGTGGTGCTAAAAAATAATATGCAGGTTGACCTGCGCGTAGTAGAAGACAAATACTTTGGCGCGGCTGCGCATTATTTTACCGGCTGCAAAGCTCATGATATAAACCTGCGCAAGATTGCCATGCAAAAGGGATGGAAATTATCCGAATATGGGCTTATCCAAGCTAAAACCAAAAAACTGATCGCCGGCAAAACTGAAGAGGAAATTTTCGCTGCTTTTGGCATGCAGTATATTCCACCTGAACTTCGGGAAGCTCGCGGAGAACTAAAGGCAGCCGAAGCTGGCAAGATCCCAAAACTGATTGAGCTAAAACAAATCCGCGGTGATCTGCATATGCATACTAAGGCCTCCGATGGTTCAAACACCATTGAGCAAATGGCCGAAGCAGCTAAAGCTCTAGGTTATGAATATATTTTGATTTCTGATCACACCCAATCTACTCGCATCGCTCACGGTTTAACCGAAAGAGAAATGCTAAAACACATAAAAGAAATTCGTGCTGCCAATAAAAAAATCAAAGGTATTGAAATCTTGGTTGGAGCAGAAGTGGATATCTTACGCGACGGCAAATTAGATTATTGTGATGAAATCCTAAAACAGTTAGATATTGTGTTGGCCACCGTGCATTCAAGTTTCAAATTGCCAAAAGTAGAAATGACTAAGCGGATTACAGCTGCCCTTTCCAATAAATATGTAAATATCTTGGTGCATCCATCTGATAGATTAATTGGTGAACGTGATCCTATCCAGGTTGATATGGAAAAGGTTCTGCAAACCGCTAAGAAACACAACGTAGCCATGGAAGTCAACTCCCACCCTCGCCGGCTTGATCTAACTGACATTTATTGCAAACGCGCCAAAGAATTAGGTGTAAATATTGTTATTTCAACGGATGCCCATTCAACCCATGAATTAAAACTTATGAAATATGGGGTGATCACTGCGCGCCGGGGATGGCTTGAAGCCAAAAATGTCCTAAATACAATGCCGCTTGCTAAACTCTTAAAATTATTATAGGCTAAAGATCAATGAGCATACAGATTTTTGTAGATGGAGCTGCTAGAGGAAATCCCGGCCCAGCCGGAATCGGCGTAGTTATTAGAAATGACAAAGAAATCCTCCTTGAAGTAGCTGATTTTATTGGCAAAGCCACCAACAATGTTGCCGAATATATGGCCTTAATTCGGGGACTTGAAGAAGCAATTGATCTTAAAGAAAAACATGTTGAAGTTTTTTCGGATTCTGAACTTTTGGTGCGCCAAATAAATGGGGAATACAAGGTTAAAAACGAAGGATTAATTCCCCTCTTCTATCATGCTAAAGCACTAACAAAAAAGTTTAAAAAGTTTAAAATCTACCACACCCCGCGCGAAGAGAACAAAGAACCCGATAAACTCGCCAACCGCGGCATTGATGAACACTCTACCAAGAGCTCTCCTCTATTCTCCAAGCGTTAATTTTGCTATAATTACATTAGAACTTTGAAATGGGCAGGCCAGACAATTATGCCGAGCGAGGCCGAAGGCCGAGTCGAGGTAAGGAAAGTCCGGACTCCACAGAGCAGCGTGCTGGATAACGTCCAGTCAGAGCAATCTGAAGGAAAGTGGCACAGAAAATACACAGCCTACCCTATCCCTAAAGGATAGGAGGCGATAGGTGAAATTGGGAGGTAAGAGCTCCCACACGACTTCGTCCCGAGGAATTCCCAAAGGATGAATGTTCGTCGGACTCAGTCCGAGGGACAGCTAGGCAACTAGCGGTGCGCTAAACCCCACGTGGAGCAAGACCAAATAGGGAGATGGATGACTCGTCCGTTTGAATCCCGAGTAGGTCGCAATGAGGTAGATAGCAATATCTATCCCAGATAGATGATTGTCCCCGACAAAATCCGGCTTATAGCCTGCCCTATTTCTGCCTGCTATTCGTAGCGCAATGCCACGATCGGCAAAAGTTTTGAGGCGCGGAAAGCGGGCCACAAACCAAAGATAATCCCCACCAAAACGGAAAAAACGAAGGCCAGCAGCACTGAACCAAGGGATATATAAACCGTCCAATTGGCAACGGCGGACAAGATCGATGAAATGATTGCGCCAAAAATAATTCCTATCACCCCACCAAAAACACAAATCAATACAGCTTCAACTAAAAATTGGATCATAATATCGCGGCGCTGTGCCCCCAAAGCCTTTCGCAGTCCAATTTCATGGGTGCGCTCCATTACCATAACCAACATGATATTCATAATCCCAATACCACCAACCAAAAGACTTACAGCAGCGATTGCGCCTAAAAGATAAGCCAAGGTTGAGATTAAAGCATTAGCCGCTTCTTGGATCTCGGCCATATTTATAATATCAATTCTTTGCCGCTCGGATTCTGGAATATGATGAAGCGCCAGAAGGCTATCAACTATTTCATTTTCTACAAAAGACACGGAATCCATATCTTTGACTTGTACTTCAAAATAGGCAATATAATCATTTCCCAGCAAACGATACATGGCAGTTTTAATGGGAATGATAATTTGATCATCCATATTGCGCCAGCCTGAAGCGCCCTGTTCTGGCAAAACCCCTATCACCTTAAAGTTTACGCGATTTATACGAATCGGGCGGCCGACGGGATCTTCATCGCCAAATAACTCTTTCGCCACAGTTTGGCCAATGACGGCAAGTTTGGCACGACTTAAAGCTTCTGACGGAGTAAAGAACCTTCCAATCTCTGGATGCAAATCGCGCAAATAGGGATAACCAACACTGGTCCCCACGACATTGGTATTCCAATTTCTATTTTTATAAACCGCCTGGGCACGCCCAGAAACATAAGGCACCACCCGCTCAACCCCATCAATCCTTTCCAAGGCCTTAAGATCAACAAAAGTAAAACGTGTGGGAGCTTCTGATCCCAGCGAAATTCCATGTAAACGCCGTGGGGCCCGCACCATCAAAAGGTTGGTTCCCAAAGAAGAAAGTGTCTCTTCCATATTTCTTTTGGCTCCTGAACCCAAAGCCAGCATGGTAATAACTGCAGCTACCCCAATCATTACGCCCAGAATGGATAAGATCGAGCGCAGCTTATTGTTTATAATAGATAAAAAGGCCTCGTAGGCGTAATTTTTTAGCCCAGCCAAAGAACAAAACAAACCACCTCTACGCTTTAGAGGTGGGAATTCCGGGGCTTTACGCTTAATTTCTTTTCTTATGTTTTCATCACTTACAATTTTCCCGTCTGAAAGAGAAACAATGCGTGAAGCCTGCTGTGCAATATCATGTTCGTGCGTCACCATAACAATGGTGTGCCCCTGCTCATTCAATTTTTTTAACAAACCAATGATTTCCTGACTTGATTTTGAATCTAAATTCCCGGTTGGCTCATCCGCGAGAATAACTAAAGGTTGATTGGCCAAAGCCCGCGCCAGGGCAACCCTCTGCTGTTGGCCGCCAGATAATTCATTGGACCGGTGATTTAAGCGATCACCTAAGCCTATCTTTTTTAAAATCAGAAGGGCTTCGTTTCGTTTTTCAGGCGTAACATCTGAGGAATAAATAAAAGGAAGCATGGTATTAGCAACTACACTAAGCCTGGGAAGGAGATTAAACATCTGAAAAACAAAACCAAAGAAATGATTGCGCAACCTAGCATAAACATTATCGCTCATCTTGGAAATATCCTTATCTAGTAAGTAGTACTCTCCACCCGGATCCGGTTTATCTAGCAAACCTAGGATGGCCAAAAGAGTGGATTTTCCTGAACCCGAGGAACCCATGATAGCTACAAATTCACCCGGCTCAATTTTAAAGGAGATATTTTTTAAGGCATAGACAGGAAGGTTTCCGCCAATATAATAGGTTTTTGATAGGCCTTTGAGCTCAATCAACGACATTACTTTTTCTTTTTCTCAAAGGGATTCATAGGGCCCCGACGATGATTGTTACGAAGTTGTTCCATCATTTTAGCTGTCGGCACCAGCACCTCGTCCCCATGTGCTAATCCCGAAATAACCTCAACGCTAGTCGTCCCCTCCACCCCAGTATTAATGCGGATAAGCTTTGGATCTTTCGTGTCAGCTACCTTTAGAAACACATTTGAATTGCCATTCGCCACTTTAACAACCGTAAGTGGTAAGAGTAAGACATCCTCTTTTTCGGAAAGAATAAAATTAACCGTCGCACTCATACCTGAACGCAAAAAGGAGGGAATCGTCTGGGGCACAACATTAACTTCGTAGATGGTAACGTTATTAACTACCTCGGACTCATAATCAATATGCCCAACTTTTCCTGGGATCGCCTCATCTGGATAAGCATCGATAACAATTAGAGCTTTTTGTCCCAGCCTTACTCCTCCAATATCGGTCTCATCAACCTGGGCCTTAACAATTAAACGGTCAGCCATTACCAGGATGGCATCATCGGTACTTACCGATTGTCCAGCTTCCACCTCGCGCTTAATAATGAAACCGTTTAAAGGTGCAATAATGGGAGCTGCCTTATAAACTTGTCCCCAGTAAACCACGCTCTCCTCCCCCTCAGAATAAGCTGCATCAAGCAAAGCTGCTCTCTCAGAGGAGCTCATCCAGGCTAGCACCTGACCTTTTTTTACCCATTGTCCCTCATCGACCAAAACCTTATCGACCCGGCCAGCTATAGGGGGCTTTATCTCAAGACGATTGCGCGGCATAACTGTTCCAGTTGTTGATATTTGAGCGACAATATTTCCACGCGCAACGATTATTGTTTTTAAGGATTCTTCTTTTGGGGAACAGGAGGCTAGGAGAAAGGTGGAGGCGAAAAGGAGAAAGAGGAAAGCGAGACTTGTAGTTTGTAATTGGTACTTGGTACTTTGTAGTTTGCCATTATTATATTTCATTTAACCCAACCCCCATATGCTTGGTGCCAGGCTGCCTGGGCTTCCAATGCTGTTTTATGATCTGCCAACAAATTTTTGCGCGCATTCACATAATCGTTTTTTGTGTTTTTCCAATCATCATAATTAAGCAACCCCTTTGAATATTTTACCCGCGCAATTGTGGCGCGTTCTGAACTAGCAGAGAGATAAATATTACCTACTGCAAGAGCCGAAAGTGCATCCATGAAGCCCTGGAACGAATCCTCCAGATTATAGTATAGCTCATCCTCTGATTCTTCGAAATCCTGGGTTGCCTGCTCAAGTTTTAGCTTATAAATTGTGCTATCCATAAAATTGCTGCCTCCGGGAAAAAAGGCATAAGAAGCACTTAGCCTCCAGGAATTACTATCTGAAGGGGGCGGCCAAGTGCTGCCCTTATTAGAATAGGTTCCCTTCAAAGAAACCGAAGGCAAAAATCCCGAAGCCGTGGCACGGCTGGCAATTTGGGCCGAATCAAGCTGGGCCTTATCCATGAGATAAGCCGGCGAAGCTAACAAAAGCTCTTTATAATCCGGCTGCACTGCTTTTGGAATTTCTATCTCTGCCTCGGCTGAATTGATTTCTGTTTTAAGCAGCAAAGAAAGCTTTAAGCGGGCAAGCTTTAATTCACGTAGCGCTGAAGAAAGATAGTATTCCGCTTGGGCCTGATCAGCTTCAGTCTGCATAAGGTTGCCTTTGTCTTCTTTTCCACTCTCATAACGCATCTTAAGCAGCCGCGTATCTTGTTTGCGCTGGTCAAGTATTTCAGAAAGCAATACCACATTTTGCTGGGATATCAAAAGATCGATAAAGCTTGTGCGCACATCATAGAAAACATTAGCTCGTGTGTCAGCAAGATTTGCCTGATAGTATTCTAAATCGGCATAGGCAGATTGGACGTCAAAAATACCGGAAAGGCCACCAAACAAATTTTGGGTTATGGTTAAGCCGTAAGCATAACTTTTGGAAGCGGCCGATACGGTGGCAGAGCGAGTTTCTGTCAGCGAGGCACTGGCGGCAAGCTGGGGAAAGAAACCACAATAGGTTTTTTTATAGCTCCACTCGTAAGACTCAAATTGCTTTTCTGCGCTTTTTAATTGATTGCTGTTTTGGGCAGCAAGAGATAGCGTTTCAGTCCAGGTTATAGCAGCAACCTGCGCGGACAATAAAACTACCAACAGAAAACTTAAGACAAATCTTTTGTTCATCTTTCATTAACCCACTTATCAGTGCTTTTTTTAGCTAAGAGCATAACACGTTTTTTACGCCTTGGTTACGCTTTTTAATAGGGCAAAAACCACCAATAAATACCCAAGGGTGCGGATGATTATAAAAAGAGTCGACCATGCTTGCTCAAGACCAAAAAACCAGGCAATGTGAGAAATCCCAAACAAGGCAAAGGCTATACCAACATAAAGTGCAACCTTATTTTTATCCTTCTGATAGGCCCCCACACCTAGAACCAAAATAAGCACACACAAAATAACATTCATAACATTTATACCAATCATCTTATTTTCCACTCTCCTTTTTTAATATTTCCGAAATGGTTTCCAGTTGAGATTGTATACCAAAACTGGCCGTATTTACAACATGGTAGTCAAAATCTTTCTTTTTTAAACAATATTTATCCCAATCGGAGAGGCCTTTTGAAAAAAGGGACGCCACCGACTCTACCAGGGAGGGTTTAACCTTTAGCTTAAAATACATCTTCTTTTTAAAATAGCTGCAAAGCTGTTTTGTGAATTGATCAGCAGATACAAGCGCATTTCCCAGCACGTATTTTTTTTGATCAGCATCATTTCTCAATAAATAATTAACAATGGTCGCAATATCAGCAGCATGAATAAAATGAAATCGCAGATCTATGGAAAAAAAACGGATAAGCCAAAGCCACTTTCTTGCTCCTAAAACGCCTTCCATAGCATGGGAATAAGGGTGGTCTTTATCGCCACCCAACACCCAGGTTGGAAAAAGGGTGACAATGCGATCATATATTTTTAATTTGGGTAATTCGCGACAACAAAGATATTTCCCCCGAATATAGGAGGTACCAATTTTTCCCGCTTCAGGAAGAAGTTCGTTATTTGGCCCCAAAATACTGGCCGTTGAAAAATAAATTACTTTTTTGCATTTCGCTGGATTAAGCAGCTTAAATAAATCGATAGTATAGTCATAATTTGGTTCAGTTTGCCCCCACCCCGCCGCAATATGAACAACACAATCCATGTCGGCTATGATACGAGAGTGTTTAGAAAGATTGCTTAACTCATCACGGATTACATTAACATTTGAATAAGAAGCCAGATCCCGCATCATCTTCTGAGGATTTCTAACCAGAAGGTATAACTCAAATTCCGGATCATTGGCCAGTATATCAAAAAGATAATGGCCTACACATCCGCTTATACCCGTAATAAAAACTTTCTTTTTCACCTTACAATTCTAACCTTCGGACAGGTTTAGCACAAGCCCCCCCATAAAATAAAGGGAGCTGTCCCCTTTTACAAGTCTCCTTGCAAAACCTTCTGCAAGCCCTCAATATATTCCGGAGTCGTCATAAAACCACCATGTTTATATTTTTCTAGCAAGACAAGTTTTTTGGGCTTATTGGCTTTTTCATAAAGGGCTACGGACATCTGATAAGGGATCACTTCATCCTGTTCGGAGTGGATAATGAGAATGGGTACATTTACTTTTTCAATATTTTCAAGGTTGTCAAACCTACTTCTCACCCACACTATAGGACGCCGGTAAAGCGGGGATTTACGCGGAGCCATAGCGTAAATAGAAGTAAAAGTGCTTTCCAGAATGAGTGCCCCTACCCTTTCTTGCGTTGCCAGGTATGTAGCAACTCCACCTCCTAGCGAAGTCCCCATAACAATGACCTGGGAAGGAGTATACTTTTTTTCTTTTATCAAATAATCATAAGCCGCCTTGGCATCCAGATAAAGGTTCTGCTCGCAAGGTTCCCCTTCGCTTTTGCCGTAACCGTGGTAATCGATGATAAACACATTAGCTGGCAGGAAATGCAACAATTTTATTTTAGACAAACGGTGGCTAATATTTCCACCATTACCGTGAAAAAGGAGAATGACCTTATCCGAAGTATTATTCTCTATGAACCAGCCATGGATCTTTTTTCCATCCGCAGTTTTCAGAAAAACATCCTCATATTTTAAGCCCACCGATGCCGGATCCTGCCCCATTTCCTTTGTGGGAAAGTAAATCATACCGGGCTCTATGCGGGGAACAATCAAAAGATTAATTACCAAAAGGAGGCCTAATATTATCAATGCATAGGTTACTATTTTTTTTATCATAATCCAGCATTAAAAGGAGACTGTCCCCATTTATCTTTCAGCATTTTTTATATTTCGCCAATTCTTCTTCTGTCATCCCAAAATAATGCCCAATTTCGTGCTGGAGTACATTCTTAATCATTTCCGGAAGCTTTGCTTCGGGATAACGGTCAAAAGCTTTTTTATAGATGATGATTTTATCAGGGAGGACATTTCGATAAGCAGGCCCGCGGTAGGAAAAGGGAACCCCTTTATACAATCCCAGGATCAAGTGATGGTCTTTGGTGTAAGAAAGCTGTTTTGGTTCTACCTCGATAGTGATATTCTCCAACAGATCCCTAAACTTTGGGGGAATATCCCTAAGCGCCGCTTCGACATATTTCTCAAATTCCTGTAGTTCCATTGTGAGGATAAGTTTAGCATTTATTCTATTTGGAGGCTACAAAGCCCTTTATAGAAAAAAGCAACCCCTCAACCCTTCAATTAACTCAGAGCAAGCAAGCTCGGTTCAAAAGCACATCCCCTACTCCATTGACAGGGGAAGGTAGTGGGGGAAGAATGAATCTTTTTCGGAAAAACAGAAAACTTAAAAATGTTTGAAATCATAAATCGTCAACATTTTTTTCGCTTGATCTTCTATGCGCGGATCAATATTGCATTCGGTATCTTTTTTCAACTTATATGCTTCAACAATGACTGCAAAAATGCGCTCAGTTAAATCGTACAATTTTTCTCTTGCCCCCGAAAGAAAATCAAAGACATCTTCTTCCATTGGAAGCTTAAAAATCAAATCGCGCTCTTCTTCCCCAATATCCTCCTCAATTTTACATTTCACGTGTTGCTGAATATAATTTGGCCAAACTCTAGGAAGGAAACGATGGAAATCGGAATTTTTATCGGGAAACATAAATATTCCGGACAATTTAAAATGAGCGAGTTTATTTCTATATAATTTAAATAGCCTGTACCAATCCTTACTGCTCCCAGAAACTTCGAGAATTTCCTCTCTAATAATCGTCTTTATCTTTTCAATGGAAGAGTCGTTTAAATTAATTATCCCCGTAGAAACGTTAAGCTTTTCATTGCTCTCTGATACCAGCTGCGAAAAATGGACTTCGCCGACCTTACCCCATGATAATATTGAAGCAATTGTTTCAGCCATAGAATCTAAAATTGAATACATGCTAATTACTAATTGTTGGAAATCCCTTCTAAAATTTTTCTCTGCATTTATTTGATCTTGCGTTTTCGGTTTTTCTCTATGCTTTATAGGGTTATAACACTTAGAATCACACTCTTTTAAATAACCGATAATTTCTTCGTATTCAGAAAATGAATCTCTGATAAGCTCTGTAGCTGCCTCAACATGAGCAAAAAGAATATTTTTATTGTCTTTTAAAAACTTTGGGCACTTTTCAAAAGAAAAATGATTTGCTATAAGATAAAACCTATATAAACTTTCAGGAATTGAACCATTCTTACGAGACTTTTTCCAAGACTCTGAGGGAACTCCCTTTATTAGTGGCCCAGTTATAACCGCTTTTATATCCAATTCACAGTCTTTAAGCTTCATGATTTATTCTCCATAAGATTTTTTCCGAATTCTACGTCATTTATAGAAAAAAGCAAGAGCCGAGCCGGCATCACACAATTAATAATCAAATGGGGCCTAGGGGAACCTAAGCCCCATTTTCAGCTAACTATTTTCACATTGGTCCCTTCATTCAAAAGGTCGCACTATGACAAGGCCAGCAAAGAATTTGGCAGTTGATCAAGGGGTCATTGTTTTCATTGTCATCTTTATGATGAGCCTCCCATGCTCCGAGGCCCTCACGACCACGATTTTTCAAAACCAACTCTCGGCCACACCTTTCGCACCTGCCACCCGCTCTCAGCCATGCCTTTCCGATAGTCTCATCTGAAAAAGCCATCGATCTCACCTCCTCTTTTTACAGATTTTCCCGAGCCACAGAATCAACTAAATCCACTTCTGATCTGGATTCAGACGATCTCTATAGTCCCGTTCAAGCTTACGTGCTTCACGTTCGCTACTAGCCGGCCTATACTGGACAGAGGTAACTCCCCGCTTCTTGCTGACTTGCTGCTTTATCCTATCCTGGAGTCTTCCTGCACCAGCAGAACCAACATATCGACTTTTGGTACCCCGATGAAGGACATAAACGCCGGAACGATTCGGAATGTCTTCCAAGTTCTCTTCTGTCGGTCTGAACTTATCCGTTAAGCGTCCCATTCTTTCACCTCCTCTTACATTAGATTTCAGAAAAGGGATTCTTACGGAGAGCAAGGGAACCTCTGGGGGCCTGTCGGCGGAACAAAACCGGGGACAGAACCAGTCTCGATTGCTTCGGGAACCACTTTTCCCTCTGGCCTAGGGCAAGCATAGTACAACTGGCTAGAACAAGTCAAGGCTGTTCTAGAAAATTGTTCTTGACAAGGCAACCGGACTGCTCTAAAATTTAGAGCAAGACATGAAAAGCAAGCGGCTTCACCCAGTGCAAAAAAAGCTGATCGACCTGCTGGCCAAAAACATAGATGATCCGTTGACTATCCGTGCAATGCAGGATCGTTTAGGCCTGTCCTCTCCCAGCGTGGTTGCACACCATCTTTCCCAGCTTGAAAAAAGAGGGTATCTGAAAAAGAACCCGCACAATCCCAGGGATTATCAAATACTCAAAAATGCTCCAGAAAAACAGATAACTTTTTTAAATTTATATGGGCTTGCTCATTGTGGGCCTAACGGCTCGATATTGGACGGAAATCCTATTGACAGAATACCCATTTCAAGCAGGCTTCTTACTTTCGCCGCCTCAGAGGCGTTCATGGTAAAGGCGAATGGCGACTCAATGAAGCCAAAAATAAATGATGGCGATCTTGTAATTGCGCAAAAAACCAAAAGAATAGAAAATGGAAAAATAGTTGTCTGCACAAATGATGGCGAAGCTCTTATAAAAAAAATTAGAAGGGAAAAAAGGACTGTAATATTAATATCAACCAATCATGATTTTCCCCCATTTATTGCGAGCGATAACTTTAAAATCGAAGGAGAAGTTAAAGGGATTATCAGCAACAATCTATATTAGCATGAATATCTTTTATCAAAACAGATATCCAATAGAATCCGAATCGCAAGAAATATTAGAGAAAATATTAAGGTGATTTAATATGCAAAGAAAAAATCATAATTGCTCAACAAAGAAAAATGGGGTTGTTTATACGCCAAAACAATTAGCAATTTTTGTTGCCGAGAAAGTAATTAGTTATTATTTGAAAGACAACAATGCCGATATCAGCTGTTTTAATACATTGAAAAATTTAAGAATTATTGATCCAGCATGCGGAGAAGGCGAATTATTAACGGCTATTTGGGAGACATTAAACAAATATTCTCGAAGCATCACAAGAGACACAGCCCTCAATCCGAATAAGATACTTTGCGGTATTGATATAGACAGGAAGGCTATCAACAAAACAAAGAAAAGGCTTTCCATGCTTACATCTAGCCAAACCAAAGGAACTGTGCCAAATTTTCTTGTCAAGAATTCTCTTTTGCCATCAACGAAAACATCTACTACCCTGGATTGGAAAAAGATAAACAAAAAGTTTAGAGCGAGCAGTGGCTACGACATTCTAATAGCAAATCCACCATGGGGCGCACACAAAGAATCTTATAAAAAATTTCAACAAAAGAACTTCTTCACCTTGAACAAGGGACAGTTTGATACGGCCGATCTCTTTGTGGAACTAGCAACATCAATTGTAAAACCTGGTGGTTTTTTTGCTTTTATCCTACCGGACTCACTCTTTAATGCGGGAAGAACTGATTTGCGAAAAATGCTTCTTAGCAAAACTGAGATAAAATATATTGGCCGTTTTGGAGAAAAAATATTTAATGGTATAAACAGAGCATGTGCCGTTATAGTTTGCAAGAACAAAGTCATTAAGCCCGCAAATTCAGTGGAATGTTTCCGGCTAACCCCGGATCTGAGGAGGAGGATCCTTAACAATGAAGCTTCTTTTCAAGAAGCTGATAAATTACTAACACACAAGGTTAGGCAATCTCGCTTTGTTAAAAACAAAGATTTTCTGTTTGACATTGACATCAAAGACAATGAGACAAGCACAATAAAAATTGTTCGTAGCAGCCAAAACACCTTATCTAATTTTGTGTCTTCTTCCAGAGGCATCGAATTATCAAAATCAGGCAAGACATTAAAATGCACTTCATGTAATCTGTGGATGCCTTTCCCTAAAACATCCCGAACGACATGCCCCCATTGTGGCTCGGCAATTTCCCCAAAGGATTCGTTGGCTGTAGCCATAATTAGCTCAAAACAACAAAAAGGATATAAACCTCTTCTGGTCGGGGAGCACATAAAAAGATATAATATTGCTTCTCAACTTTGGATCGCAACAAATAAAAATGGGATCAACTATAAAGAGATGTCCCTATATAAGGACCCCAAAATTCTCATAAGAAAGACTGGCCTCGGGATTTCAGCATCTATAGATTTTTCAGGGGCATTAACAAATCAGGTTGTATATATTCTAAAACCAAGATCTTCCATAGAACACACTTTTCCGCAGGAACTCTTTTTATCAATCATAAACTCCCGTGCGATATTTTATTATCTTGCAAAGAAATTTGGCGAAACCGAATGGCGCTCTCATCCTTATCTTACCCAAAAGCAAATACTCGATCTCCCACTACCCAATCTAACCAAGCAAGATACATCTACCTCATATAAGATTAATAAACTAGTTAATTTAGTGAGTCCTTATCTAAAAACAAATAAAGGCCTCCCCAATGATATAGATGCAAAAGTTGAGAATATAATCTCTCAACTATATTGCCTATCAAAAAATAATTATCGATTCATTTATAAAGCGCTTGATGAAGCTGAACAATTATTACCCATAAAAGCGCTCAAGAATATTGGAATTAATGATATTTTTAATAATTAAGCACACACATTCCCATGGGATTTAGATATTTAGGTACTAAAACTAAAATATTGGATGAGATATTATCTAAAATAGCTGGGATTGTTCCCAACGGCGGACATATTACAGATCTAATG
>JABMSE010000025.1 GCA_013204645.1 Candidatus Saganbacteria bacterium | reverse complement strand
GGTCCGGTTCAGGGAAATAGCGATAATCGTGCGCATGTTCCTTGCTGCGCATACCGGAGGTGGTGTTGGTGGTATCATCATAGAATCGGGTCTCTTGAATGATTTTGCCGCCTTCCGCAACCGTTTCATTGTGACGCTTTTCTTCGGCAGCTAAGGCTTTTTCAACTGCTTTAAATGAGTTCATATTTTTAATTTCGGTTTTTGTTCCAAGTTCCTTTTGGCCGATTGGTCTAATTGAGAGATTAGCATCACAGCGTAGCGACCCTTCTTCCATTTTCGCATCACAAACCCCAATGTATTGGAGAAGATTAGCCAGACTTTGCATAAAAATAGCTGCTTCTTTTGGGGAGCGAATATCGGGTTCAGACACTATTTCCATTAAAGGCGTTCCCGTGCGATTGTAATCAACCAAGGATTCTTGTGAGCCCATAATGCGTTCAGCACCTTTGTGGACTAGTTTTCCAGCATCTTCTTCTAAATGTACCCGGGTAATCCCTATTTTCCTAATTTGTCCATCAACTTCAATTTCTAAATGCCCATTGGTTGCCAGAGGCAGTTCATATTGGGAAATTTGATAATCCTTGGGCAAATCTGGATAAAAATAATTTTTGCGTGCAAATACTGATTGTGTCTCGATTTTGCAATTAAGCGCAATAGCAGTTTTGATGGCTAGTTCAATTGATTTTTTGTTAGTGACGGGCAGAACTCCCGGCTGGCCAGTGCAGACCGGGCAAATGTTGGTGTTAGGTTTAGCTCCAAATTGGGTTGAGCAGCCGCAAAACATTTTGCTTTCGGTTTGAAGCTGGGCGTGAGTTTCGAGTCCAATGATGGTTTCTTGCATTTGATTACTTTTTGCTTTCTTTCTTTTCAATCTCAATGGTAACTTCTATAGAAGGGACAATGTTTTGAGAAAGAAGGTCTCTTAGCTCTTCATAATTTAGCTCGTGCAGAGAAAACCACATATTGTTTTGTGCATTATATATATATCCCGCATATTTGCCGTCTATTTCAGCTACCATGAATATTTTTCCCGGCTCAATTTCAGTGATTAAATTATAGTCGCTCCATTTTTCCCCAAAGGTTGAGGGAAGATTGGGTGGAACAAGCTTTTTCGTCTTGAAAGCCTCGATTTGCTCTTTTCTTTTTTGCTCGGTTTCCCTTTGTTGTTCTATTAATATTTTTTGGGCTTCGGCTTCAATAATGGCTGGTATTTGCCGCATAACTACTTTTCGGGTTTCAACTTTTACGATTTCTTCGATGGGTTCTTGATCCATTATCTTTACGGTTTCTTTGATAATCGTATTTCGCGCAATCTGGCGCAGGGTGTTTTTGTCGCTGACCCTTTGTGCTTCCCTTATAACCGTTTGATGAGCTATTTCCTGAACGGCAGCCTTATCAATCATGGCCGTGACTTTTTTTACGGCTTCTTCTTTGGCAGTTTTCCATAGAGCTGTTTTGTTGATAACCAGGTTAGCCCTTTTATTTATGAGGGTGGCTATTTTTTGTTGGATAAGTTTTTGTACGGCTGGGCTTTTAAGCTTTTCATTAACTGCTTGGCTGGCTTCTTTGTGAAGGATTCTCTCGGTTTCTTTTTTTACTACCTTCTCGATTTCCCGGGAGACAATATTGATGCCTTCTCCAGTTGGTACATCCCGGGCAATGATTTTCTTTATCTCCCTTTCGAGTATTAGAGGGGCATCCCTTTGCATTGTTTTGAATATTTCTCCGGCCGAAACTTTGTTTTTAATAAACTCCTGCACTTCAGATTTGATAATTTTGGGAGCTTCCTTTTCCACGACCTTCTTGGCTTCTTTTCCCACGATCTTCTTGGTTTCTTCTTTTGAAACATGTGATTTTAAGAACTTTTGGATCTCACCTTCAAATATTTTTTGGCTATCTTTATCCAGGATTAAGACATTTTCTTTTTTAATGATATAGGGTCCTTCTCCCCCTACTAGGCCCACCTCTTCTTTTTGACCTCTTATCTTTGAAAATGTTTCAGCTATCCAATCAGACATTTGTTTTTGTTTAGGGGGAGCTTGTTTTGCAATTGTTTTCTTTTTTGGTTTAGTTTTAGGTTTGGCTTTTGGTTGGCTTTTAGGTATTTGTGCCAATATTTTCTTAAATTCTTTTTTGGGTATTTGGATTTTGAATGATTTCTGGGCCTCAGGGTTTCTAATCACCAGATATTTTTTTATGTAGCGTAAGCCCTGGTATTCCGTTTCAATGCTTAGATATTTCTGACCTTGCGGCAGCGATACCCGGGCACTGAAATAGAAGTTCTCGTTCACGGGGATCTTTTGACCATTGACGTAGACGGCCTCAACCCCAGGCGCTGCCTCACCATAAACCTCACCGGTTATAGCAAAAAAATGCTCTGATCCATAGGTTTTACCCCCATAAGTTACTGAATTTGTGTCTTGGGCACCTGCCGAAAGTGGATTGAAGACAAGAAGGGCTATTAGACTTGATAAAACAAAGCCTAGACTGTGAGCAAAGATATGTTTTTTTATTTTGCTCAAGATAGACATATTATAGGCATCTGGAGAGGAATATGCAACAGTGAATTCGTGGTGTCCGTACCAGTGCCTGGCACCCCATGAATAACCAATAACCAAGATGCAATGACCAAATAATGTCCAATAACCATAATCCAATAATCAAACTGGTAAGAATATAATTATTTGGTTATTGAAATTTGATGTTTATTTGTATCTTGTATCTTGGTTATTGATTATTCAAAACGGATGCAAGTTTTGCCTAAGTTGTTGCGATAATATATGTGGAGGCAGGTGATGCCTCTTTTTCATCCAGAGCCTGACTGGGTATTAGTCTTTTTATAGATTGACACTCATTCAGGCTTTTTTTGTGTCCAAAAATAAGACCAACGGAGATTGGCGTAAATATGGGAAGTGTATTAGTTGTAATATGTTTAATTGGGTTTTTAAGTGCTAATCCAAATGGATTACAACAAGGTTTAATCAAAGAAAGAGGAGTTTCTTGCAGTCCCCCACAGAATTTCGTTACCTCACAGGTAGATCAAGATGATTGGGAAGAAAGTGAAATCCCTTTGCAAAACAATGTATTTAGTGTGATGACGGCTACGGTTAGTGGTTCTCAGACGGTTTCTCTTTCAAATACCCCAATTAATTATCCAAATCCCTTTAGCCCATCAGATGGTCAATCTACCACTATGCGCTATACACTCTCAGAAGCAGCTCCCATAACGATAAAGATTTACAATATTGCGGGGCGCCCGGTTCGCAGTAATTTTTATTTGGCTGGTACTCCTGGGGGTAGCGAAGGTATAAATGAGGTCACCTGGGATGGTAGCAATGATTTTGGCGGAAAAGTTGCAAATGGCGCTTATATTTATTTTGTTACCTCACGTTATGGTGTTCTAGGCTCTGGCCAGATGGCGATCTTAAATTAGTCAGAAAAAGGAGGCGATGCGATGGAGAAGAAGTAGCGCTCCGGTTTCGGCTTTGGTTTCACAAACGACTTAAGGTGAAAAAGGAGGAAATGAGATGAAGAGCAAATTTATTGCCGGATTATTGATAGCGTTGGTTTTGGTGGCTTTTATGTGCACCCAGGGGCTTGCTGCAGATTATATGAGTCCGAAAATTTGGGGTGATTATGTTGTGGCTAAAGGCTATTTTGATTTATTTTTGTGTAATGTTAATAATCCGGGAGGTCAAATAAATATATCTAATGATGGAGCTGTAGATATTGGTTCGAGTGATGTCGGAATAAGTGCTGATTGGGTTGTTTGGAATGAAAATCCAATGGCTGTGGGCCAAGTCCATGTTTACGCTTATAATATTTCACAGGGGATTAAAACTTGCATTTCACCGATTAATGGGACAAGATATTGTTCTGCTGATGTTTTCGGGGACGAGGCTGTGTTTGCAACCTATGATCTTTTTGATATGTATGCTCCTGTCGATATATTTTTATATGATTTAAACTCCGGGAGCATGCAACTTGTGTGTTCTTCCTCTATGAGAGTAACGGATATAGCATTAAGTAACCATTATCTTGTTTGGCAGGAAGCCAATGGTGCGATAATTGTTTTTGATCGATTAGCAAATACTTTTACAGGTATTAATAATCAGTTTCCCGGAGTGAACGCTGGACACTTAGATCTATGGGGGCCATTTATAGTATGCGACGTAGAGACTAATCAATGCAACGGAATTTATCAAGTGTACATACATCGTATCGTTCCGGGAGGTACCAACCTTCTTTCCCAGCCGTGCGTCAACAATGGTGATAATTATTTGAGCCCTGCCGTTTCTAGATTGAGTAATGGAAGGCGAGTTGGAGTATGGGTCGGCAGTGGTTTGACTGAGTGGGGAACACCTACTGCCTCAGTATATTACAGAGTAGGCAATTCACCAGAAGTTGAAGCATCGGGTCTAGCTCCTGCAAATGCGCCTGATGTTTTTAGGGACAAAATTGTGTTTGAGCAATGTAATATGAATGGTTTCGAGGTTTATTTGTATGATATAAGCACTCAAACTTCAACGCTCTTAATGTACAATTAATAGTTTAGCAGGGCCAGCTTCTGGCGCAGTTGTAGGCCTATTGTAGGTATCCAGACCGAAACGAGATTGATTCACGATTAATGGTTTAGCAAAACCGCTGCCAGGCACACCTTGTGCCAGGCAGCGATGAGATGGCAGTGGTGAACTAAAATGTTAGAAAAAGGAGGCGATGCGATGGGGAAAAATAGGTTTTTGGCATTGGTTTCAAAATCGACTTAGGGAAAAGGAGGAAAATGAGATGAAGAGTAAATTTATTGCCGGGTTATTGATAGCGTTGGTTTTGGTGGTGGGGCTATCGGTTGAGGGATTTGCTATGTATACAACGGATGTGCAAATCTCAAGGGATTTTGTTTTTGGGACCAGTGCTCTTAACCCTGATCTTTATGTCTATAACATAAGTACTGGACAGTATGATGTGATAAGTGGTTTTTTGGATATGTTTTATAGCCAACCGCGTTTAGGTGGAAAGCGCATAGTTTATAGTCGTATGAATGGTGGGAGCTCCGATATCTATTTGTTTGATCTTGAAACGAGGACGGAAACACTCCTTACTGGAGCATACCCTGCTATTCAATACGAGGCAGATATTTTTAGAAGTAAAGTTGTTTATTCTGAATGTGCTAACGGTGTCACAAAAGATATTTATGTGCATAAGATAAATACCAATAACAGGACGGCGATTTTTTCTTGTCCTAGGTCACAAGCTTTGACTAACATAAGAATTCATGGTAATTATGTCGTTTGGTTTTGTGACGAAGAACTTTATCTGCATGATTTGGCTACCAATGCCCAGACGATCATAAATAACTCGATTAATCCTACTCCATTAGCTATGGGATTGAACGTATTGGAGCATTCACCGGCGGTGTTCGGAGATTATGTGGTTTGGATAGAAGAGATGCCCGACACAATGTCTTACGAGGTTTTCCTGTATGAGATAAGTTCAGGAACGTTAACACGATTAACAAATACTGCTGATAATGAGTGCATGCCTAGTATTTGTGTGACCCAGCAAGGTACCCCTAGAATTGTGTGGAGCAATGCTAGTAATGGAGGAAATCTTGTTTATCAAAATGTTAATGGGGTACAGTTTGACCCAATTCCCTTAGAAACGGATTGTTGGCATCCGGCTATTTTGGGGAAATGGATTGTTTGGTGCAATTATCCTAGCGTAACGATGAAAATGTTTGATTTTAGCACTCAAGTTGTCACGCAGATTAATTAAGGCATAACTAAAGCCGGTGCCTGGCATCCGTGCCGGGCACCAATGGGTCACGGCCTACGCTTATGCCACTCTGTATTTTGCTCAAAAGCAAAGGCTGTACGCAGGATGGTTTCCTCGTCAAAGGCTTTGCCTGTGATTTGGAGGCCGATGGGGAGATTCTGACTAAATCCGCAAGGAATGGATATTCCAGGAAGGCCGGCCAGGTTAAGCGGAATGGTTGCAATATCGGATAAATACATGGAAAGAGGATCGGCGGTTTTTTCGCCGATTTTAAAAGCTGGGGTGGGGCAGGTGGGCGAGATTAAAACATCGCATTTGGCAAAGGCCTTTTCAAAGTCCTGTTTGATTAAGGTTCTAACTTTTAGCGCCTTGAGATAGTAGGCGTCGTAATATCCAGCTGATAGGGCATAAGTGCCAATCATGATTCTTCTTTTTACTTCATCGCCAAAGCCTTCTTCGCGGGTGTTTGAATACATTGTAATTAGATCTTTAGCCTCTTTACTTCGGTGTCCATATTTTACCCCATCATACCTAGCCAGGTTTGAGCTAGCTTCAGCTGGGGCGATTAGATAATAGGTGGCAACTGCGTATTCAAAGGTTGGCATTGAAATCTCAATTAGTTCTGCTCCTAATTCCTCAAACTTTTTCATGGCTTGCTTGATTGAATCTTTAACATCCTTATCCACACCTTTGCCCAGGAGTTCCTTGATATAGCCAATTTTCATCTTGGCAACATCATCAACTAAAGCTTTGCGATAATCCGGCACCGGCGTATTAACTGAGGTCGAATCTTTTGCGTCATAGCCAGATAAAATGTTTAGCAAGATTGCAGCATCGGTTACATCTTTAGTAAGTGGTCCAATCTGATCAAGAGAAGAAGCAAACGCAACCAAGCCATAGCGTGAAATTCTTCCATAAGTTGGTTTCATGCCAACTACGCCACAAAAAGAAGCGGGTTGCCTAATTGATCCGCCGGTATCTGATCCGGTGGCCAAAATTGCTTCATTGGAAGCTACAGCTGCGGCTGATCCACCCGAAGATCCCCCAGGAACTCTTTTTGTATCCCAGGGATTGTGGGTTAAGTGAATTCCAGAATTTTCAGTGGATGATCCCATAGCAAACTCGTCCATGTTGGCTTTACCAACCATGACGGCCCCAGATTCTTTAATTTTAGTGACAACTGTTGCATCATAGGGGGGAATATAATTCGCTAAGATTTTAGAAGCACAGGTAGTAAGCACTCCTTTGGTACACATATTATCTTTTACGGCAATGGGAATGCCATCTAGCAAGCTAAGCGATTTGCCGGCTTTGATCCTTTCATCAGCTGCCTTGGCCTGCTTAATAGCTTTTTCTTTGGTGACCGTTACATAAGCTTGAATTTCCCCTTCGCTTTTGTCGATTTGTGCGAGGACAGCTTCGATCAGCTCAAGCGAGCTGATTTCCTTGTTTGTGAGAAGACTATGTAACTCGTGCGCAGTTTTGGTGTGCATTATTCTAGTATTTTCGGTACCTTAAACATGTGTTCTTCTTCCTCGGGAGCATTGGCTAAAATAGCGTCAGTATCCGTGAAAGGCTTGGTTTTGTCTTCTCGCAGTACATTTTTCATGGGGATAGCATGGGAGGTCGGAGCAACATTTTTGGTATCGAGCTTGTTTAGGCTATCAGCAAATTCTAAAATTTGAGAGAGCTGTTTTGTAAAAAGTTCTTTTTCTTGTTCGGTTAGGCCTAAGCGAGCTAATTTTGCAGCGTGTTCAACATCTTTTTTGCTGACGGTCATAATAGATGATTATAAGATAAAAAGGTAACCTACACAAGTGTCCACCTATGTAAGTGTTTAGTTTCTTGTAAAGGAGTAAGCTCCAGAATTTATTGTTTTCTTCTCGCTGCGGAACTCGCCCTTCGCTCTTCACTTTGTTCCTCGCTCGGGCTCAAACAGTCCTCGCTGCGAAAAAACAATAAATTCTAGAGCTTTTTCTGGGAAACTGAATATCCACGTGTCTGTCACCTTTTAGTGGTAAGTGATAGTATAACTGCTTCCATCATCGGAATAAGCTACAATATTTCCATGGTCGTGGGTGATGTGGACGGTTGCGCCATAGTCGTTTTGTAACCTAGCGACTACTTCCGGGTCAGGGAAATTGTATTGGGTACTACAAGATATAACTGCCTCCCTTTGAGTGATGCCTGCTGGCCAGACTGCGTTTAACAAAGTCGCAGAGGATGAATCATTTGAGCCATGATGAGGGACCTTAAAATAGGAACTGGCCAAGCTTTGACTTAAGGAGTTTGCATTAGCAATAGTTTCGTCTCCACAAAGATTTTCACAATCCCCAGTAAAAAGAAAGGAAAGATCCCCAAAAGTTAGTTGGATAACAACTGAGTTGTTGTTTTCATCATCATGCGGATATTCGGCATCACTGTGAAGCACCATAAAACTTGCGTCCTCCAGGACGCGAGTCTCTCCTACTTGAGCAACATGCTCTATGTTATCTGGGACCTGGTTCATGGCGTCGTTATAAGTGGCCGTGCCATAGTTTACGCCATTGTGCCAAAAGGCATTAGCTGTGATGCCAGATTGTAAAACCGTATCGCAGCCGCCAATATGGTCAGAGTGTCCATGGGAAACCAATATGTATTCTAATTCAGTAACCCCTTGTGCTTGGAGATAGGTTACAACATCTTCTCCATCGCTATTATCCCCACAATCAATCAACATATTTGTGCTGCCGTTTTGGATTAAGAGGGCATCGCCGTGGCCAACGTCAATTGCGTGGATTTTAAGCCAGAAAGGAGGGCCTCCTGTTGTATCATCATCTCCACTTGAATCATCGTCAGCTACAGTTGTGTTGTCGTCGTCATCGGCAACTGATGTGTCATTGTCGTCATCGTCAAGGTAGGTGTCATCATCGCCACCAATGGTGGTGTCATCATCAGGTGTATTATTAATGGTAGGACAGCCGCAAAAGATGCCTAAGGCAACAAGCCCTACTCCAAATGCAAGTATTCCGATCATACAAGAACCTCCAGGGGAACACAGAATACCCGAGATTGAAATCTCGGTTCATGTTTTAAAATCAACAGAATTAATTCTGTTGATTTTTTATGGAACCGCCCCGATCCGATCGGGGCAGGTTCCATTATGCTTTGTTATCGGCTGTAGTTTGAAAAAATTTCACCTAATTCACAATTTTAAACTAGCAACAGCTTGTAAATCAAAATTTGAGGTTTGGTTGTTTCTTAGTTTATAGTACGCAGCGCAGCCAACCATAGCGGCATTGTCAGTACAGAGAGAGTGGGGTGGGATTACTACTTCTTGTCCTTGTTTTTGTCCTCGTTCTTTTAGCTCTTCTCTTAACCTTGAATTAGCCGCCACTCCTCCGCCTAATGCTATCGTCTTACATTTATATTCCTTTGCCGCCCGTATAGCTTTTGTAACCAGTACATCGACGACTGCTTGTTGGAAAGAAGCCACAATATCTTTCGTCGTGCATCCCGCATCCCGCGTAACGTAGTTAATCACCGCTGTCTTTATCCCACTAAAACTAAAGTCATAACCTTGCTCGAGCCCACCTCCGCTCTTCGAGCTTCGGCGGGCAAGCATCGGCCGAGTGAATTTTATGGCATCAGGGTTTCCTTCTTTGGCTAACTTATCAATAATTGGTCCACCCGGATATCCCAGCTTCAAAAAGCGGGCTACTTTATCAAACGCTTCGCCCGCTGCATCATCGCGTGTTCTGCCGATCACTTCATATTCTCCATGATCTTTGACCAAAATAAGCATCGTATGCCCACCGGAAACAAGTAGGCATATAAATGGAAAGTTTGGTACTTGAGATTTGGAATTTAAAAAATTTGCGTATATATGGGCTTCCAAATGATTTATCCCAATCAGAGGAATGCTAAGGGAATAGGCAATGGCTTTTGCAGCACAAAGGCCAACGATTAAGGATCCAACCAGCCCTGGCCCGTAGGTTACTGCCACGGCATCCAAATCTTTAAAACCAATGTTTGCTTTTTCTAAGGCTTCTGCGATGATAGGGTTAATAACTTCAATATGCTTACGCGAGGCAATTTCCGGCACAATTCCCCCATACTTTTTATGAAATTCCACTTGCGTGGCAACAATATTAGATAAAATCTCCTCTCCGTTGGCTACAACGGAAGCTGCTGCTTCATCGCAGGAAGTTTCGATGGCTAAAATTTTCATGACTGTAAGATTATAAACTGTTATTCACTTGCAGTCTACTGTGCCAGCCACCCTAGAAAGTGTGGGAATTTATTTTTTTGTTTGCACTCTACCCCCCCTTTTAAGTATAATACCCATACTATGAGCAACCACGAAGAACGGTTATTGACCTACCGCAGAGTAATAACGGTTATTGCCGTAATTATTGTTTTGGTTTTGGCATTTTTGATTATCAAGCCCTTTTTAATCGCCTTGATTGGGGCTGCGGTTTTGGCTTATCTTTTTTATCCGGTATATAGGTATATGGCCGAACGCTTGCCAAAATTTTTACCGCAGGAGAGCATTGCCGCCGCATTAACGGTGGTGCTTATTTTCCTAATTGTATTAATCCCTATGTCTTTTATTGCCGGGCTTCTTGCCAATGAAGCCCGTAGTGGATATGTGGTTTTACAAAGATTTTTTAATCATCCTGCTTCAGTAATAAGTCTTCCTCCGCTTTTGCAGGATAAAATGGGAGATATTTCAAATTATAGGGAACCGCTTTTGACTTTGGCTACCCAATTCATTAACTGGGTGCAGGGGATTGTGATCAGCCTTCCGCGGGCTTTTCTTAGCATTTTAATTACCATTTTTTCTATCTATTTCTTTTTAAAAGGCGCCCCGCAAATTTATGGTTTTTTTCAGGATTTCTTTCCCTTGCCAGAGGGCAGATATCAGCAGATATTTGAGCGCTTTGATAGCTTGAGCCGCGGGATCGTGTTGGGGCAAATTGTGGTGGGGATTCTCCATGGTTTTTTGGCCTGGGGCGCTTATTCCCTATTAGGCGTACCCAACGCTGTGCTCTGGGCTTTTCTTACGGCGATTATTTCAATTATTCCCATTCTTGGAGCCAGCTTAGTTTGGTTTCCAATTGCCGTTTATCTTTTTGTGGCCGGTTGGGCAACTGGCACTTATTGGAAAGGCCTGGTTCTTTTTGCCTATGGGGTTTTGGTTATAACCACCGTTGATAATTTCTTAAAACCCAAAATCATGGGCGACAATGCTCGCATCCATCCCCTGATTATATTGTTGGGTATCTTAGGTGGCATTCAACTTATGGGGCTGCCGGGAATTTTGATCGGTCCTCTTATTCTAGCTCTCTTAGATGTGGTAATGAGTATTTTAAGAGAAGTTGTCTAGGGATGACCGTACGCAGTGATTTTGATCAGTTCTACAAACTTCTGATTAAAGATTCTATTTTTGAAAAGAAAATCAATCCCTACAGCGGCATTGATTCTTTGCAGAAATTTGGCACCAGAAAATATGTCGAATCTGGCCTGAGTGCCCCGGAACAACAACTTTATTCCTCATTTGAAAATAACCCGGGAAAAGCTTTGGTCATTGGCTGTTCATCAGGAAGAGAATGTGTATATCTAACTAAGAAAGGCTGGAAAGTCTTAGGCATTGATTACATTGAAGATTTACTGAAAATTGGTAGAAATTATGCGCAGCAACTGGGACTTAATATTGAGTGCCAAAATTTTGATATTTTAAAAGTAGAGGAATCGTCTTTTTCTGGCAAAAAATTTGATTTTATTGCTTTTACGATTTACACCCTTATCTATCCAAAAAAGAAAAGGCAGCAAATTTTGCGCGTTTTAAGAAACCACTTAACAGATAAAGGAAAAATTGTTGTTATTTGTAGAGGAAGGGATCCCGAGATAAGAATTAAAAATCGGTTTCTTAAAACAGCTTTAAAGATTCTAAAACCGAGCTATGAAGATGGCGATTATGTGCGTTACATTTCTATTTTACATGTTTTTTCTGAGGACGAATTAAAAGAAGAAGTTGGCCTGGCTGGTTTTTGCGCAAAAGAATTTGCTGCAGGCGATATTTATAAATATGCCCTTTTGGAGAAAGTTTAATTATGCCTGAATTACCCGAAGTAGAAACAATTAAGCGTGAAGTTTTACCCTTTGTTTTGGGGCAGACAATTAAATCCGTTGAGATCAAAGATCCGCGCAATATCAAGGGGATTTCCGCGGAGCAGTTTAAAAAGAAATTAGTTGGCCAAAAGATTGTTGGCCTTGAGCGCAAAGCCAAATATTTACTCTTCAAACTTGCCTCTTTAAACTATTTGGTTATCCACCTTGGAATGACCGGAAGATTGCTTTTTGCCCCTGATCCTTATGTTAAGGTTGTTTTTCACCTTTCGGGCACAAAGAGCCTGTATTTTTCTGACGCCAGGCTTTTTGGCAAAATCCGCTTTTTTAATTCCGAGCCAAAACTAGATTTGGGTCCGGAACCCTTAACCAAGAGCTTTTCCTTGAGCTTTTTTAAAAAGATTTTGGCTAAAAGAAGCACGCCAATAAAAGTCCTGCTGCTTGATCAAAAACTGCTTTCCGGGGTAGGCAATATTTATGCCAATGAGGCTTTATTTAGAGCGGGGATTGATCCGCGCCGCCAAGCAAAAAGCTTAAATGACAAGGAAGTTGAAAAACTCCACAAAGCTATCGAGGACGTCCTAGCTGAAGCAATTAAATATCGCGGGACATCTGATAGTTGGTATGTAGATGCGGAAGGTAAAAAGGGTAGCTTCCAGCTTAGATTAAAAGTTTATCGAAGGGCTGGTGAGCCTTGTGTTAAGTGTAAGACGAAAATTAAGAAAATTGTCGTGGGGGGGCGAGGAACTTATTTTTGCCCCAAATGCCAAAAATGAAAAAGCTAAAACCGTCTAAAATTATTTGTGTGGGATTGAATTATAGGGATCATGCTAAAGAATTAAGCATGCCGATTCCAGAATATCCCATTCTTTTTATGAAACCTGTCTCAGCTTTGATTTTTAATAATAATCCCATTGTTTATCCTGCCCAAACCCAAGAATTGCATTATGAGGCAGAGCTGGCAGTTGTGATTAAAGATAGAATCAAAGATGTGCGTCAAGAAGAAGCCCTTAAACATGTTTTAGGATTTACTTGCGCCAATGATGTTACCGCCAGGGACTTGCAAAGATTGGATGGTCAATGGACGCGGGCTAAATCTTTTGATACGTTTTGTCCGATTGGCCCAGAGATTGTTTCAGGGATTCACCCAAATGACTTAGATATTAAATTATTGCTTAATGGTGAGGTTAAACAATCTTCAAACACGAAAAGCATGATTTTTTCAGTTGATTATCTGGTTTCTTTTATCTCACAAGTGATGACTTTGGAGGCAGAAGATGTAATTTTAACCGGGACGCCGCCGGGGGTGGGGCCGATGAAGGTGGGTGATACAGTC
>JABMSE010000024.1 GCA_013204645.1 Candidatus Saganbacteria bacterium | reverse complement strand
CTACTCACTACTCACTACTATCTAAAAATTTATCGTCCAACCCCCCCCCTTATTTACCAAACACAACACGCAGCTATGACAAAGAGTTGCTTTGTTTTTTTCATTGGCGTAGAATTTGTTTAAGGGGTGATTGATATGAAATTTAAGCTGAAAGATTTTTGGTTGTGGGGCATCTTTTTTGTTATTATCATTTTATCGGGCTGGGCAGCAAACCCGCAAGGCCAGGTAAGCATTTCTGTTCTTGAGCCACCCACGCCGGTCCATTCCAAAGATAAAACATTGTTGGCTTACGAAATATATCTGATAAATGAGCAAAACGAAAATGGCTTAAAGCTTCAGAAGATAGAAGTAGTGGATGCTGAGTATCCCGATAAAATCCTTGCTGCCTACGAAGGAAAAGACCTTCTAGGGAATGGCATTTTAATAACAAAAGACATCCGAAATGTAAAAGATGTCTTTAAAGCTATCAAGCTTATCCGTAGGATGGATAAGGACGAAGATACCTTCTTGAAAAAAGGCATGGGGGCACTTGTTTTTGTATGGATTGAGATAGACCCCAGTCAGCCGCCACCAAAATCCCTTATCAATCGCGCAACCTTTTCCGATAATGAGTTGATCAAGGTTTGCAAAGTAAATGTACGCAATGTCGATCCGGTAGTGATCGCTCCTCCGCTTGGGAATAAAAAATGGGTGACGTCGGGTGCGCCAGCCCCGGACAGCTATCATCGCAGAGCGGCATTGCCCTTAGACGGAAAGTTTTACGTTGCCCAACGTTTTGCGGTTGATTACATGGTTATTGATGATAAGGATAGGTTGAGCGAGGGAGATCCCACAAAAAATCAGAGCTATTTTTGTTTTGGCGAAGAAATAATTTCCGTGGCGGATGGCATAGTAACCTCGACACAAGATGATATCCCGGAAAACGTGGCTACCGTGCGTCCTAAGGCAACAACCATTGAAAAACTTGAAGGAAATTATGTTGTGGTAGATATTGGCAATGGCAATTATGCCTTTTATGCTCATCTTCAGCCCGGGAGTGTTCGCGTAAAACCTGGTGACACGGTTAAGCGCGGTCAGGTGCTTGGACTGCTTGGTAATACCGGAAACTCCGATGCACCTCATTTGCATATGCATATTTGTAATGGTCCAGACCCGGTAAGATCTCAGGGTCTCCCGTTTGTTTTTAAATCATTTGAGTTGTTGGGTCTGACTGGCGATGAAGTGAATTTGGATGGCGGAACATGGAGTTGGACTCCAGAGAAAAAACCGGAAATCCTACGTAAAGTTATTCCTGTAGATCGGTACGTGATAGATTTTCCAAAGGAATAACCGAACCTGGGATCGGCTAACCCTTGAAAGTGCAAGGATTTATTTTTTTAAGAAATCCCGAGGATAGACTCAACTGTCTTAATTGCATCTACTGCCGAGCTGGTGATCCCGCCAGCATAGCCTGCCCCCTCACCCACCGGATAAAGATTAGCAAAGCTGATCGATTGCCTGTTTTGCTGCCGTAATATTCTGACCGGCGAGGACGTCCTGGTCTCAGGCAAAAGCAACACTGCCCGAGCAGAGATAAAGAGAGGAAAGCGCTCTCCCCATTGCTTAAAGGCAGCAGCAAGTTTACTGGAAATAAATTCCGGCAATATTTTATTAAGTTCAGCGGAAACCATTCCCATTTTATATGAGCCGGGCATAATTGTTGACGACTTAGTTGCGCTAAGAAAATCTAATAAATTCTGGGCCGGCGCCCCCCAACCATCATGGTAGGCCTTAGCCTCCATCTGCCGCTGAAACTCTATCCCGGCCAGAGGATCACCGGAGCCGAAATCTTCTGTGCTAACCGCCGCCACAATAGCGGCATTAGAGAACCGGCCATCCCGCTTTGAATTACTCATGCCATTTAAGGCCAATTTGCCGCTCTCTGACGAAGCGTTAACCACCTCGCCGCCCGGACACATGCAAAAAGAATAGACCCCACCAGCTGCCAGCGCGTATTCTGCCGGGCCAAGCTTGGAATGATTTTGATACTTTTCGCCGTACTGCATCAAGTTGATCAGCTCGGCCGGATGCTCAATTCTCGCCCCAACCGCAAAGGGCTTTTGCTCGAGCCCCACCCCCTTAGCCTTTAGTAATTGAAAAGTATCCCGGGCCGAATGCCCGATCGCCAGGATCACTGTGGCGGAGAAATGCTTTTGACCGTCTACGATGACACCTTTCAGCGTATCTCCTTCAACAATAAAATCCGTCACTTTCGACTGAAAATTAATCTCTCCGCCCGATTTCACAATATGCTCTCTGATGTTTTTGACAATGGCACGGAGTTGATCGGTGCCCAAATGCGGCTTGTTTAAATAAGCAATTTCGGCCGGCGCTCCATGCTGAATAAAGGTCTCCAAAACATTGGCGACATAGCCGGTCTCCTTAATCCTAGTCGTCAGCTTGCCATCAGAGTATGTTCCAGCTCCGCCTTCGCCAAATTGGACATTTGATTCCGGGTCCAGCGTCCGTTCCTGCTCAAATTTGCGAATATCCAGCAGCCGCTCTTCAACTTTTTTCCCCCGCTCAAAAACAACCGGCTTTATGCCATAGGCCAAAAAAGTTAGGGCAGCAAACATCCCAGCCGGACCAAAGCCGACAATAATCGGCCTATCTGGCAAGATGTTTTTTGGCTCTTTTTTGGGAGGGGCTTCTTTGAGGCGGGGAAACTTTTTGCTGGGCCGATATTTTGATGGGACCTTGACCGCCAAAGACAAATTATAAAAAAACTGCCTTTTGTCGCGGGCATCTAGCGACTTTTTAAACACCGTTACCCGGCTGACATCAGAAATATCCAGCCTAAGTTTATCAGCTGCTAACTTTTTATAAGCCGCGGGGCCGTCTTCTTCTAAGCGGACCTTGATGTTATGAAGGAGAATTTGCACCAGCCCATAATAGCACAGAATTTCCCGCTGCGTCTCAAGACAAAGCCCCTCAGTCTTTTTCTGTTTAATTTGGAGCTTGTTTTTTTGCTGCCCAAAGGGTATACTGCAGGACATCAAAAGAAGGAGGAATTTACTATGACACAAAAACTTGACTATAAGGAACCAAAACTGATTAATTTTGCTGCGCAAGCTGGCCTTGGTGCTGCATGCGGAAGTGGTGGGGTTGCTGACGGGGGCTGTGCACCGAATGGCACCACTGCAACTGGCGGCGCTCCGAATAATTGCGTGGGTAATGGGACTACTGCCTCTGCGGGCTGTGACGGGACCGGTTCGGCCCCCGATGCTTGCATGGCCGGTGGTTCACCCGTCGGCTCTTGCGCGGATGGCACTGGCGATTAAATAATAAACCTAAAGCTTAAGCTCTCCCTGTCTTTAGCTATAATAAATAGGGACAGACCCTATTTATCGCAAAACCATACGCACCACCTCATAAATCTGCTTCGCGGACCACTTGGTAAGCGGCGTTTCGGCCTCAGCAATATGCATACCCACTAATTCTCCGGTTTGGAGAGATTTCGTAAAACAGCGCACCACCGCCTCAAGGTCGCGATCCATGCCTGCCGAGACATCCGTATCCAAGCTACAGAAGACTGGTTTACCCGCATAGTCATAAATCTCACCAGGATGTTCAAGATCCAGCCAAACCCCCTTTTCATGAAGATAGATTCTTTGCCAAATAAGTTGCCCATTATAAAAGAAAGGGTTAATTCTATTGCGCTGCGATAGCTCCAACCCTATTGTTGCGTCGTTCCATCTATCAGGTTGGGCAAGCTTGGCCGTAGTTTTTAAAGCAGAGAATAGCTTTTCCGGCTCCATCTCTGGGAGTTGTCCCTGGCGATCAGCAAAGATTATATCCATGATCCACGCAGGAAAGCGCCCAATAAATTCTTCATTAACCATCAGGCGACGTTGTCTGCCTTGCATGTCTTCATAAGAAAAGTCCTGTGGACCAAAAAGTTGGATGGCAAGCGGATCAACCAATTCCTTTCCAATTGCGTAGCGTAAAAATCCAGCCGGACTAAAAACATCACAGGCAAAATCTATGTGAGTATCAGCCGTTGGTAGTTGTAAGTTAGGAAAGCGCTCAAGCAGGGCTCCATAGGGACCCAAGGTAAATTCATGCGGATTTGCGAAAACTACTGGCAACGCTTCTTTTTCCAGGGCTGCGGCAACAACCGCTTGAGAATATTTCGAGTGGGCACGATAGTGTTGATCACTTAAGTGGGTTGGATGACTCCCTGAGCTATGCGAGGCAAGATCCGCATCTAGAGTAACATCGCTTTCAAAATGGGGTAACATATCAGGCGGATGCACAAGCTCTCGGGGATTGACTACTTCCATATCTCTATCATTTACAAAAAGCCGCGCAAGTTCATTGTACTTTCCGGCGTTGCCCGAAAACACCCGCCTTCCGGTTTGGTTAATAAGCAATACTTTTCTTAAACCTGCCATACATTTATATCGGAAGGATAAACCGAAAATTTCACTAAAATAAGACATTGGGAACAGTCCCCCGGGGGACTGTCCCCAACGCCCCACCACCCCCTACCGACGCACTAACAAGCTTATTCCCAGGCAGAACGAACAACCGACAATTTGCAATATAACCCTATCAATATCTCGGCTTTTTGCTGTTTTTATGCCAAGAATTAAGGTGAATGGTTGTAAATTGTTAGTTGTAACCAGCGAAGGGAAACCTCTTATTAGTCAAAAGGGGACAGTCCCCTTTTGTTTAAAGCTCTTCGCGCGTAGTTATATGTGAGGGGATCAAGTCAGAAGCGTCTTCAATTGGTGTCGCCCCCTCTATCGTCTCAAAGAAAGGCATTATCCTTCCCAAAGTTCAGGGCCAGGATTAGAAGTTAATTCCTCTATAAGTTTTTTAATCTGTTCTCTATAAGTTTTGCCTGACGGAGATTGCTTTTCCATGGCCATATTAGAATAAGTACGATCTAAACTTCTTCTAGCGGCTTTCTCGGCTTGTTTTTTCACTATCGCTTCTAGCGGCTCATCGGAAACTATTATCCCCATAAAATCACATTCCAAAGCCTTGGCAAGCTTGACAATCGTTTTCAGTTTACTTGCCTGGGTATTTTCTTCTATTTGGGAAACTGCTGATTGAGAAATCCTTAGTTTTTTTGCCAGTTGTCTCTGATTCATGCCTAAGGCCTCTCTTACATTTTTTAGTTGCTGCCCTATTTTCTCTATTGGTATGGGTTTTTTCTCGGTAATTGCTCTTGAGAGCTGTTTTAATTTTAAGCTTTTAAAATTAGTTTTTTTCATGCGTCCCTCCCTATCTTTTCTTATAGTAATTATAAGCCACAGCTTATAATTTGTCAACAATAATATAAGCTCCGGCTTATCGGGCCCGCTACCCCCTCAAACGATCCACTCGGATTCTCTGATCCTCGGTATCGAAGGCTTCGGAGCAAACAAAGTAAGCCTAAATCATGCTAGAGAAAAAAACTAAACATTAAACCTAAAGCTTAAAATATCTCCATCCTGGACAATGTAGTCCTTGCCTTTGAGATGAAACTTGCCCTCCTCTTTCAGTTTGGCTTCCGAGCCAAACTGAACTAAGTCAATATAACTAAACATTTCAGCGCGGATAAACCCTTTTTCGATGTCTGAATGAATAACCGCGCCAGCCTGGACCGCGGTTGAGCCACGGCGAACTGGCCACGCCCGCACCTCATCCTCCCCTACGGTAAAAAAAGAAATCAGCCCTAAGCTTAAAAAAGCCTGGTGGCTCATTTTGCTTAAAGCAGATTCGCCAATCCCCATTTCCCGCAGAAAAGGGGCCTGATCGGCTTCATCTAATTGGCTGATCTCCTGTTCCAGTCCGACATTGACCTGGATTGCCGGGACCGATAACTTAATGTCTTCTACTTTCTCTTCATCAACAACATTGATCACAAGGATCAACGGCTTCATGGTTAAAAACTGACCGCTTTGGATTAATGTCGGATCATCACTGTCAAAAGCCAATTCACGCAATGGCTTTTCTTGCTCAAGCTGCTCTTTGTACACTTTCAAGAGGGCTTGCTCTTTCTCCCTCTGCGCAACAAATTTCTTTTTTTGGTTTTTGGCAATATTTTCCAGGCGCTTTTCAACAAACATGAGGTCACTGATAACTAATTCAGAAAAAAAGGCAGTACTGCTGGCCTCCGCGGTATCCGCTCGGCACACAAAGCAAAGCTCGTCTGCGTTTTTCAATTGCGTAAAAATGGTTGCTTTTGCCGGCCCCTTAAGATTAAAGTCCGGCAGCAGCAAATATTCCACCCGGGCATAGGTTGTTTTTTCGGGCTTATAGAGCTCGGCTAATTTGGTGACGCGCGGATCCTTAACCGGGCAAATCCCCAGCTGCGCTTCCAGGGGCTTATGTTGGAATGCTTCCAGGGGAATTCCGGTCAACAAGCTAAACAGCTGCTGCTGGCCTGCCTGAGGAAACCCCACAATTGCTACTTTCATATCATCATCATTTTAACATACTTTTATTAATCGGTCGCTGCCCGAACGAACGGAGTGAGTCGAGGGGCTTGCCCTGAGCTTGTCGAAGGGCTATCATTAATGGATGACAAAAGCAGCAACCTGGAAACCATTAAACCACGATACAATCCTTCATAGCGTAGAAAATACGCTAGGTGAGAAATTGAGCAGCTTACTCTTGACGCGCAACAGCTACATCAACCGGGTTTATGAACTGGAAAAACATGATTCAAGGGAGCGATTTATTGTTAAATTTTACCGTCCCGGACGCTGGACCCCCGAAATGATAGAAGAAGAACATCAATTCCTTGCCGAGCTTTCCGAGAAAGAAATCCCGGTTATTCCTCCCCTCGCCTTTAACAATAAAACCCTCTTTGCCCTCGATTCAATTCCCTATGCAATATTTGCTAAAAAAGGCGGCCGGGCTCTTGATGAATTCAATAAAGAGGGCTGGGAAGAACTGGGACGCCTGTTGGCCAGAATCCATTTAGTTGGCGCAACCCGTAAAAACAGTCAACGCATCACTTGGAGGCCAGCCATTTCCACCCGGCACCACCTCGAGGTATTATTTAAAACCGATTATGTACTACCAGACTTTCAAAAAGCCTTTAAACAAACCGCGGAACTTTTTATAAAAAAAGCCGATCCCAGGTTTGACGACCAGGAATTTATCCTCTTGCACGGAGATTGCCATAAAGGCAATCTTATCCATCGGCCAAACGAGGGGATTTTTATAGTTGATTTTGACGATCTTTGCCTGGGCCCGCCAATACAAGATTTGTGGATGCTTCTACCCGATATTCAGGAAAACTGTGAAAATGAACTGAATTGGTTTCTTAAAGGTTATGAGCTCTTTCGTTCTTTTGACCAACGCTCATTGGAGTTAATCCCGCTCTTGCGCGGAATGAGAATTATCCATTTTGTCTCTTGGCTAGCAGTTCAAAGCCAAGACCCAGGCTTTGCCAAACACTTCCCTAAAGCCGGAACCAAACGCTATTGGAACGAAATAATTAAGGAGTTGCAAGATATTGTTTCCCAAATATATTAACAAATTATGCTATAATCAGCGCGGAGGTGTCCTTTATGAAAAAAACATTTAAGTATATTGTTGCTACTCTCGCTGTCATTTTAACCGTCAGTTCCATTTCACTATACACCGTGCGGCATAGACTCTTAGATCCCAACACTTATACCAATGCCTTAGAGAATTCAGGCATATACCAGGAAATAGGCGATCTCTTAGCCGAACAGATCACCAAAAAATTGGTCGCTATTGAAAAAAAGGCTGTTTCTGAGCTGGATATTACCAAAAATGATAATTTTGCCAATAATCTTTTATTCTGGACCGTAAATTCTGTTATCGAAAGCCAAACCGGCCCGTTGGTGAAATATGCTTTGGATACTATTGGGGTAGAACAGCTTTTGCAAAAAGCCAGCAAGATCCCGATCCAATATACCCTTGAATGGCTCAGCGGCAAACGGGACACTCCTTTTTTCATAAAATATATGCCGACAAAAGCGGAGCTTGATGCCGTTCGGAATATCAGATTTAACGACGTTGTTGTTTTAATTACCCGGCGCGCACTCAACATTGACAATCTTCCGCAATGCAAGAACAACAAAGAAACCGTCGCAAGCCTATCTGCTATCCGCAAAGGGAATATTCTTGACATAGCCTGTACTACGCCAGAGATCGATCCGCTCATAAACTTAAAGATCAGCGGGCTTATACCAAAAGAATTGACCAAGGCAGTTGAAGGCCCGGTCCAGAAAT
Source organism: Candidatus Saganbacteria bacterium (assembly GCA_013204645.1). Lineage (GTDB taxonomy): Bacteria > Margulisbacteria > WOR-1 > O2-12-FULL-45-9 > O2-12-FULL-45-9 > JABMSE01. The sequence goes on along the minus strand of JABMSE010000024.1, from coordinate 9,769 downwards.
TTATTGCTGAAACAAATTTACAACCGGTTATTGACCAGGCCTACGCCATTGCTGTAGAGATCGACGGACAAAGAGCATCCCTTTTGGCGCTGCGTCAGCGTGTTGCTTTGTTAAAACACCTTGCTGTTTGGATGTTTATCTTATCATTAATCGCCGCAATTTCCGCAGTGGTCTTGGCCGAGAAAAAGCGTGTCCGCTTTTTAGCACAACTATATTTTATTGGCGGCTTAATAATTTGTGCCGTAGGCGCTTTGGGCTACCTTGTGCTTCCAAGTATCGTTTTAAACATTCTTGACCTCGGCCGTCTGGCCGCCACAGACGTTATAGCTCCAACGCTGGCATTGATCCTTATTGAAAGCATTAAAATCTTTGCTTCTTCGGTCACGCGGAGCCTCTTTGCTTATACACTGATCCTCGGCCTGGCAGTTACGGTCATAGCCGCTGTCGTTTACGCAGCTGATATGTTGGCACGACGCTTTGACCTCTATAAAAAGGGGATAGATTACCTCAAAAAGTTAACAAGCACCTACAAAAACCGGAAGAGATAAAAAAGAAACCTATCTAAAATATTAGCCGCGCTTTATTGAGATTGCTTCGGAAAAATAACCTCGCATAAGTATATTAAATTATTTCCCCAAAAGGAATTTCAAGAAATCTTTAGAAAAAGTGAAATTCCTTCCAAAAGCAGCCGATAACACTTAGTATCAAATCATTAAGGGGGATTAATAAAATGGCTATTGCACTTAAAACGGTAAGGTTGGCTCCAAAACCTAATAACGGGCATAGAATTAAGCCCTTTCTCGTGGGGCTTTTTAGCGATATGCGAGAGAAGGGCCATGCTAGCGGTGCCGTTGCACGACAGCTGTTGGGCCTTCCCATCACCAGGCAACAGCTGGAGAACTTGGGGGCAATAACTCGCTATACACAAGAAGGCAGGCCAGACAGTCTCACCGCACTTGGGAGAATTATTGAATTAGATGAAACAATAGTAGACCTAGTTGCACAAAAAACAGAGGCCAAAAGAATGCACACTGCTGATGATCGGAACGACACCCTTCTGATGCGGGAAATCTTTTTAAGAAGGCTCCTGACTCCTGAAAGTTTCGAGCCTTTACCCGAGGAAGCTAGCTAATCCAACTTTTTCTCTTTGCCTGAAGTGCACAGGGGCTGCATCTTCATGTTTATAAATCTATTAAATTTCTCCGCTTGCTCAAAATTGGGATCATCGGCTGAATCTTCATAGAGGATGAATTCCTTTTGCGGAGCCTTCAAGGCATCGAGGAATTCTTTGGATAGCTGCCAATTAACTTTGTAATCATATTTTCCGCTTATAAAGTAGATAGGAACCTCAACTTTTTCCATTATTTTGAATAAATCAATCGTCGCCGCCGTTGGCCCAAGCAGATTCATAGAAAACGTAAATCCTTTTGCGTATTGCTCTTTTTGGTCTGCCGTATAATAGTCATCCATTATTTCCTGAAATTTATTGCGAAAGTGCTTGGTATGCGCCGATCCCCCACCAAAAATAGTTAGCCATTTTTTCTGTGTTAACTGGGCAGAAACCCCTCCTTGATACACACCAGCCTCTGGCAGCCCAATTTGATTAAGCTCTGAAATGGCTTCCGTGCTACCCGCAGCCTGGGCCTGCTTTAGTGTCCAAACATACGATCTTATCTCACTTTCTGTGGCATCGCAAACTTGGGATACCCCTACATAAGCATAGTAATCGTCTGGATATAGGTGAACGAGATTCATCCCCAGGACTGTTCCCCACCCATGCCCCACCAACAATATTTTCTTTTTGTTGAATTTTATCTTAATTCTTTGGGTTAATTCATGCGCATCAGCAATCAATTGTTCAAGAGTCATACTTTCGGGAGGAATGTCATCAAAATAAGAGCGACCAGCGCCACGCTGATCCCAAAGTACTACACTAAAATCGTATTGCAATTCATCATTAAAGTTTAAGACCAGCGGGGTTTCAGGTTGCCCTGGACCACCGTGCAAATAAAGGAGCACGGGATTATCCCAGGTTGCTCCTTTGGCAACAATAAATTGTTTTGCTCCATTGATTTTTACATATTCGCTGTAATCAACCGTTTTAGGCCGGCGGCTGCAGCCAAAGATAAAAAGGGGGACTAAGGCTAAGATAATTACTTTTTTCAATTAAGATCGCTCTTTTCAGCAGAATCTTTTGGCTGATCTTCTGGGCGGGGCAAAAACTCAAACTCCATTTTTTTTCCGCGGATTTTCACAATGAAGCTCAAAGGGTACTCCAATTTAAAGTTTCCAATATAGCACAAAATGCCGTAGCGTTTTTGGTTTGCCCACACCGGGCGGAATTCAAAATAGTTCTGAATGGCTTGGTCAAGCCCCTTATTTAGGGCGGAAGATGAGGGCCAATTAATCAAAGAGCTAGCTGCATTAAAAGCATTTTCAACCGTTGGTGTTAGCTTAACACTGCCTATTCCCGCAACTTTGTTCTTATAAGCTATAATATCGGAGCGATGCACAAACTTTAAGGGTTTGTAATCGCGGCCATCATATAATCCAACTGAATATTCATCTGGCAAAAGATTGGTGCCAGTTTTATTGGTAATGCTCAAAGGAACAACGAAGAGATTTTTGTGGCGGAAAATAGCCGTGGTTACCTTAAAATCCTTGTTCTCATAGCAGGCAAATTTTTCGTTGTGCTCGATTACTATTTTCTCGTTTTTATCGAGAATTTGAAAATCGTAGCGGTCTACTTCAAGCGGTGGGGTTGTTGTGCAACCGCAAAAAAGAATTATTAAGGGGAGCACGAAAAATAGTATTTGGATCCTCGCTCTCATGCTGTCAATTATACTATTATTTATAAGGAAGTCAATTTGCCTGGATGCCCCTTTCTGAGATGTGCTATAATCAGTTTAAATGCTAGAGGATTTAGTCAAAAAAAGCCGCAGTTATCGCAGATTTTGTGAAGAAGAAGCCATAAGCGCCGACACCTTAAAAGAACTAGTAGAACTAGCTCGGCTTTCTCCTTCAGCCAGTAATCTCCAACCCCTAAAATATATTCTCTCCTCTGATCCGGAAAAAAATGCCAAAATCTTTCCCTGTCTTGCCTGGGCTGGCTATCTTGAGGGCTGGGGTGGCCCGGCAGAAGGCGAGCGCCCCGCTGCCTACATTATTATAGTGGGCGATAAAGAGATCAAAAAGAACTTTGGTTGCGACTATGGCATTGTTGCCCAAAGCATGCTTTTGGGAGCTACCGAAAAAGGCTTAGGCGGATGCATGCTTGGCCTAATCGATCGAGACAAACTACGCAAAGCGCTTAATGTCCCCGCTCGCTTTCGCATCCTTTTGGTGGTGGCACTGGGCAAACCAAGCGAAGAGGTTGTGATCGATAAATTAGGCCCGGATGGCAATATCAAATACTGGCGCGATGATAAAAGCGTTCATCATGTACCCAAACGCTCACTTAAAGATATTATTGTCGAATGAAGAAGAAAAAAACAATTATCCTAGCTTCTGCTTCCCCCCGCCGGGCGAAACTTTTAAAGAAAATTATTAAGGATTTTAAAATCATTCCCAGCCGCGTAAATGAAGCAAAGATTACTGCCAAAACACCAGAGGCCTTTTGTGTTAAAGCCGCCATTGCTAAAGCATCCGATGTTGCACGCAAACAAAAAAAGGCGATCGTGATTGGCGCAGATACGATTGTGGTTTTAGGCAAAAAAATATTGGGTAAACCCAAAAGCCGAAAAGCAGCAATTGCTATGTTAAAAAGCCTAAGTGGGCGCACCCATAAAGTTATAACCGGAATCGCCGTGGTTGATTCAGAAACATTTAAAAAAGCAGCTGACTACGTAGTTACTAAGGTGAAAATGAAAAAAGTAGCTGAGGCTAAAATTCTTGACTATGTTAAAAGCGGCCGCCCCATGGACAAAGCCGGCTCGTATGGTATTCAAGAAATTGAGGGGGATTTTATTGACACGGTTTCTGGAGACTACGATAATGTAGTGGGATTGCCGGTTAGACAGCTTAAGTCGCTTATCGATAAAATAAGCCAAATAACTTGACGCCTTTTCCTTAATATGGTATAGTGCCAATATTAACATAAGCCATATTAAGGAAATTATGCAATATTTAGACGAAAACCTAAAAAGACGCTTAGAAGCTAAGCTAGAAAAAATAAATTCGCTTCGGCCCCTTCCCTCCCCCTTGGTCAAGAAACTGCGTGAACAATTTGAAATAGAAATGACCTATAATTCCAATGGGATAGAGGGCAACAGCCTAACCTTGAAGGAAACATTCTTAGTTATCAATGAAGGTATCACAATCAAAGGAAAACCCCTAAAAGACCATCTCGAAGCTAAAAACCATTACAAAGCATTAGAATTTTTGGCTGACCTTGTGGAGCACGGAAAGCAACATACTGTTTCCGAGGTACTTATCCGTCAATTGCACCAATTAGTAATTCAAGACATCGATAATGAATGGGCCGGACGATATCGCAAGAACAATGTTATTATTGGCGGAGCAGATCATGTCCCACCAGAAGCAACATTAATCCCTAGCAAAATGAAAGATTTGACCACCTGGCTAAAGACCCACAAAAAAAAGCTGAATCCTATTGAGCTGGCTGCATTGCTACATCACCAATTAGTTAACATTCACCCCTTTTTTGATGGCAACGGAAGAACAGCTAGATTAGCAATGAATCTATTGTTAATGCAAAAAGGCTACCCCTTGGTAATTATATTAAAAAATGATCGCAAAAAATATTATCGGATATTAGCTAAAGCGGACAAAGGCAATTTGCTCCCTTTGGTGCGATTCATTGCCCAAGGGGTCGAGCGCAGCCTTAATCTTTACCTAAAAGTTATTACTCCAGCCTCAAAGAAAAAAGAAAAATTTCTTCCGCTTGCAAAGATAAGCTCGCAAACACATTTCTCTGCTAAATATCTAAATCTATTGGCTCGTCAGGGTAAATTGGAAGCATATAAGGAAGGTAGAAATTGGTTAACAAGCAAAGAGGCGCTTGAAAGATATTTGGAAAACAGAAAAAGGAAACGCTAAAAAGCATATATATTATGTCTGTATCCAAAATCAAAATTCTCTCTGAAGATCTTATCAACAAAATCGCCGCCGGAGAAGTGATTGAGCGGCCAGCCTCGGTAGTTAAGGAATTAATTGAGAATTCTATTGATGCAGCGGCCACCAAGATCACCATTGAAATCCAGGCGGCAGGCAGAAAATTAATTCGAGTGTCCGATAATGGCCATGGCATGGACAAAGAAGAGGTACTGCTTTCAGTTGAGCGGCATTCAACCTCTAAAATCAGCAAATTAGATGACCTCTTTAATATCCAAAGCTTAGGCTTTCGCGGCGAAGCCCTTCCCTCCATTGCTAGTGTGTCACGCTTTGAGGTTTTAAGCCGATCAAAAAACAACGACGCTGGAACAGAATTAAAGCTTGAGGGAGGAAAAGATCAAAGCTCCGCCGAAGCTGGCTGTCCCCAGGGTACTACTGTTTCCATAAAAGATCTCTTCTTTAACACTCCAGCCCGCAAGAAATTTCTAAAATCTCCAGCTACGGAAATGGGGCATATTGCCAACATCGTGGCAAAATATGCCATGGTAAATCCGCAAATTGCTTTTGAATTAATATCTGACGGTAAGCCCCTACTCTCTACCCCTGGTTCGGGAAACTTAAAAGACGCGGTCATTTCCATCTATGGCCTGGAACTAACCCGCGAACTTATAGCAGTTGCCTATGAATCCCCTTTGATAAAAATCAAGGGCCTGATAAGCCCACCGACAATCAGCCGAATTGACAAAACTTACGAAAACTTTTTTGTAAACAAGAGATATGTACGCAATTTCCTGCTTAATCGAGCACTAGAAGATAGCTATCGAGCTCTGATCCCAAATAACCGTTACCCAGCTGCCATTCTTTTTATAGAAATTGATCCCCAACAGGTTGATGTAAATGTTCATCCCACCAAGCGGGAAGTAAAGTTTGTAAAAACAAACGATGTAATGGGAGCAATAAGGCAGGCAGTGGGTGAAGCTTTGCAAGGAGTGGTTGGTCTCAAAAATAGTCTGTCTCAAACAGGGGTAAGGGGCGAGACTGCGCAAAATTGGCAGCCAGAAATGGAACAAATTCTCTTCGAGCCACATCATACGCTTGCCCCGAGCAGAGTCGAGGGGCCCCACGTCCCCCAACAAGAAATCGAAGTTTCATCCAGTCAACCATTAATTCCCCTTTACCAATTAAAAAACACTTACATTATATGTACGGACGGAGAAGAGTTGGTGCTAATTGATCAGCATGCTGCGCACGAGAGGATTCTCTATGATCAATTGAGTCCAAAAGGAAATGTTACAAGTCGCCAGGCGCTCTTGTTGCCTGAAACTATTGAGGTCAACCCCAAAGAGAACTCAATTCTTTCTGAAAATCTTGAGTACTTAAGCGGTATTGGTTTTGATTTAGAAGAATTTGGAAACAATTCTTATATCCTACGGTCAGTGCCAGCCATTTCTGCTAAAGCGCCGGCAAAACAACTCTTAATCGATATTATTTCCGAGCTGCAAAATCTAGGTAAATCAGTAGAGATGGAGGTTAAACAGGAAAAGGTAAAAAAATTAATTGCTTGCCACAGTGCTATTAAGGCGGGAGATAAATTAACCCAGCAAGAAATGAACCAGTTAATCAAAGATCTTTATGCCACCATAAATCCTGCCACCTGCCCCCACGGCCGCCCCACCATCATTCGCATCCAAGAAGAAGAACTCAAAAAACGCTTCGGCCGCTAAAACAGGGGTGTCGAGATCTTGACACCTGTAATACGAATTTTACAAATGAGTAGTCGAATGAAACAAATGCTTTTTGTTGTGTTTATGCCAAAAACTCGCAAAATTCGGTTTTTATTCGTCTTATTCGCATTCCTGGCAATAACCTTGCTACTACCCCTTATAGAGTGTCACAAACGGTGGGACAGAAGAAACGGAAACCTGCGACCTCGTGCCTAGATTCGTGCATTCGGGAAAGGGATAAATTTGACAGAAAAAGGCTCGTCTGTTACCATGGGCTATTCGAGAAGGAGTGAAAAGCGTGGCAAAAAAGAAATTAGTTATCGTTGAATCACCAGCTAAAGCGCGGACTTTAAAAAAGTTCCTGGGCAACGATTTTTTTATAGAAGCCTGCAGTGGCCACATAAGAGATCTTCCCCCCAAATCACTGGGAGTAAAAATCGATAAAGATTTTGAGCCCAATTACAAGATAATAAAGGGTAAGGAAAAAATCGTAAAAGAACTCCAAAATAGCGCCAAGAAAGCAGAAGTTGTATTTTTGGCTCCGGACCCTGACCGCGAAGGCGAAGCCATTGCCTGGCACCTCATGAATATCCTGGACACTAAAGCTAAAATTTAAAGAATTGAATTTAACGAAATAACTAAGGAAGCGGTTACCAATGCAGTTAAGCAGCCACGCGAAATTGACATGGCCCGCGTAAACGCCCAACAAGCCCGTCGGATCCTGGATCGCATCGTGGGTTATAAAATTAGTCCTCTCTTGTGGAAAAAGGTAAGGAAAGGGCTTTCGGCCGGACGCGTCCAGTCCGTTGCCGTAAGACTCATCTGTGAACGCGAAGCCCAGATAGGCAAATTTAATGCCGAAGAATACTGGGATATCTTGGCCAACTTAGAAACAAAAGAACAGGGCTCTTTTTCAGCAAAATTAGTCGCCAAAGGGTCTGACCCTTTGGGAGTTAGACCCAAAGAAAAAGGCACGATTATAAAATCAGAACAAGAAGCAAAAAATATCCTAAAAGAGCTCGATGGCGCCCAATATGATATAAGTAAAATCACCAAAAAAGAACAAAGAAGGCATGCCTCCCCTCCCTTTATCACCAGCACCCTACAGCAAGAAGCAGCTCGTAAGCTTGGTTTTTCTGCCAAGAGAACGATGATTATTGCCCAAAAGCTTTATGAGGGCATTGACCTTAAGGGTGAGGGCCGGGTTGGTCTTATCACTTATATGCGAACCGATTCGGTGCGCATTGCCAATGAGGCAGAAGGTGCGGCCCGCAAATATATCGAGCAAAGCTTTGGCAGGGAATATCTTCCTCCCCAACCCCAAAGGTACAAAAAGAAAAAGCAGGCCCAGGATGCCCATGAAGCTATTCGCCCAACTTCTGCTTTCAGGCATCCGGAAAAAATAAAAGATAGCTTAAAACCAGATGAATTAAAGCTTTACGACCTCATTTGGAAAAGATTTATCGCCTGCCAAATGAATTTCGCAATTTTTGATCAAACCTCAGTTAACATTTTGGCCAAAGATTATGTTTTTCGGGCCACGGGGTCAGTCTTAAGGTTTGACGGTTTTATTAAGGTTTATCTTGAAAGCAAAGAAGATGAAGGGCCTGACGAAGACATTAAGGGGACGCTGCCACAATTACAAGAAAGCGAGAACTTAACCCTTAAAGGATTGGTTCCAGCCCAGCATTTTACCCAACCCCCACCCCGCTACAATGAAGCCTCCCTGGTAAAAGAACTTGAGAAAAGAGGAATTGGCCGACCATCAACTTACGCACCTATTATTTCTACGGTCCAGAGCCGCGGATACGTAGAAAAAGAAGGGCGAGCCCTAAAACCTACCGAGATTGGAATCGTTACCAATGGCTTATTGGTTAAGCATTTCCCAAAGATTTTGGATATTACCTTTACCGCCCAGATGGAAGACGATTTAGATGAGATTGTGGCTAAAAAAATGGAATGGGTTGCTGTCCTTTCTGAGTTCTATGAGCCTTTTTCCAAAGCCCTGGCCGAAGCAGAAGTAAAAATGGAAAAGGTCAAAAAAGAAATAAAAACCAAAGAGATTTGCCCAGAATGCGGAAAGCCCGTGGTAATTCGCCAGGGCCGTTTTGGGGATTTTATGGCTTGTTCTGGCTATCCAAAATGCAAGTTTACCAAAGACTTACCTCGCGAAGGGACTCCGGAAGAAATAAAAGAAAAATGTAGCAAATGTGGAAGTGCAATGGTCCTAAAGCACAGCCGTTATGGAGATTTTCTAGCTTGTTCGGCTTATCCAAAATGCAAAAACATAAAGTCGATCTTAAGAAAAATCGGGGTAACGTGCCCAAAATGTGGGGCAGACCTGGTTGAAAGAAGGACCCGGCGAGGAAAAACCTTCTATGGCTGCATAAAATATCCAAAATGTGATTTTGCTACCTGGCAGTATCCTAAAAAGGAGAAGAAGGATGCTTAGAGATTTTTTTACTCGCAATATTTCCCTAAAAATCTTGGCGATTGTTTTGTCAGTAATTTTGTGGGCCCTGGCTCGCTATTGGGTTATCCAATAAAACATGCATCACAAGATAAGAACCATCAAGACCATAAAAGAGATGCGCGCCTATGCAGAGAAGGCTTCGCAGCGCGGTAAAACAATTGGATTTGTGCCTACGATGGGGCACTTGCATGAAGGACATCTCTCCTTGGTTGAAGAAGCCAAAAAGAGCGCGGATCTTGTCGTGGTTAGTATTTTCGTAAACCCCATTCAATTTGGACCAGGCGAAGATTATTCGCGCTATCCACGAAACATCAGACAAGACAAAAAATTGCTTTCTAATTTTCATATAGACGTCTTATTCTTGCCCGAAGCATCCGATCTCTTTCCCAAAGATTATAAGGCTTATGTTGAAGTAGAGGGGCTCTCAAAAAAACTCTGTGGCCGCACGCGCCCCACTCACTTTCGCGGGGTAACCACAATCTTAGCAAAACTTTTTAAT
>JABMSE010000023.1 GCA_013204645.1 Candidatus Saganbacteria bacterium | reverse complement strand
CGTCACATTTTGCCCAAAATTTCACTAAATTTGGCTTTTTTTGAGATTGGTGACTGACACCGGTGTCAGTCACCAGAGCCAAGTAGGCATTATTAGACAATTTCGAGCTCAAACACATCAAGGGTTGTGGGATCTTCGTTGATGGTTACTTGATATTGCCAGGAAGGCGTAGATATTTTTTCGCGCTGGATTTTTACTCCGCCGCCTGTTTTTGGAGATAATGTAACTTTTTCTCCATCGGCAACTGTTAGTTCAAAGTCCCCCTTAATTACTGTGCCAGGCACAACTTGGAGCTCGCCATTGCCTAAAACTGTGATTTTGCATTGTTCATGCTCAATAAATTCTCCTTGCCACAGGTCTCGTTCATCCAGAACCTTTTCTCGGCCAGAATTGGCAACGGTTAGGCCAGCTATTCTGACTTTTCCCGCTCGGGCTGGATCAGGAGTGAGAGCGGAATTTGCTGCCTGGGCTGCTTGCATGTCTCCAACTTCGTTTTCCACCACAATTTGCAGATCACCGTCGATATTTATTTTGTTAATACTGGTGTGAAAGCCAGAAATAAGCACGGTACTTCGCTCCGAAATACTCCCATCTTTTACTTTTCCAGCCAAAACATCTTGGCGGTTAGCAAAAGCTGGGGTGAGTTCAATTAATGCTCCCTCGGCGCTTACGACGCCAACGTGCGCGAGCCGCGCTGCCATTTTTGCCGAATAATTTGCGCGGCAGGTTGCAACTGTGTCGCTATTTGCCTGGGGTCCATTTTTAAAACAATCAAAATGGCCAGAGAGATCTGCGCCTCGCGGGGCATTCATCACAAAAACTGGTACGTCTTCCAAGGCAGAAGCGGTTAATGCTTCTGCAACACCTTGCATCTGGGCTTCAGCTCGGCCACCGGATACCTTTTTGCCATCAGCATGTGAGTCTTGGGGTTTTCCAAAGTTGATTAATTCTCCTGGGAAGGGCTCACGCTCAATTTGGGCTCTGATGGCAGAAATATCCGCAAATAAAAAGTTTAGATTGCCCGGATATTCTGAATAACCGGTGGCAGCACTTGCTTCATCGCTTAATCCAAAAGCTTCCATAATGGCATATTCCACATTGCGAATTGACCATTGGCCACCTTCCATTTGCATAGCAACAATTGATCCCTCGGGGGCACCGGCAATGCGCGGGCTAGTAGCCAGGCCAAAAGCGGAATTTCCGTCTATTCCGAGTCCGGCAAAAGTAAAGGCATGTCCAAATACTGATGGATTATTGCCTTGGGGAACTAAAAAGAACTTTTTCCCCCTATCCCTTAGGGTTTCGGCAGCGGGGCTTTCAAAATAAATTTTCCATATGTCACCGTGTCCGTGCGGGCTGCTGTTTAATTTATATCTTCCCTTTCTAAGCCATCTGCCATCTTCTGAAACAACCGGAACCGAAATTTGTATTTCAGAGAACACGTTGGATTCTCCTAGACCAAAGAATCCATTTGCGGCAAAATGTGCTCTTATGTTTGCGTCAGTTACCTGACTTGACATCATGAAATAGGGGACAGCAATTGGGGAAGGGGTTCCGCTGCGAGTTAGGTGGCGTAGATTAACCACGGCTAGGATTTCATCAGCGTATAATTTGAAAACACTATCCCGGGAAAGGGGTTGAATGGGATAGGTTGCTTGGGGGAGGGGATGGCCTGCTTCATCAAAAAAACCAAATCTCTGGGCTAGTCCTCCAACCGGGCTGGCAATTGCTATTTCATCCAGCCGATCTAGGGCGGTAAGGAACGCTTGTTTGATAGCGGCGATATCATCCGTCTTTACCGGCGGAGAAAAATGGCTAACTTCGATAACTTCGGGGGCAGCTATTTCTGAAATCCCCGGAGGTTTAACTTTTCCCAGAGCGATATCACTGGTGGCTTGAGCCCGCCGATCATATTCTTCAATGCCCATAAATTCATCTAGTTGCCGTAGTTCGTCGACAAAGATAAGTTTTTCTTCTCTGTCTTGTGTGCCGGCTACCCAATCGGCAAAAAGAGCTTCGCCTTGGCCAATTTTAATTGTTTTGGAAATGATTCCCCACTCTTTGGTCGTTATTGTTCCAGCAAAAAGATCTTTTATTATTTCAATTTGCCAGGAAGGGGTAAGCCATTTTAGTTTGGGGGCAGCGATCCTTTTTGCATTACACGATACTTCTTGCGCTGCCTCGTAGCCGCCAGCTATGATTGATTCGATCAGCACTTGTTTTTGTGAGGAAGGAATTGCAAAGTGGTTTGTTAGTTTGGTTAGGGCTGTCCAGTTAATCCCTGCTTCTCCGTGGTGCGTGCGTAAGTATCTTTCTGCGGCCTGGCGTACAGTGAGCTCTTCTTGGGTTGCGGCGTAAACCGTCTCAATTGTTCTTCTGTGTGCTTCGGCTAGCCCCATTTTCCCACGGCCAAGGTTGATGACGTTTTTTGCCGTCAATAAGGTAGTTCGAAGTGCGGTCCTTCTAAAAGTGCGGTTTGATAATGCTATTCTTAAACTCATGATTGTGCCCCCTTCGTTTTTTGGAGCTCGTTTATCCGTAAGTTTAAGTTACTTATCAGAATGGATTAGCGGTTCTCTTGTGCTTTTATATCGGCACACTTTCGAGAAAATTTCAGTTTTTCTAAAGATTTCCTGAAATTTTCTGGTTTACGAAATTTTCCCGCCAAGGGTCCCGATTACCGTATCAGATATAATGTTCCGAAGGAATCCCGGAGGATTCTTCGGAATCCCTTCGGGACTTCGGGATCCCGAGAAGTTCGAAGAACGAATCGGGACGGGATCTCTCTTTATAGAGCAGAAACTAGAAATTCTATTTGCTCCTCTTCTGGCTTTGCCCGCAATAAAGTACTTATACCATGTTCTCCAAAGTGGGCTCTAAACCTTGTCGCAAACCCCATGAAGTCTTGTCCTAACGTAAGCCCAAGGTCTTGATCAGGCCAGAGCAATGCTTCTTTGCTCATCTGGGCATCCGCGTAAACTTTGTAAACTGAGGCTAGGACCATTCCTCGCTCAGCTGCAGTTTCAAGGGAAGCGAGTAACAAAACATCAAAAAAGTGGCAGCGGAATCTAGAACCATAAAAAGTAATTAAATCGTCTTCGCTAGCAGAAGGAGTAAGAGCTGTGGCCTGAGCAAACATGGCAGCTTGATCATCAGCAGAGAGGGATCGGTTGAAGATTATTGGGCCAAAGCCATAACGAAAGCGCAAATCAAAAAGAGCATAACTGCTTTCAAGTTCTATCAAATCTTGGAGTTTGCTTCGTTTAGCATAATATTCTAAGCTACCTAATCCGATTGGATTGGTGTGTTTTCCCCTATTATCTTCTATCCTTCCTGTGGCATCACAAAAATCAAGAATAAAAAGAGCTCTTTGCCATCTTGGTGGAAGCCGATAAATATCTCTGGGAAAAGAGGAGGAGGGCAAGTTAGAAAATTCACCATGGTGTTTGATTAGATCAGCAATCGGATCTTGGAAACGTTTATCTTTAATTAATTCCCGTGCTACTTTTTCCCCAGAAAGATGGTGTTCCCACTCAAGCCCAAAGGGGATTCCAAGATCATGGGCTAAAATAGCGAGCCCCAGGATTTCTTTTTCAAAGGGAGATAACTGTCGGTAGACAATAAAGATGCAGCCCATTTTCTGTGAATAGCGTTGTTGGTAGGCAGTTCGATCCAATCCAAATTTTTTCATGTCGGCTATTTTGGTTTCTTCAGGGATTTTATCAAAGAAAAACCCAGTGTCTTGGCGATTAATTGCTTTTAAACTTGCCAAAACAGCAAAGGTATGTAATAGTCGCCCTTGATTTACAGCACCTAATCCTTTTAGTGCTTTTACTAGGATTTGCGAATAGGTTTTAGAAGAGGGGAACCTTCCGGCTGGTAAGCTTAGCGCTTCTGAATATACTTTGGCGATGGAAAAAGTTCCCATGTTGTTCTATCGGCACACTTTCGAGAAAATTTCACTATTTCCAAAGATTTTTAAAAAAATGGGGGCTGTCTCCATTTTCGTTTTGTAGAGGGATAAGGTGAGAATTTGTTGTTTTTTTCGCTGCGGAACTCGCCCTTCACTCCTCACTTTGTTCGTCGCTCGGGCTCAAACAGTCCTCGCT
>JABMSE010000005.1 GCA_013204645.1 Candidatus Saganbacteria bacterium | reverse complement strand
GAGGTTTGATTATTGCGCAAGAAGAACTGGATAAAACCGCCCAACAAGTGGAATTTGACGTTGTCAATGCTTATTACAACTATATCAAAGCATCAAAATTGGTGCTTTTGAATGGGGAATCAGTTAATATGGCGCAAGGACATCTTGATCAAGTTAATGCTTTGTTGTCGGTTGGGATGGCTACCAAAGCGGATGTTTTGCGCGGTGAGGTGCAGCTGGCCCAAGCTAAAATTGGACTGACTAAAGCCTGGCAGGCTTTGGAAATCGCAAAAAATACTTTTAATAATATTTTAGGGCGTCCCCTTAATACTCCCGTTGAAATCGAAGAAGCTGAATATCCAAGCGCGGATGTTGTAATCTATGCTTATCCGGATCTTTTGACTCTTGCTTATGATGGTCGCCCGGATTGGCAACAGTATATTTTAGGAGAAGAAATTGCCGAAGATGAAGTTAGGTTAGCCTATAGTGAACTTTGGCCTTCCATCTCCCTTGTTGGCAATGTTGAACGTAGCGCCACCAAATATTCAGCTTATGAAAGTGATAGCTACAATTGGACGGCGCTGCTTTCAGGTTCCTGGACCCTTTTTGATGGAACAGCTAATTTTAATAAAATAGCCGAGGCTCGGGCCAATTTAGATGCTAAGCAAGCAGAGCAAATCAGTGTTGAGCGAGCAATAGCCTTAGAAGTAAAAGAAGCTAATTTTTCTCTAAAATCAGCTAAGGATAATTTGTCCTTAACTAAAACTGTGCTTGATCTTGCCCTGGAAAATTATGAGATGGCTGAACAAAGATATAAGGCTGGGGTGGGGACCAGTTTGGAGGAAATCGATGCCCAAGTTGCGTTAACTGAATCGCGCATAGAGTATGTGGATGCTCAACATGCATTACAGATTGCCATGGCAAAAATCAATAAGGTAGTCGCAGGCGATATATACTAAATGAAAAAGGAGGAGAAAGGTGTTAAACATATTAAAGAATAAAAAAGTGGTTATTGGAATAGCCATCGCAAGTGTAATTATTTTGGCTTTTATTATTATGAGAGTGCGTGCCGGTGGAGTTGAAATTAAGGTCGCCAAGGTTGAAAGGGGAAATGTTTTGTCTACCGTTTCGGCGGCGGGAGAAATTAAGGCTGATTCAGTTGATCTTGGTTCGGCTAAGATGGCTGGCCGAGTAGAGTGGATTGGGGTTTCCGAAGGGGATCGGGTGCGGCGCGGGCAGATCCTGGTGAAACTGGATGGTTATGATCAGGCGCGCAAGGAATACTTCCGCCTTAAGGAATTACACGCCAAAGGATTCGTGAGTGATTTAGACCTTGAGCGGGCCAAGACGGCCATGGATAATTCTGCGGTTATGGCACCTATTTCAGGAATTGTAACCGATAAAGCGGTGACGGTGGGTGAGGCTGTTTCTCCGGGAATGCCGGTTATGACTGTTGTGGACGTTGACAATCCTTGGGTTGAGATACAACTCGATGAGGTAGATATTGGAGATATAGCCGTAGGCCAGAGAGTGAAATTAACAACCGATGCTTATCCCGATTCTGAATTTTATGGGAAGATTACCTGGGTTAATGACAAGGCTGAACTAAAAAAAGTTGGCAATCGAGTGCGCATGGATGAAGAGGATTTGGTCTTTAGATCTAAGGTCGTCTTTGAAAACGGCAGCCAGAAACTGCGGCCCGGGATGACGGTCTATTCTCAGGTAATTACCGGGGAGAAAAAAGATGTTCTGGTTGTTCCTCGCACGGCCATAACTCTTTCTTCCGGAAACACGGTGGTTTACAGGCTTTCGGGCAAAAGGGTGAAAGAACAGATGGTGGAAGTTGGATCAAAAGATCCGGAAAAGGTGGAAATTGTGAGTGGTTTAAAGCAAGGAGACAGTGTAGCCATTTCTAATTTGACAAAGCTTACAAATGGTCAGCGCATAAAAATAATAAAAAATGGAGATTAGTTTATGCCAGCGGTTGTAAAAGTTAACAACTTAAAAAAAGATTATATTTTGGGTAACGTAGTAGTTGCTGCTCTTCGCGGAGTTTCTTTTGAAATCAAAAAAAACGAATCAGTGGCGATTGTTGGACCGTCTGGGTGCGGAAAATCCACCTTGATGCATCTTTTGGGGTGTCTTGATCGTCCCACTTCGGGCACGATTTTGATTGAGGGAGCAGATGTTTCCACTTTGAATGACAATCAATTGGCCCAAATAAGGAATCGGCAGATTGGGTTTGTTTTTCAGTCCTTTAATTTGCTTCCTCGCATGACTGCGCTGGAAAACATTGAACTCCCGCTTATTTATAATGACATCCAAGAGACGGCCCAACAGCGAAAAGATAAGGCCCTAGCCACTTTGGACAAGGTTGGATTAGCCGATCGGGCTAATCATAAGCCGCCAGAACTTTCCGGTGGGGAGCGCCAGCGCGTGGCAATTGCGCGAGCCCTGGTTTCTAATCCCTCAATGATTTTGGCCGATGAGCCTACCGGAAATTTAGATTCAAAATCCGGGGACGAAGTTATGCAAATCTTTGAAAAACTTAACCAAGAAGGGGCAACCTTGGTTGTGGTAACCCACGATCATAGTATTGCTGCACGCTGTTATAGAAGAATCCACATGCATGACGGCGAAATTACCGCCGACGAGAAGAAATAAGCGGAGAAGCTTGTGATTATTTTTGAGATTTTTCCTTCAGTAATACGTTCTTTAATTAGAAATCCTATTAGAAGCACCTTAACTACGCTTGGTGTTGTCATTGGGGTTTTCATTGTGATTACCACTGTTAGCCTTGGAGCTGGGGCTAAGAATTTTATTTATGATCAGATGTCTTCCTTTGGGGTGGGGTCTAATAGTTTGGCTATTTATGGGGCGGCGGAAAGTGAAAAAGGAATGGGGATTATGTCATCGGTGATGATGAAATCTTCGATTACCTGGCAAGATATTCAAGCCATAAGAGAACATGTTCCAAATCTTTTAGCTGTAATTCCAGCTGTTATGGGAACCGGTGATTTTAAATACGGAAACAAAACCTATGAGACCTTTTTTGTAATTGGAACAACCGAGGATTATCAAAAATTAATCAAGGATATTGTGGCCCAGGGAAGATTCCTAAATTCTTTGGACGTTGCTTACCATAAAAGAGTGGTCTTTATCGGCCAGGCGATTTCGGATGGCCTTTTTGGGGCTTTTCCTCCGGTAGGCGAGTTGGTTAAACTAAATGGTAATAATTTTCGTGTGATTGGGGTTATGAAGGACATGGGATCTATTATGGGGATGAATATGAATGAGATGGCCTGTATTCCCATTACAACCGCCCAGGATGTTTTTAAGACTAAAGAAATTATTGAAACCTGGGTTATGGTTGATGATGTGTCCGGTGTTCCTCGTGCTAAAAAAGAGATAGAGGCGGTTCTCTTACAACGTCATGGGGAAAAAGATTTCCAGGTGCGGATTGCGACCGATATGTTAGCGCAGATAGACGATGTGATGAATGCTTTAACCATGGTTATTTCGGCTATTGCAGCCATTTCTCTTTTGGTTGGCAGTGTAGGTATTATGAATATAATGTTGGTTACGGTAGCCGAGAGGGTGCGCGAGATAGGCATCAGAAAATCAGTGGGGGCAAAACAACGCGATATCTTTATGCAGTTTTTGTTGGAATCAACGGTTATAAGTTTGTTGGGAGGGATAGTTGGAATTATTTTGGGCAGCATAGTTTTGTTTCTAATAGGTAAGATAATTAATGTTGCACTTGCTCCGTCGCTCTTGGCTGTTGTTATTGCCTTTGTCGTTTCCTGTGTTGTAGGGGTGGTGTCTGGAGTATATCCAGCTGTTCGGGCAGCTAGGCTTGATCCGATAGAAGCTTTGCGAGGATAACCGATGAAATTTGCTGGCACAATTAAAATGTCTTTTCGAAATATAATGGCTGCGCGCATGCGAAGCTTTCTTACCATGTTGGGAGTAATTATCGGTATTTTTTCAGTTATTAGTCTGGTGAATTTGGGGTTGGGCCTAAAAGCTTATATGTATAATGAAGTAATGGGTTTTGGGACCGGTGCCACTTATCTGGAAATCCACGCTGGTAAAGAAGGACAAATTGCAACTATGGGTTCAGCTAAGATCACTTATCAGGATGCCAAGGCTATTTCCAAAAATTGTCCCTCAGTTACAAATGTTGATCCCCGCATCGTCCAGTCGGCTAAGATCACTTATGGCGATAAAACCTTTTCTGCACCATTTATTATGGGGGTAACTCCGGCTTTTGTTGATACGATAAGCTGGCAAGTGGGGCCGGGAAGATTTTTAAGCGATGCGGACGTGGACATGAGAAAAAAAGTTTGTGTGCTAGGCCAAGATGTTGCCAAGAACCTTTTTGGGGAATTTTCTGCGATTGGAGAAAAGGTAAAAATTAAAGGTAATAACTTTGTTGTGATTGGGGTAATGGCAGAAAAGGGTGGGGTCTTAGGCTTTAATTATGATGAGTTTGCTATTATTCCGACGACAACAGCGGAGGATGTTTTTAAGGTTGAAAAATTAGGTGAGATTGGAGCCGTAGCTAAATCCGCAGAGCTTGTACCTCAGGCTATTATGGAAATAAGCGAGGTTTTGGAAAAAAGGCACGGACGCCGAGATTTTAGGATTGACACCCAAGAGAATTCTTTGGCGATGTTGGATAGTATAATGACGATGCTAACTGCCCTGGTAGCTGGGATTGCGGCAATTTCACTTTTGGTGGGGGGCATTGGCATTGCGAACATTATGCTGGTTTCAGTTACCGAGCGTACGCGGGAAATTGGGATACGCAAAGCCGTAGGGGCTAAAGCCTACGATATTATGGTTCAGTTTTTAGCCGAGGCTCTGATTATTGGTTTGATTGGAGGAATAATTGGTATTTTTTTGGGGGTTTTTCTTTCTTCGGCCATTATGTTATTGATTGGGCTACCTCCTAGTATATCTTTTGGGACAATTTTTCTAGCTACTTTTGTCTCGATTATCGTTGGAGTTATTTCTGGAGTTTATCCGGCATGGCGGGCAGCGAGTCTTGATCCGGTTGAAGCCCTAAGGTATGAGTAGTCCTTCAATTTGAGCAGTTGCTGCATTTCTTGTGTTCTCATCAAAATCAGCAAAAACACTCGCCAGTTCTCCCTCGCGATTAATAATAAAGAGGGTAGGCATAATCAGGATTTTAAAATCTTTTAGGGTCGCTACATTTTTGTCGTGGGCAATTGGGATGTTGAAGTTGTTAGTTGTAATGAAACTTAGCAGGACGTCGGTTTTACGGTCAAGAGAAACAGCTATTACTTTTAATCCCTTATTTTGATATTGCCTTTCAAGATCTTGCAGAAAAGTTATTTCTGCTTGGCAGGAATCGCTCCAGCTGGTAAAGAAGCTTAATGCGATAATGTTTTTACCCAGATAGTCGTTGAGATTGATTTGTCCCCCGTCAATAGTTGGGAGATTAAAGGATGGAGCCCGCTGCCCAAAGGCTGGTCCTACGAGCAAACCAATCATTAAAATAAGCAGTAATTTTCGTACCATGATAGTAACGAGTATACAACCTTTTTTTATTTTGTCAACCCTCAATGTATTTTCTGGCAGATTCTGCGGCAATTGCTCCGTCTGCGGCTGCCGTAACTACTTGCCGGAGTGATTTTTTTCGCACATCGCCGGCTGCAAATATTCCCGACGTCGAAGTATTCATGTTGTCATCCGTTATAATAAAACCCTTCTTATCTAATTTGACAAGACTTTTGACCATCTCTGAATTAGGTTTGCTTCCAATGTAGATAAATATTCCATCGATTGGCACCTTTAGTTTTTTTCTGGTTTGGACATCTTCTAGCATAACTTCTCTTACTTTATCTTCGCCTAAAACTTGAGAAACCAGGGCGTGCCAGAAAAAATATATTTTCGGGTTAGCTAATGCGCGTTCAGCTAGGATTTTATCGGCACGCAGTTCATCACGCCTGTGAACCACAGATATTTTTTTTGCATAACGGGCTAAAAATAAGGCTTCCTCTATGGCTGAATTTCCCCCGCCAACCACCATAACATTCTTATCTTTATAAAATGGTCCATCACAGGTTGCGCAGTAGGAAACCCCCCGGCCACGGAATTCATCTTCACCTGCTATACCGAGTTTGGCGGCTTCACTCCCACTGGCAATTATGACTGCTTTGGAAACCAAGGTTTTGTTGTCAACGACTACTTCGGATTGACCTTTTTTCTTTTTAACACTTGTTGTATTTCCCCATACAATGTCTAGTCCAAGCCTTCTTACCTGTTTTTCTATGCGCTGGCACAATTCCATTCCGGATATTCCTTCAGGAAAACCGGTGTAATTTTCAATTGAGAAGGCAGTTGAGGCCATTCCTCCCAAAATCATTTTTTCGACCAATACAACCTTTAATCGGGCGCGGCTTGCATAAAGGGCTGCGGTAAGCCCGGCTGGCCCCCCTCCGATAATTATAAGATCCAGTGTTTTATTCTTGTCCGTTTTTTTTGTTTGTGGTTTGGGTCGTGTCTTGATTTGGGTGCTCATTTTATTTTAACTCCTCATCGCTAATTATAACCGTTCCCTGGCCCAGGACAGAAATCTTTTCATCTTTCAGTAGAACTTGTACTTTGTCCCCGCTTAATTGATTGTCTCCTTGAGTTGCTTTAGCATTCCCTTCTAAAATGATTATTTCTTCCTCGGTTAAATAACTGGCCTTTTGACCACTGGCTTTGATGTCTTTGTAGTTTATTACCACATCTCCCATGAGCTCTAATTTTTTCTCGGCTTGGAGATACTTAATTTTTTGACAATCGATTGTGGCTGCTTGCCACAATATTTGGGGATTCCCTTGTGCTAGGATAGTATCATCTTTGCTGATAATTTCAAATGTTTTTGCCTCGATGGTAATGGGAGAGGTATTCGCTCGAGAAATTGTTACTTTGGGTTTGCCAGAAAGGACGATTTTCTCAAGGGCTACATCCCCTTTGAGCTTTTGGCCTAAGCCGCGGACATTTCCTTTATTAATTATAATATTTCCCTGGCAAAGGAGTTTTTTGCTGCCCAGATCCCAACGCAAATTGTTTGCTCGAAACCAATAGCCCGCCCCTTTTTTCAAAAGCGAAGCTCTTTGATCTTCAAGAGCAACATCGTAGCCCAAGGGCTTATCCAAGAAGATTTCTTTTCCCTTCATATCCCAAAGGGCAGCAGGGGAAATGAAACGTAAAACTGCGTCTCCTTCCTCAAAGAATGTTCCTTTGACCTTTTCTAGGGTGGCGAGGTTGGTGGATTTGTTGACTGAAGCCTGTTCGGCTTTAAGTTGCCAATACTTTATGCCAGAAACAACTTCTTCAAATGAAACATCCTTGAAGGAAAGATCGGCTTTTTTTTGTTGTTCCTTAATAGTTTTTTGGATACGTTCTGAAATGTCTTCTTTGGGGGCAAAAACTGCCCAGAGGAAAATCCCGCAAATAAAAAGAGCAAAAACAATTAGGATAGCGCGATAGAAAATTTTCATCTTAGTATCCGAGGGCTCTTAAGCGTATAGCGTCCATACGTTCGCGGAAGCCATTCCAACTGTCCCCTTTTTTGTAATAACCCTCTGATAAGAGTAGATGAAGGGCAGCTACATTGTCATCTATGGCTAATCCAGATTTAGCGTATTCCATGGCTTTGTCAACATCGCCCAAATCGCCGTAAACGAGGGCCAAATAACCGTAGGCCCACACATTATAAGGCTTAAGCACTAAGACGTTTTTTAGCTCACGGGCAGCTTGTTCTTTGTCATCATTAAAATAGTAAGCGAATGCTAAACGAAAACGAAGCTTCCAATCATTGGGATTTTCAATTACTTTCCCAATATAATATTTGAGGCCGGTTTCTCTAAAATTTGGATCAAGTTTTTCAACTTTGGTGAGTTCCTTCCATCCCTTCTGGATTTTGTTGGCGTAAGCGTAAGTTATCGCCAGGTCAAAATGGGCATAGGGGTCATTGGGGTCTTTAGCAACCGCAGCTTGTTTTTGGGCCACTTCTCGCTTCAGTTCGGGGGTGATAACCCAGGCCTCGGCAGACAAGCTCCAATTACCAAATACCAATGACCAAACAACAATCAATAATAAAATTCCAAATAAGCAAATGGATTTGGTTATTGAATATTGAAATTTGTTTGTTTTTTGTAACTTGGTCATTGTTATTTACCCGAAAGAATTCTTTTCACAAGATTCGTGGTCGAACGGCCCTTGATTGGGGGGATAACGATAACTTTGCCACCCAAGCTTTCAACCAGTTTCTTTTCTGGAAGGCGGTTGATTTTGTAGTCGCCCCCTTTAACATGAAAATCTGGTTTTACAATTTTAATTAGATTGTCTGGTCTGGTTTCTTCGAAAATGCAAACATAATCCACGCATTCAAGGGAAGCTAAAATTTCGGCTCGTTCAAGCTC
Source organism: Candidatus Saganbacteria bacterium (assembly GCA_013204645.1). Lineage (GTDB taxonomy): Bacteria > Margulisbacteria > WOR-1 > O2-12-FULL-45-9 > O2-12-FULL-45-9 > JABMSE01. Next base: position 6,212 of record JABMSE010000005.1, on the reverse strand, counting down.
ATAGATGTATGGTCGATCTTTTCCTTTCAACTTGCGAACTGAAGCGTCGCTATTTAAACCAATAATCAGGATGTCACCTAATTTTTTGGCTTTACTTAAATAACGCACATGACCGAGGTGGAGAATATCAAAACATCCATTAGTAAAAATGATTTTAGCGTTTTCATTTCGCAAGTTCTGGACAATAGCATGCAATTCTTTGCGAAGCTTTATTTTTTTGGCGATGGGTTCGTGTCCGGAAATGGCCTCTTCAAGCTCTTCAAAAAGACAGGGTGCGGTACCAATTTTTCCAATCACAACTGATGCGGCATAGTTTGCCAAGATAGCTGCATTTTTTGCCGTGGCTCCGGTTGCCAATGCCAGGGTAAGGGTGGCAATAACTGTATCTCCCGCACCGGTAATGTCGAAAACTTCGCGTGGAACAGCTGGAATATAAATCACTTCATCGGGGCAGATGAGAGACATTCCATCTCGTCCCCGGGTGATTAACACATTTTTACTCCCCGTTAATTTTGCTAGCACTTGTCCGGCTTTAATAAGGCTCTTTTCACTTATAATTAACCTGCGCGCTGCAATGCTGGCTTCACGCAGATTTGGAGTAATAACTGTTGCACCCCTATATTTGGAGAAATCAACACCCTTGGGATCAATTGAAACTGGTTTTTTGTGTTTTTTTGCCAGGCTGATTATCAGTTGTGTTGTTTTGGCGGTTACGCTTCCTTTGGCATAATCGGATATTATGATAGCGTCCATCTTTGGGATAAGCTTGTTAAGACGTTTGGTAATGGTGGCTAGTAATTTAGGCGAAAGCACGGTTCTATCTTCTCTGTCAACCCGCACCATATGTTGGGAGCCTGCAATGATTCTCGATTTTAGAATAGTTGGGCGTTTGGGATCAATTACAAGGTGCCTGGTTGAAATTCCCTTATCGGAGAGGGCTTTGCGAAGTTTTTGGCCCGAGCTGTCTTTGCCGATCACAGAAACCAAATAGGCTTTTGCTTTAAGGGAAGCAATGTTAGCTGCAACATTGCCGCAACCTCCAGGGACATGACTGATGCGGGCTACATCAGCAATCGGAACCGGTGCTTCAGGAGAAATCCGGCTGACGCGGCTCCAGATATGCTCATCGAGCATCAAATCCCCAAAAACCAGGATTTTCTTGCCAACAATTTTTGGGATTATCTTCTTAATGTTTTCCATGCTTCAATTATAACCTATTTATTTTTTGGATTCCACGATCCACTTAACCGCTTCTAAAAGATTCTTAGCAATGTGATTAGGTTGGTCTTTAATTTTGCTTTCTTCCTTTTTGCCTTTTCCAGTTAGAAGGAAAATGGTTTTTGTGCCAGCGCGTTTTCCAGCTTCTACATCAGTTGCTTTATCCCCAATCATAAATGAAAGAGAAAGATCAATATCAAAATGCTTTTGCGCTCTTTTGAGCAGCCCAGGGTGGGGTTTGCGGCATTCGCAGACTTGTTTGTAAGGATATACCCCATATTCGGGGTGGTGGGGGCAGTAATAGAGACCGTCAAGATGGGCTCCACTGTTTAGAATTAATTTATGGAGGGTTTTGTCTATTGTTTGTAGCATATCTTCAGCGACTAGGCCCCGGGCTACCCCAGCCTGGTTAGTGATAACAATCACTTTATAACCAGCGTTGTTTAGTTTTTTTATGGCTTCCAGTGATCCCGGGATGAATTTGATTTGCTCTGGGGAATTCATGTAGCCAATGTCTTCTACAATTGTTCCATCGCGATCCACAAATACCGCTTTATTCACTTAAGCTAGTTCCTCTTCTACTAAACCACAAATGATGTGACCGATGGTTATGTGGCATTCTTGTACCCGGGGGGTGATTTTGGTGGGGATAGTAATTGAAAGATCAGCGGCCTTTATGATTTCTCCTCCTGATCCCCCAAGAAGTGCTATGGTTTTGCAGCCCATTTTTTTTGCCTTTTCAATTGCCAATAACACGTTCTTTGAGTTTCCCGAAGTTGAGATGCCAATTAGGATGTCGCCCTTTTTAGCTAAACCTTCTACTTGTCTGCTGAAAATATTATCGAAACCATAGTCATTGCCTAGGCAAGTCAGAATCGAAGTGTCTGTGGTTAGAGCAATAGCTGGCAGCGATTTTCTTTCTTTTAAGTACCGTCCAATAAACTCGCCGGCTAGATGTTGGGCGTCGGCAGCTGAACCACCATTTCCGCAAAGCATGATTTTGTTGCCGGATTTTAAGATTGCAATAATCAAGTTGGTGGCGGTTTCAACTTGAGGGAGCAGGCTGTTAATGACCCGTTTTTTGACTTCTATGTTCTCATTGAGTTTTGCTTTGATTTTATCTTGCATATTTTTATTATTATACCATAGTATGGTATAATTTTGCATTCTAGACAGTCTGAGGCAATGGTCTTTAAGGAAACCGTCTCGGAGGCCGAGCGGGCACGGATCCCGCCGAAGGCGGGAGAGCGAGGCTGAGAGTCGAGCAGCAAAATTCTCGCAGGGAATTTTGACTGCGTGTTTTCTTAAAGACCATTGCCGAAGACTGCATAGGAAACACTCCAGGGAGGGAAAACAATCGTGGCAAAAAAATATAATGTCTGTATTCTGGGCGCCACCGGGATGGTAGGCCGTCAAATGATCAAGGTTTTAGACGAACAAGACTTTCCAGTTAATCGTTTCCTGCCTTTGGCATCCCACAGAACAGCTGGACAGAAGGTTGTCTTTAAAGACCGAGAATATGTGGTGGAAGAAGCTAAACCTGAATCCTTTGAAGGCATGGAAATAGGGCTTTTCTCAGCTGGGGCTAAGGTTTCAAAGGCTTTGGCGCCTGAGGCAGTTAAAAGAGGTTGTGTGGTAATTGATAATACCAGCCAATTCCGCATGGATCCAAATGTTCCCCTGGTGGTTCCCGAAGTTAATCCAGAGGCTATCAAAAGACATAAGGGTATTATTGCCAATCCTAATTGTTCAACGGCTCAGATGGTTATAGCGCTTAAACCCATCTACGATGCGGTGGGGATTGAACGTTTGGTGATTTCCACTTATCAGTCAGTGTCGGGGTGGGGTAAAGAAGCAGTGGCCGAAATGTATGATCAGGTTAAAGCTTTGATCAAAGATCCAAAAGCAAAAATAGAAGCCAAATATATTTTTAAGCAAATTGCTTTTAACGTTGTGCCGCAAATTGATGTTTTTGTCGATAATGCCTACACCAAAGAAGAGATGAAAATGGTAAATGAAACCCGAAAGATTTTTGAGGATGATAGCATAAAAGTTACCGCTACCTGTGTTAGGGTGCCCGTTGCGATTGGTCATGCCGAGGCAGTGAATATTAAGACCAAAAAGAAAATATCCCTTGATAAGGTGCGAGAACTTTTGTCTAAATTTCCCACCGTTAAAGTAGTGGATAACCCGAAAAGAGGTGAGTATCCAACTCCCATTGACTGTGAGGGAATTGACGATACCCTGGTAGGACGCATCCGCGAAGATATTTCGCAAGAAAATGGGATAGAAATGTGGATTGTGTCTGATAATCTCCGCCGCGGCGCTGCCCTAAATGCAGTTTTGATTGCAAAACAGCTTATTAATAATTAATCATCATAGTTTAGCGGCAGGTTTAGCTTTCTCTTCAAGGAAATGTTATATTCATCTATTTTTTCCTGGGCATAATCCGGTTGAATATAATGGTTGGGTGGTAAATTAAAGGCAGTAGTAAAAAAACCAGCTGTCATGGTGAGGGCTCCAGAGGTTACCACGGTATTTCCCGCTGATACGGCTGCACCGCAGATCATAACCAAAAGGCCAGATCCGATTAAAATGTTTCCAATCGTTCTTCTGCCGGCTTTTTTATTCTCTTCTTCTAATGCCTGGTTAAGGGCATTCTGATCATTTACTATTTTTAAGAATTCTATGTCAGATAGTTTTCTAACACCACCCTTGTAAACATCCCAGACATCGATTTCTTTTATTTCCGCTTGCGAAAGGGTGGAGGTCGAAATATCAGTTGAGCTCTGCGAGGATGCCTCAAAGGAAAAGGTGATGGTGTCAATATCGGTTTGGACAATATTTTTTTTAACATCAATGCGACGCTTGCGTGCAACCAATTCCAGCTTGTTATTTTTATAGTAAACTTTGTTTAAATATTCCTGTTCTTCAATTTCATCGGCATAAAGCAGCGGAGCTAGCATAAAGAAAACTAAAGAAAAAGCCAGAATTTTTTTGAGCATGGAGTGATTATAGCATTTATTTGATGAGGTGTGCAGAGGTGGCGACATTGTCATCTTGTGATTCTGCCAGGGCAGCAAATAAGGCTTCTATAAGACCTCTGGCGCCTAAGGAAGCGTTTCCGGTAACTAATCTTGTAAATGCTTTACCCGCAATTGCCTCTAGTCCATCGCTGGCGAGTAAAAACAAATCTCCGGGTTCAGTTTTAAATTCAGCTACTTCAATTTCTTTGCCCCAGGGGGTATCGCCTAGACTTCTGGTCATGGCTTTTTCTTCAGGGGGAGCCAGCAGTATAACACAGCGGAGTGTTTCCAAGGTTAGATCTTCCAGGCGATCTTCCGAACGATTTTTCATACGTCTCCTTAGGTCGGCGGTAGCTATGATGTGATCAATGGTTAAAGCATGGACTATTTCGGTTCTTGCTACATAGGCGCGCGAATCCCCGTCGTGCACAGTTTCAGATATTCGGGTGCTGGGATCGTACAATCTAGCTACTAAGGTTGTGCGGGCGTACTTATCTTCTTCGTTGCCAAAGTTTCTCTTATCAAAGGCCCACACCATGTAAGAAGCATAGCGTGCCATTTGTGAGAGCGAAGCACCTTGCCTAAAACCAACTAACATGGCTTGATTTGCAATATCAGATGCAGTGTCTCCGTTTTCATGTCCGCCTAGGCCGTCGCTAACAGTTTGCAATATTAGCTGGCCATTGGTAGCGATGGCCATATTATCTTCCATTGTTTCGCGTGGACCTTGCAGGCTTTGGGCATATAAAATTTCATCGGGAATTCCCGGAAGAGAAAGAGTGCTTTCTACTGCTCCTTTTTGGCTTTGTGCTTGTGCTATTTCTTGGCTGCCTTCGGTGATATAGGACATCGGGCGATAGATGCGATTAAAAGCTGCTCTCACAGGAACGTTGTGGCCGGTTGGGTAGGATATGGTGAGGGGACGCAATTGCCGAATTAAAGAATCGGGCCTTAGCGTAAAGCGCTGACACAGACGGTCTTTGGCTTCTAGCAAAGTGATTGGGTGGGCTTCGGGGATTTGTATCAAAGAACATAAGGGCCAAAAAAGTTCTACCCACGTATGACGCTTGCCCAACAGCCATCCCCCTTTTTCGGCTTTTTCACGCTTGCTTCCTTGAATTAGTGTTGATGGTATTCCTGTTTCTTGATAGATTAGCTGAGCCAAAAGAGCGGCTTCTTCAGTTGTGTAATCAGAGAGATCGAGTTTATCACAAATATATTGAGTGACGGCCCTTTCTCGCTTTTTAGTGTCTTGGTGTTTAAATGCGATATCACGTGCAGCATGCAACATATCTTCAATCTCAAATTCTTTTTCGTAATCTCCTCTTACAATTTTCCAATCAAAACTTAAACTGACATGAGGACTTATTTGATCGCCTGGGCGTATATCGGTAGCGTTTGTAACGGGAAGGGCTCCTTCTCCTTCAAAGGCTTTGCCTACCGCAAGTTTCAACTCATAAATTGCAGCCTGTATGCGGGCTGCTCCTTTCTCCGTTTTATCAACAAGCAGTTCTCTTTCCTTATTGTGTCGCATTATTGCGTTGTTAAACAGGAAATCAGCCAATTGATTAACTTCTTCTGTATTTAAAAATCCTTTGCCAGTTGACCTAATTAGTTGTCGGGCAAAAGCAGGATCAATAGTTTTTTTTCTTTGCAGGGGTTTTAGGCGCAAGACAGCCAGCTCAAGAAAAGAAACAGAAATTGGTTTACCAGCAATTACTGCGGCTTGGGGATAGAATTTGCTTTTAAAACCAAGCTCATCCATATACCTTTTAGGTATTAATCTTACGGCTCTTAACATATTTACAGTCATACTATATTATATATCGTCACATTTCGCCAAAAATTTCACTTCCATGGCTAAAAAACTTGGTGTCTATCCTTCCAAGTAGTATGCCACGCAAACACGCCCCGAAAATCCCACCGAGATTTTCGGGGCTCGGCATTCGGCCTCGCTCCTCTCCGCCT
>JABMSE010000022.1 GCA_013204645.1 Candidatus Saganbacteria bacterium | reverse complement strand
CTCAGTTGGTAGAGCAACGCATTCGTAATGCGTGGGTCGTGGGTTCGATTCCCTCTCCCGGCTTTTTAAGGTGTGACTATGCAAATCAAAACCGTAAAAGTAGGCAGTCTGCAGACTAATTGCTATATCGTGATAGACGATAAGAGCCGCGAGGCTATTGTTATTGACCCGGGGGACGAGGCCCAAAAGATAGTCGCAGCCATAAAGGGCTTAAAGGTTAAATATATAGTGATTACGCACGGGCATCCTGACCACTTTGGGGCCATAGACCAAGTTAAAAAAACGACTGGTGCAGCTATTTTAATGAATCCAGCTGACGCATGGTTTTTTAAGCCGGATCAAGAAATAGCCGAGGGTGATCAAATTAAGTTTGGTGATATTGTGTTAGAAGTTTTGCAAACCCCGGGACACTCGGAGGGGGGTGTTTGCTTATATACGCCGGGCTATCTTTTTGCTGGAGACACCTTATTTTCAACGGCCCACGGGAGGGTCGATTTACCTGGTGGTTCTATGAAAAAGATGCTAAATTCATTGAAGCGCTTGGGAGCTCTTCCTCCTAATACACAGGTCTTTCCTGGTCACGATGAGTCAACCACGATAGCGCTTGAAAAAGAGAGGGGAACCCTTGGCTAATCAAATTTTATTGTTTCATGGTGATTGCGAACTGCTCATTTTGGAAAAAATAAATGAGCTAAAGAAGAAAATTTCTAATCCTTCTTTAAACCTAGAACAGATCGATGCTGAAAAGCCGAATTTAGAGCGGGTTGTTTCCGCACTTAGCACGCAGCCCTTTATGTTTGGTGACAAACTTATCATTATTAAAGGTGCAGATCTGAAGCTTGAGATTTGGGACAGCGTTCTTTCTTTCCTAGGGACAGTTCCAGCAAATGTTAAGGTTATCTTTTGGGCGAATAGTGTTAACAAAAAATCAAAAATCTATAAGTTGATTGATAAAATCGGAGAAATTTATGAATTTAAATCATATGCTCCATGGGAGGAGGATCAATTAGTTTCCTTCCTTATGCGGCGGGTTAAATATGCAGGTAAGGGTATTGAGCGGCCAGCGACTTTGAGGCTTTGTGAGACTTGCGGAAACAATTTAATGAAGCTTTCAGGGGAAATTGAAAAATTAGTGACCTTTATTGGGGATAGAAAAAATATTAAAGAGTCCGATGTTTCTGCCCTCGCATCCCCCGGAGAGATTAGCGTTTTTGTGCTTTCCGAAGCTGTTGCTGATAAGGATTTAGCTAAAAGTTTAACTTCGTTTCGTATCTTGCAAAAGAATGGGGTTGTGCTTGTTGGAATCATTTCTCTCCTAGCTAATCAGTTTCGTATCATGTTGGCGTCGAAGTCTCGCAAAAATTCGATGGATATTGCCCGAATCTTTTCGGCCAATCCTTATTTTGTGAAAAAATGTGCAAAGAAAGCTTCCAAGTTTAGCGAAGCTGACCTGGAGAGGAATTTGGGGCTTCTTTTAGAAACAGATCTGAAGTTAAAATCCGGAGGAGAGCAGGGGACGGCTTTTGAGCTTTTATTAACTGAGCTCTGTTCTGGGTAAAAGATTTCCGGAAACCCGCGAATGAACTTCGCGGTTTCCAGCACTTCATAAGGGGGCTTAATTGGAAGCCGCGACGTCTTCGACCTGAGGTCTCAGACCGAAGGTTTAGTCGCAGGCTTCCAGCTGATATGGATAATAAAAACCGAATATTAATTCTCTTAACTATTTTTGTCTTTGTTTTCGTCCTTATCATTATCCGCTTGTTTGATCTTCAGATTTTGCGCCACAAATTTTTTGAGACACGGTCTCATGAACAGCGCACACGTCTTATTAGGCTGGCAGCCCAGCGGGGCGATATTTTTGACCGCAATGGCAATATCCTTTCCACCTCAATTGATACCTATTCGGTATATCTACATAAAAAGGGCTGGCTAGCACGCAAGCTTGCTGGCCCCTCGGCAGAAGAGCTCAAAAAAAAAGAGCCGGGCGAAACAAGTATCCTGAAAGAGAAAAAACGCATCTATCCTAAAGGACGCTTAGCAGCTCAGGTTTTAGGCTTTGTTGGGATAGATAATCAAGGGTTATCGGGTATTGAGCTTGCCTTTGATGAATATCTTAAGGGCCGCGAAGGACAAGTTATAACTGAAGGGGATCCTCGGGGGCGCGAACTCTATGGTGCGCTGCGTGAAATCTCCCCTGGAGAAGATGGCATGAATTTAACCCTCTCAATTGATGAAAACATCCAGTATGTTGCAGAACGCGAAATTGAAAATCAAATAAAAAAGTACAAGGCTCTTTCCGGCACCTGTATTGTAATGGACGCAAAAAGCGGAGAGATTCTAGCTTTAGCCAGCAAACCGGATTTTAATCCAAACTCTTACCGGCAAACAAATAAAAAACTTTGGCATCCTCGCTTCCTTGATCCTTATGAGCCAGGATCAACTTTTAAGCTTATTACAGTGGCGGCTGCACTGGGAGAAGGGTTGGTTGAGCCCGATTCTAAACTTAAATCCATGGAGAAGATTACCGTCGGAGGAAAAACAATTGAAAACGCCCATCCGATTGATTTGCCCGGGCGCTATATTACGGTTTCTGAGATGCTCGAAGAATCAATTAATACCGGGGCAGTTCAGGTAGGTTTAAAGCTGGGGCCGGAGAAATTTTACCGTCACATTGAAAATTTTGGGTTTGGAGAGCGTACTGGTTTTGGGCTGTGGGGAGAATCTAAGGGGATTATCAGAAATTGGAAAAGATGGAATAAACCAGATATTGCCATGATAACCTTTGGGCAGACCATAGCCGTTACCCCAATGCAGCTGCTTTCGGCTGTTTCTTCTTTTGCCAATGATGGGATAATGCTTACTCCGCTTTTGGTAAAAAAAATTGAAAGCGTCGACGGTAAATTTATTAAGGTTTTTACGCAAGAAAAGAATAAAAGGGCGGTTTCAGACAAAGTGTCTAAAAAAATGAAAAAGCTGATGCATAACGTGGTAATGGATGGGACGGGAAAGCCAGCTAAGATAGAAGGGTTTGCGGTTTGCGGAAAAACAGGTACGGCGCAAAAAGCCATTGCTGGAGGCCGTGGCTACATGAAGGATCATTATATTGCCTCTTTTATTGGATTTGCCCCTATGGACAACCCAAGAATTATTGCTTTAGTAATTATTGATGATCCAAAAGGAAAGTATTGGGGAAGTACGGTTTGTGGACCGGTTTTTAAGAATGTAGTCGAGTATAGCCTGCGTTATATGAATGCTAAACCTGATATGCTATAATAAATTTGAAAGTAAAAATTAAAAAATGAGCAAAAAGCGCGTTTTATCAGGTATTCAACCAACAGGTAAGCTCCATTTAGGGAACTTAATTGGGGCAATTGAGAACTGGGTTGAGCTCCAGGGTGAGTATGATTGCTATTTTTTCATCGCTGATCTTCATGCGCTCACTTCTAATTATGATGATCCAAAAAACCTGGCGGCAGACATTAGGCAGGCAACGATTGATCTTGTGTCAGCTGGGTTAGATCCTCGAAAATGTGTTATTTTTAAACAATCTGACTTATCCCAACACTGTGAACTCGATGTTTTGTTTTCGATGATTACCCCGCTTTCTTGGCTTTCGCGAGTACCAACTTACAAGAGCAAAATTGAAGAATTAAAGGCCAAGGATTTGAGCACTTATGGTTTTCTTGGCTATCCGGTGCTTCAGGCAGCCGATATTTTGATTTACAAAGCAGATTTTGTGCCGGTAGGCCGGGATCAGCTGCCGCATATTGAGCTCACACGCGAAATTGCCCGGCGCTTCAATTATTTTTATGGAGATCTTTTTCCTATACCGCAAGACCTTTTAACCCAATTTCCAACTCTTCCTGGCACAGATGGACGTAAGATGAGTAAATCCTATAATAACACCATAGCTCTTTCGGATTCCCCCGAAATGGTCAGAAAAAAAGTTTCGGCTATGATTACCGACCCGGCTCGGATAAAAAAGGATGATAAAGGGCATCCCGAAGTTTGCTCGGTTTTTGAGTTTTATAAGGTTTTCGCAAAGGACGGGGCTGATGCTGTAGCTGGCGAATGCAAAAAGGCCGAGCGTGGATGTGTGGCCTGTAAAAAAGAAATGGGAGATATTTTAGTTAAATACCTTGAGCCCATTAATAAGCGGAGAACCGAATTGTTAAAACACCCGGACAGAATTGATAAGCTATTAAAGGATGGGGCAGGGAAGGCAGCCAAAGTTGCAAAAAAGACGCTTGCTCAGGCAAAGAAGAAAATGGGGCTTTTATGATAGAGGATGTAGCTTATAAAGTTGAAATAGAGGCTTTCAATGGTCCGTTTGATGTTTTACTACGTGCCATTGACGAGGGAAGTATTGATGTCTATAATGTTTCCCTTTCTCAGATCACTTCTTCTTATTATGAGTACTGGAAAAAAGAAGAGCCTGACCTGGTCCTGGCTTCAGATTTCTTAACCATGGCAGCGTATCTTTTAGAATTAAAATCTAATTCTCTCCTGCCTGCTCGCGAAGAAGAATTAAATGAAGAGATTTTTATTGATGTTGAGGAATCCCTGGTTTCCCATATCCAAGAATATGAGGTTTATAAAAGCCTGGCCCAGACTTTAAGGCAGCGTAAACAGGTTTTCGAAAAGGTTTATGGCCGACACGAAGGAGAATCCCAGGAAAAAGAAATTGAGCTGGTGGATGTTTCTCTTTCCGATCTGGTTTTTGCTTTTAAGCGTGTTTATGATGAGGCAGCGAAGCGAGAAAAGGTTGTTGCAATTGCTGCCGAAGAGGTAAAGCTTGAGGACAGAATTATTGAAATAAAAAGAATGTTGGCGGGACGTGGCGATGGAGTGCCTTTTGTGGATATTTTTATTCGCCGCACCAGATTGGAAATAGTAGTTACTTTTCTGGCCATTTTGGAATTGGCCAAACAGAGGTTTATTAAAATTACCCAGGGGCGTCGTTTTGGCTCCATCTTGATTTTTGCCGCGAGTATTTATGAGAGTGAATATGGAAGCTCAATCCCAAAATATTAAAAATATATTAGAATCTCTTTTATTTGTGGCGCGAAAACCGCTTAAGCCAGAAGAAATTGAAAAGGTTACGAACATTCCTAAGCAGGTTATTCTGGCGGCCCTTGAAGAGCTTGTTGGCGAATATGAGCTCAAAGGAATCAATATTGTTAGGGTGGCTGGAGGCTATCTTATGGGAACTAACCCAAAAAATGTGGATTACATCCATAATCTATTGCATGCTAAGGTGCAAACTACCTTGACTGCCCAATCCTTGGAGGTATTGGCGATTATTGCCTACAAGCAACCGGTTACACGTGTAGAGCTTGAAAGAATCCGTGGGGTTAATTCAGATGGTCCAGTAGATACTCTTTTGGAAAAGAAATTGATCGAGGAATTGGGGCGCAGTGACTCAGTAGGGCGCCCTTATCTTTATGGGACCACCACTTACTTTTTACGCCATTTTGGGCTAAAGGATCTTTCCGCTTTGCCGCCTCTTCCAGTTAAAGCAGAAGAGCAGGAGACATTATTTCGATCCGCCCTGCATGAGTGAATCCCCTTTGGTTTTTATGTCTTTTAAAATGATTTCCCCTTGAAGCCAAGGAGTTTTAGTTTGGGTTTTAATAATTAACCTAGGCTTTGTTTTCGTAATCCAGATATAGGTTGTTGTGTCTCCTAGGAATAGCTTAATCCAGTTAAGCAAAGGGCCCAAATCAGGGTAGGCAACTATTTTATAACATTCCCAATCTTGTCCCGCGGCCGTTATAGCTTCCTCTGTCACGATTTTGAAAATCACATCTGCTGAGAATTGTTTAATCGAGAATCTCAATTTACTTGTTTGCTCATAATCATTTAGGGGGAGCCCGTTGATTAATCCGTTGTAGATGAGAGAGAGGTCAAAAGAGGGTTCTTTTTTCCATTGTGTTTCGTGTTGCTCTCTTTTGTATTCATCTCTTATTTGTGAGATTTCGACAAAAGAGGTTATTTGGTTTTTCCAGTCCCAGTTTATTTCTTTATAATAATGGTGATTTTTTTCCGGATTGTCGGATGAATAGGTAAATAAAATAGGGCAGAAGGGATCTGCTGTGTAAATTGTTTGAGCCCTAATTTCAGCTTCTTTTGATGTCCCAGGCCTAAGGCTTGTGATTGAATAGCGACTGCCGTAAGTGGTTGTTATTTCATCAATGTAAACATAGTAGTTAAAGGTCAGATCTTTTTTTGTTTCAAAAATTTCGTAGCACAGCTCAATCTGATTATTGAATTGAGGGTCAGCCAACTCGATCTGTGCCTTAACACTTGTGGAAATTAAAATAATACCCAATAAAATAAGAAGTAATTTATGCACCTAGATATTATACGTTTATTTAATGGTGCTTGTAAACGCTTTCCTGATTTGCTACTATTTTAAAAATGAGTGCAAATGAAGCCAATCTTTGTGAGATTTTTAATTCTATTCAGGGAGAGGGCCGATATGTTGGCGCGCGCCAGATATTTATCCGCTTTGCTGGATGCAACCTTAGCTGTCAATATTGTGATAGTGCTGAGGCCTTAGAAATCCCAAAAGAAATGAAGGTTTATCCTGTTGCCGGGAAAAAAGATTTTAAGCAATATAAAAATCCCGTTGATAGCATAACTTTAATTGAATCGGCATTGACTTGCGCTAAACCCCAAGGGGTTAATCATTCTATTTGTTTAACGGGTGGGGAACCACTGCTTCAAGTTGATTTTTTAAAGAGTTTTATTCCCCAGCTAAAGAAAGAGATTGATTTGCCTATTTATCTTGAAACAAATGGTGTGCTGCCTGATCATTTGCTTGAGATTATTGACTTAATTGATATTGTTGCCTTTGACATAAAACTTCCAAGTGCAACCCTTATATCTTCTTATTTAAAAGAGCATAAAAAGGCTTTGGAAATTGCCTATATGAAAGAGCTTTTTGTTAAAATGGTTTTTACCCGAGAAACCAAGGTAAGTGAGATGGTTGAGGCTATTTCATTGATCGCCAATCTAGATGACAAAATACCTTTAGTGTTGCAGCCGGTTACCCCTCATGGTCCGATTAAGCACCGACCAAATCCAGAGCAGATATTGGCCTTTCAAACTATGGCAGCCCGCAAATTAAAGTGGGTTAGAGTAATTCCCCAGGTACACAAGATTTTGGGAATTCTCTGATTCTTTTTGGGGTATTGTATAGGTTTTAATCTGGGTTTTATAATGCTCTACTGTGGAACTTAAGTGTTTGATGTCATGTTCTCTGTTTTTATTAAATTCAAGCTTTTGCATGGATTTTAATAGTTCCAATTTGTAAACTGCGGATTCAAGCGCTAGAGTTTCAATCTGAGCCTCTATCCATTGAAGTCCTTTTTGATGGATATCAAAGCCTAAGCGCCGTGTTTTTAGGGTTTGACGCTTGATTATTTTAGCGTACTTTTCAAATTCATGCATAGAGCTGGTAAAGATACGTTTAAGGTGTAGGTCTTTGAGTTTAGCTACAGATTTGGCCCAAGCAATACGGCGCGCCACGGTTTTAGCCTTTTTTATTTCTTCGCTATTTACCCCTATTTCATAAAGGCTTGAAAGGACCCTTCTTCTGCGGAAGAAAATAAGTGCTTTTTTCCTAAGCTTTTCGGACAGTAAATACTCTACTTCCAAGAGCTTAAATTCATCAAAGAGTAGAGATTTTATTTTTTCTTGTTCAAGGATTGAGTCATCAATTATTATTTCCCCATTCTTGCCGGCGTGCATCTTGTAAAAGTAATCCAAAAAGGAAAAATCATTTGTAAGACCAAGTTCTTTGGCCAGGGCGCGCAATCCTTTTAGGTCAGGAATATTTAATTCTGTGCTGCCTTTGAGCGCTTCTTGTAATTGTTTATCGATAAAGCTTTGGTTTTGTGTATTAGGTGGAGCAGAAAGCATTTCATTAAAGAGTATAAAATTAAGATGCTCTAATGCTTTTTTGTTTTTCAAGATGAAATCCAATATTTTGATGGGCGAATTTATCTTTTTGTCGATGGCGGATTTTAGCTGATGAGCTAATTCCACAAAGATGATTTTTTCAATCCTTTGTTTTAAGCGCTCTAATGTTTTATAAGGAAGATTTAGTTTTCTCTCTGTCTCAAGGAGTGCATGTTCATGCTCTTTTTTTGGGGGGATTTCTAAAATCACTTTGCCATATAAAACAGAATATTGTTTTAGAAGATCCAGATTAAGCTCTCTTTTGTTAATTATAGGGTCAATTTCGCCAATTTTTAATATGAGGCGTCCATTTGTAGTTTTTTTTCCCCGATAGGCAAAGGGTTGTTTTTTGGGCAGAGGTTCTTTTTCTCCCTCTTCTTGTTCCTCTTCTTTTCTGTTTTCGAACTTTTTAATTTTGTTAACCTGGCAAGCAGAAGAGACACTTTTTATGCGATTGTCGGTTTGGTTGGTTTTTAAATTTGATTCTTTTAATATTTCAGTTAAGGCTGTTTTGTTAATGTCTTTTTCAAGACCTGTAACTATCATGGCCGCATTGGCCGCAGCTGCTTCACCGGCGCTGCCGGTCTGTTGTATGGCCTGATTAATTTGTGGTATGGTCATATTATTATCCCTTGGCTAGAAGGGCTTACTAAGCCCCCTTTCTATCATATATATCGTGTTTTTATGCTAAAAACTTGCATGAGAAATAAATCGAGCTTGACAAGGATAACCAGGCGCAGTAAAATCGCTTTAAGTGATAAATTGATAAAAAATGAAGGAGGTGGAAAATGGTCACAGGTTATTGTGTAAAATGTAAGAAGAAACAAGAAATGAACGATCCCAAGGGCGTCGTATTAAAAAATGGAAGAAAAGCCACCAAGGGTATTTGTCCAAAATGTGGGACAAAGATGTTTAAAATTGGTGGGTAGAGTAAGGCAAACGTTTTTTAGTTTTTAACGCCTCGACGTTGCTCGGTGTTAACTCTGAGCACCTCGATTTTGCTCGGTGCTGCCCTGAGTTCGCTTGCATTGAGCTTGTCGAAATGTCGAAGGGCTCTGTCGAAGATTTAATTGAAGAAGGCTGCTGGTTGCAAGAAGCTTATTCTTGCGACCAGTGGTCTTTTTTGTTAGAATGAGCCTTGTACCTATTTTTAAAATGGTACAGGGTGAATTATTATGCCTCATCGAGATAAATTTATACACCTTCATTGTCATTGTGAATTCAGTCTCCTAGATGGTGCTGCGCGTATTCCTGACTTGGTTCGTGCGGCCAAGGAAAAGGGCATGCATTCCCTGGCTTTAACTGATCATGGAAACATGTATGCAGCGATAAGTTTTTATAAGGCAGCCAAGGAGGCAGGCATTAAACCCATCCTTGGCTGTGAAATGTATGTGGCTCCCCGTACCCGTTTTGATAAGGAAACCAAAGAGGACCGTTCCCCACACCATTTAACGGTTTTAGCTAAAAATTTACAGGGTTATCGCAATTTGTTGAACTTGGTTTCGCTTGCTTCAATTGAGGGTTTTTATTCAAAACCGCGGGTTGACCGTGAGTTACTTGAAAAATATAAAGAAGGGTTGATTGTTTTATCGGGTTGCCCAAAAGGAGAAGTCCCATCCTTTATTGTAGCTGGCAGGGAAGATGAGGCAAAAAAGACGGCGTCTTGGTATAAAAAGGTTTTTGCAGATGATTATTATATTGAAATCCAAGATTTGGGCTTGGCGGAATATACAAAATTTAATCCACGGCTTGTTGCTTTGGCGAAGGAACTTGCTATTCCTCTAGTTGCCACCAATGACGTGCACTATATCCGAAAAGAGGATTCCTATGCCCAGGATGTTCTTTTATGTGTGCAAACCGGCTCATTTTTAGATGATGAGAAAAGAATGCGGCTTCAAACCAATGAGTTTTACCTTAAAACTGCTGAGGAAATGAAGGCTTTATTTCCTGATATTCCAGAGGCCATAAAAAATAGCATTGAGATCGCTGATAAATGCAATCTTGAAATTGAGCTTGGGAAGCTTCATTTGCCTCATTTTCCGGTGCCGGAGGGTGAGACCCCGGATACCTATCTTGAAAATCTTGTTTGGGAGGGGGTCAAAAGAAAATATGGGACCCTCCTGCCTCCCGAGCTAATTGACAGAGTAAAATATGAGCTTTATACAATTGAAAAAATGGGGTACGCACCCTATTTCTTGATTGTGCAGGATTTTATTAATTATGCCAAAAGCTCTGATATCCAGGTGGGGCCGGGGAGGGGATCCGCGGCCGGAAGTATTGTTTCCTATACCTTAGGAATCACCAATGTTGACCCCTTAAAATATGGCTTAATTTTTGAGAGATTCTTGAATATTGAAAGGATCTCCATGCCAGATATTGATGTTGATTTTTGTATTGAAAGAAGAAATGAGGTTATTGAATATGTTTCCAAAAAATATGGTCAGGACCATGTGGCCCAGATTGTTACTTTTGGGACCATGGCAGCCCGGGGGGCGATTCGGGATGTAGGTCGTGTTCAGAGGGTTCCCTTAGCACAAGTTGATAAGGTTGCAAAAATGGTTCCTTTTGCCCCGGACATGACGATTGAAAAAGCACTTTCAACAGTTAAAGAATTGCGTCTTCTCTATGAAAAAGATGAAAAAATTAAAAATCTTTTGGAGACTGCAAAAAAGTTGGAAGGATTATCCCGCCATGCATCAGTCCATGCTGCTGGGGTTGTAATCTCTAAAAACCCATTAACTGAACATGTCCCTTTGCAAAAAATTGACAAAAATGTAATTGTAACCCAGTATCCCATGGGCGATCTTGAAAAAATTGGGCTCTTAAAGATGGATTTTTTAGGATTGCGCAACCTCACCATGATTGCCCATGCTATTTCCATTATCAGAAAAGTTCATGGAGTAGAAATAGATTTAAATGCCATTCCTTTTGATGACCTAAAAACCTATGGACTTTTAAGCAGTGGAGAAACGATGGGGATATTTCAGCTGGAAAGCCGTGGGATGCGCGGGCTTATTAAAGATTTACGGCCGAGTACCTTTGAAGAAATCATTGCCCTTTTGGCGCTTTATCGGCCAGGTCCGCTAGAAAGTGGCATGGTTGAGGATTATGTGAAACGTAAACTTCGCCAGATTCCCGTTAAGTATATGTTGCCTGAATTGCAGCCGATTTTACGGGAGACCCATGGGGTAATTCTTTATCAGGAACAGGTCATGGAAATTGCCAGCAAAATAGCTGGCTTTAGCATGGGGCAAGCTGATTTATTGCGTCGAGCTATGGGCAAAAAGAAAACTAAGGAAATGCAGCAGCAAAAAGAGTTTTTTATTGAGGGGGCCGTAAAGCGTGGGGTTTCAAGGCACAAAGCGACTGAACTTTTTAATCTCTGCGCAAAATTTGCTGGTTATGGTTTTAATAAATCCCACTCCACAGCTTATGGTGTTATTTCTTATCAAACCGCTTATCTTAAAGCCAATTATCCAGTTGCGTTTATGGCAGCGCTTTTAACCTCGGTTACGGGTAATACTGATAAAGTTACCTCCTATATGAATGAATGCCGACGCCTAAAAATTAAAATTCTCCCCCCAGATGTTAACGAAAGCTATCGCAATTTTACAGTTGTAGCAGAAGGTATCCGCTTTGGGCTCTCCGCGGTTAAAAATGTGGGGGTAGCGGCCATTGACTCTATAATCAATGTTAAAAAAGAAGGGGGCCCTTTTAAGTCTTTGGCTGATTTTTGTGAAAGGATAGATTCTCGCGCTGTGAACAAGAAAGTGATCGAAAGCCTGATTAAAGCCGGAGCCTTTGACTCCTTGGGTTCTGGGCGTGCTTATATGTTGGGAATACTTTCTAAAACCATGAGCCGTGCGGCTACCGCGCAAAAAGAGAAAGCCAGTGGGCAGGGCATTTTATTTGAGGTGCAGAGCGCCGAACACCGAACACAGACCGGTGACGGTAACGAAACCGAAATTGAGGAATTTCCACCCGAACAACTGCTGCGTATGGAGAAAGAGTTATTAGGTCTTTATATTTCTTCTCATCCCTTAGAGTACGTTAAAGATTCACTCGAGGGACAAACCAATAATAAAATTGCCGATGTTCCTGATATGCGGGAAGGCGAAATTGTAAAAATTGGAGGCCTTCTTTCAGAATGCCGACGCATTACTACAAAAAAAGGTGATATGATGATGGTCGCAACCATTGAGGATATGTCGGGGAACATTGGCTTGGTGGTTTTTCCCAGGACCTATGCCAAATGCTCAGCCCTGCTGAACAATGATGAGGTTATTGTCGTACGTGGCAAGGTTAACCGCGATATCCGAAGCGATGATTATAACATTGTGGCCGAATCAATTGAGCCCATGGAAGAGCTGGAAAAGGTGCGTTCCTTGCATATTGAATTAGTGGGCATAAAAGAAAATGGAATTCTATCCCGCCTAAAAGAGACTTTGTTGTTCTTTAAGGGAAAAGACCCTGTTGTTATACGCATGGAGGGGAAACGAGTTGCATTGGGCAAGAGTTTTCATGTGGACATAAATCCGGAGTTGGTTGCAACTTTGGAAGGCCTTTTGGGAAGTGGGGCAGTCAATATTGAATTCCGCGCAGTTAAAAAAGAACGTGAACTAAAGGAGGTAAATTTTTGATGGATATTAGTAAATTAAAATTTGATGAAAAGGGTTTGATCCCCGCTATTGTTCAGGATGAAAAAGACGGGACCGTCTTAATGCTGGCTTATATGAACAAGGAATCGCTGCAAAAAACATTAGAAACAAAAGAGATGTGGTATTGGAGTCGTTCGCGCAAAGAGTTATGGCACAAGGGCGCAACTTCAGGTCATATTCAGAAAGTATCGGAAATGTATTATGATTGCGATGCGGATGCTATTTTAGCTAAGGTTGTGCAAGTGGGAGATATTGCCTGCCACACTGGCAAGCGCAGCTGTTTCTTTAATCGGCTTGTGTGAGTCTCTTTGCTTATCCATTAGCATAGGTTTCGCGAATAAACTCCCTAAAACTTCTATAATAAGCTTCTTGGCCTTTCTTTTGTAAAATTTCTTCTTTTTGCCACTGATACCTATGGCTCATTAGAAAATTCATCACTTCAACTGCTGGACCCAGCGAACTATCCCATAAGATCGGAGAAAGTGAGATGTTGGTAAATTCTGGGTCATGAACGTGTTCGATATGCTCTTTTCGCACCGCATTTCCCGGAAATGGCATCAGCGGATTAAAGCGGATTATAATCTCAACCCCATCTCCGCTTTGTTTTTCAAAATCTTCCATATCAGTGACCATGGCTAGCATTTCATCTTCAGTCATGAAAGGAGAAATAATATAGCTTACAGATACTTTAAAGTTGGGAACCGGCGGATAGCCAGTTATCGTTTTTTTGTCCCGATGCCATTTTTTAAGAGCCGTGATAAATTCAAGAAGGGCAGTTTTTTCATCGTCCAGTCGAGTTTGACTTCTGGGCCTCCCTTTAAAATTTCTTCCAATATCTACTGCTGTTTTAGCTGTAACCGCATCGCGGGCTGCTTTAAAGTGATAAAAACCGTGCTGGATTAAGTGATAAGCAAATGTTTCAATGTCTTTGCCAAGGAGAGAAGGGACTTCTAAAAAGGCGATTTTTAAAAGGTAAGGAAAGGCTTCTCTTTCAAATTCGTCCAATAAAGTAATAAGGTTTCCGCCTTTTCTTTCTTCAGCAGGATTGGAATCGTAAAATTGAACTTTTCCATAAGGAGCCCCGGCTTCCTTGAATCGTGCTGAAATCTGTTGCAAGACTATGGGGACTTGGCTTTTTGGATAAACTAATTTACCACCTTTAAACCGGCAGAAACCGCAATTATTTTCGCATTCCCGAGTAAGCATTAAGCTGGCTCTGCCTTTTTCTTCGTCAAAAATATGTGGAATTTCTTCAAGGACTGGGAATCTGCCGGTGTTTCTGCCAATAATATTTCCTTGATGATCCAGATAATAGAGGCCAGGAGTTGTTGCTGGATCAACAGCTTCTGCCATCATTCCAATATTAACGTAATCAATTAAAGGAGCAGCGTCGCCGACAACTGCTGCGTCAGCAAGATTATCCTGCAGGGCTAATTCGACGGTATCCCTATAGCGTCTGCCATGGGTATCGACAAGGCCTTCTTCTCGGGCCAGGTGAGGGCCACCTAAAGTCCTTGCTGCATGGGGTAGCGCTTGTTTGACACCTCTTGATATCTCCCTAAAAACTGGGTAGCCAGCTGTTGTGGTTGAAAAAACAAAAAGTAGGTTTCGGCTGCCATTTGATAGAGAAGAAAATGCCCGGCCAAAATGATTAAAAGCGGCTAGTCCATCACGATTTGGAAGGTAAGCGAGCGCAGGAAAATGACGAATATCGCTAACCTTTGCGTGGATTTGAAGTGCTTTCTCAATAACCCGTAAGCCCAGGGAGCTTCGTACCGGTATTGTACCTCTTCCACCTACGTTTACTAGGACAACTCTCATATTATTTACGATACTTGGCATTGCATACAGTTGTCGTGCTTTTTATGATCTAATTTCAGTTTTCAGTGAAATTTTTTTGATAATACTGCGATATCTGGATAGGAGAAAAGGAGGAAGAAAATGGTTTCAGTCCCAGCTGCAGGAAAGACCTTTCCTAGGTACGTGAAAGTTGGAGCCCCTGTGATATTTGGGCCTTTGGCTTACAGAAAGATGTCTCTTGGTCCACAGGCTAAACCACTTAACCGTGATACTGTTTTATGGGCGCTAGCTCGACATTTATCTCCCTTACTAGCTAAGTCGGTTGGGGTTGCGGTGAATAGGCTAGGGGGCTTACTAGGAAAAGAAGAAGTGGGGAGATTATTTGAGATGATTTCTGAGAGATTGGCGACGATAAAAGATGGAGGGGCGGCTCCCTATCGCTATATTGTAGATTCTCCTTTGCACAATCGATGTTTGCTTAGAATGTCTCCCGAGAGCTTCGTGGATTCTCTTCGTTCTGGCTCTTTTTCTCCGGCCCGGGTAGAGAGGGGCAATTATATGTCTTTTGGTAATGAACTAACAGATATTCATTCCACCCACCTTCGTTCTGGTGGATATATTTTTGTATTGCCAACTGTATATTTTAATGAAATGGCTAATCGGGGAAAAGCCGGACACCTGTTTGGGCCCGGGTGTTGTTTTTATAATTATTGCTTTATCCAAGGAGAAATCCCTATTTCAAGAAAAACAACCCCTATAATATTTATAAGTTCTGAAACAAATAGAGAGCTACTTAAACAAGCTGCGGATGGAGATAATCCCTTAAAGGCGAATTTAGCTGCCTTATTAGCGCAAGGGGTTAAGCTTGTTGTTTTAGATCCTCGGACTCGTGATTTGCATCAGGTAATTGAAAGAACTCTTGGGGAAGAACAACTTTGCGAGGCCGGCGAACGCTTAGCACCGGATACGGATACGGTTGTGTATAACGTGCTGCGACATCCAGATATGCAAGATATCACCCAAAAACTAGTGGGTCAGTTGTAAGTTAAATGGGCGATAGTGGACTCGAACCACTCACCTTACGGTTATCAGCCGTACGCTCTAACCAACTGAGCT
>JABMSE010000021.1 GCA_013204645.1 Candidatus Saganbacteria bacterium | reverse complement strand
GCCTGGGCTTCATACCAATTTACTCCAACAACCGGATGATTGGGATATTTTGGGCCACTATTATGCTCTCCGCTCTCCCACCATTTTGGACCGGTGATTGCTTTTGCTTGCCCATCTTTCCAGGCCCAGCCTTCCGTACTCCAGTATTCTTGCTTGGTATATCCACCTTCTTCTATAAATTTAGCATATTGGGCATTGGTTACTGGATCTTTCCCTATCCTATAATCTGAAAGCCTTACTTTCCTTATTAGCCTCTCATCCTCTTGTTCTGTCCCACCCATTTTGAAGGTCCCACCAGGAACTTCCTCCATCTTAGGCATCCAGGGTTCTTCTGCTCCCGGAAGTGCTTGGAGAATAACTTCAATATTTCCTCTCTCAAATAATCTTTCAAGCATCTGTCTAGACATTGCCAGCCCAGAAAGCCTTAGGTCCCTGATTAAGTCAGCTCTGTTTTGAGATTCGTATTGCTCAACCCTTTCTCGCAAAGAAGCTGCTTCTGGAAACCCTAAGTCTTCCAAGCTTTCTAGCATATTGAAGGATATTAGTTTTAGGTTATACATATATCTATGCCTGTCTTGCGTTATGCGTTAATCGGTTGCGAAGTGCGAAACGTAATGCGTAACGCGCATCGCACAACGCTTAACGATTCGCACATCGCCTAACGCCCAACGTTTTACGTATTCACAATTAGTACCTGGCACCATAGATTTATCGGCTGTTTTGATGGGAAATTTCACAAAATCTGAAGA
The DNA here is from genome assembly GCA_013204645.1 of Candidatus Saganbacteria bacterium. Taxonomy (GTDB): domain Bacteria; phylum Margulisbacteria; class WOR-1; order O2-12-FULL-45-9; family O2-12-FULL-45-9; genus JABMSE01. Next base: position 2,919 of record JABMSE010000021.1, on the reverse strand, counting down.
TTATTAGAAATCGAATCGTTAAAAAATCATCATCCCTCTTATTTTTTCAATCTTGAATCTGTGCCTGGCACAGCTTCACGTCGATAAAGTGGACAGCACCCATAATCCGTGCCTGGCACGATTACAAAGGGCACAGTGTATTATGATATAATACCCTACAACATGCGTTTACTCATAGGTTTTTTATTAATTGTTATTTTTGCTGTTCCAGCCTTTTGTTTTCCCTCTCTTGCTCTTAAAGAGCTCTGGGATATTCCGCTCGAGCAGGTAAATTCAAAAACCATAAAATCTTATCGTCAGGACCTAATTCAGGTAGAGGAAATTACCTATCAAAGTCGCCCTTATAATGGAAAACCAGTCAAAATTTTTGGCTATTTTTGTTACCCTTACAAAGCCCAGCATAAACTGCCTACCCTTTTGATTGTCCACGGAGGCGGGGGCAGTGCCTATCTTGACAAAACCCTGCGTTGGGCCAAACAAGGCTACGCCGTATTGGCCATTGATCTGCCAGGAAAAGGAGAGCGCCGTCAAAGATCACGTTCGTCTGGGCCCAACATGGATGTTGCAATTCTTCTACGCAGCAAACCAGATCCCAGCTATAACTATTTAGTCCATGCTGTAGCAGCTACCCGTAATGGAATTACCTATCTTACCCAACGATCTGAAGTTGATAAAGAACGCATCGGAATGGTAGGCCTTTCCTGGGGCGGCGTTATCACCCTTCTAACCAATGGCCAGGACAAGCGCTTAAAGACCGCAGTAAATGTCTTTGGCGCCGGCTACATCCCTGAAGGTTGTACCTGGCAAAAACGCTTTACAAGAATGGACAAAGATGAATTAGAGGGATGGCACACTTATATTGATCCCAAAAATTTTCTCAAGACCCAACATGCCCCTATTCTTTTTATTACTGGCACCAATGATCACTGTTATTATCTACCAACCTTTCAGAAAAGTTTTGCCGAAGTTGCTGTTGCAAAAAAATTATTGCTTATTCCAAATTTAAGGCATCAATTCGCATCTGATATGCAAAAAACAGTCTTTGTCTGGCTAAATAATAAGCTCAAAAAGGAAGGCAGCTTCCCGATTATTAATTTACTTGCCACCCACAGGAAGGGAGGCAACAAATTAATTATTCCAGCTCAAGCTTTATCCGATAATAAAATAGAAGATGTCAAACTCTACTATAGCCAAGCACAACCCAGTGGTTTTACTAAAATAAAATGGCAAGCCCTTAATTCTCACTATGAAAATGGCATTTATTATTTTGGAATTCCAACTGCCATGATCAAACCAGACCTGATGTTCTATATTACAGCTAAAGACAAAAAAGGGGCTGCGGTTTCAACACTGGTGCGCTCTATCTTTTTAGTTGACCTTAATGATGGCAACAAAACCTACGCCGTCTCTTCTGCTATAAAACATGTCAACAAACACGAACCACCTTTTTACTTTGTGGATTTCTTAAATCTGCCCAAGAACATTAAGGTGGCGTTTTCAAAACAAAATCAAGCCTACTATATTCCGGCTATGCAGACTAATAAAAACGTGGATAAAATCTAACTCATCCCCGCTTAAGTGAGGCCTTCGCCCCCTTCTCTTAGAAAGAGAAGGGGAATTATGAAAGAAATAAACTAAACTTTATCCAATATAAAATGCGCATGGCATACCTGATGAAGCTGCCAGCTCTGGAATCCTAACACATTAACATGCCTTAGCCTAAAACCGTTACGCTCAAAAGTTTGGACCCATTCTGTGAGCGTTCTGAAACCAAAAGAGAAGTTCATTTCCGGCACACCAACTAAAAGAGCGTTCGCCAGATAATCGTTAAGTAGTGTAATATCATGCTGGGTTTCAAGCGAATAACCAAGATATTCATCTAAAAGAGGTCGTGTTTCTCTTAGTTCATTAAATCTCGCCACTCCCGGCAATCCAGATTCCAAACAACCAGGGCTCACTATAAGATCTTCCTCAACAATCAATCGTTTTCTTACTATTTTTCTCGCTCCCTGCAAGAAAGTATCCATTTCGCTGTCTCTTCTTCCTGCATGATGCAAAATTGCCATCATTAAACCAACATCGTATTGCTTATCAATACGTGCATACGGATTAGTGAGGTCAAGCACATGATAATCTATATCTAACCCCGGGGTTCTCCAATCAGTCACATCAATTCCAGCTACCTCTGCAAGTTCGGGATGATGTTCTTTTAAATAAGCAACCAGATCTCCCCCCCCACAACCAATATCCACTAAACTGGAGCCTACCAGATAAGGAGATAATTGAATCTCTCTTTGAGGAAGCTTGTACACATGTTTATAATGATCATAAGCCACTTGTAACTCAGCAAAATATAGGGCATCAAACCTTCCAGAACCACGGCTAAGCATTTCTATGAGTTCATAAAATATTTGTGGGACATCCCGCGCTTCTTTTAGCACCCCAAAAATGGTATCGATCAATTCTTCACATTTAAGTTTGATCTCGGCTCGATCTAAGCTTTGCGAATCAGGGTGATGAAACATGATGCCATTCGTGTAATTTTCAATTCTGGTACGTTGGGTGAATTCTCTCGCTTCATCGTTTGCAAAGGCGTTATAGAAATCAAAAGCAGTTAGCAGCCTCTTTGCATCTATAAGCCTAGGTGCCAAGAGCGTCCTAAGAAACATATCCATCCCTATTGAGACAGGAGTGTGGTTATTTCCAACCGGCTGACCACTATAAAATCTTTTGAATGGACTTCTTCCTGACGGCAAGCTTCTCGTCCTTTCAAACACATCCCTCATAAGGTCACGATATGCTGATGGAGCCGGAGTTATTCTTGGTAAAGAATTGCCTTTCATTTTCTATCCCTCTTAGCTAGAACATAAGGAACCTGAGACTAATCCCTCGACTCCGCTCGGGACAAGATGTCTCGGT
>JABMSE010000020.1 GCA_013204645.1 Candidatus Saganbacteria bacterium | reverse complement strand
TCGTGAATCAGGGTTCCGCCGGCGCTAGAGGATAATACCACCATCATTTTTCCGGCGGGGGCGTGGGGGGCATTAAGCATTTTAATGGCCCTTTGTGCTGCTTTGGCTGCATACTCTTGTGGAGGATAAAGATCAAATAGCTCAAAGCCAACGGTTCCGCCCGGTGCCTCATAGCCGGTTTGTAGGATATGGTCTTTTTGGGCAATGACATTTATAAAATAGCGGGTGCGGATGCGATTGTCTTCTACATATGTCCCCGATGAGTTGGCAATAGTCACTGCCTGGTTTGAATCAGAATAGCGCACGGTGACCTGTTTTATTTTACCTCCAAAAGAGCGAGCCGTTTTATCTAAAAGCAGAACTTTATCTACTTTTTTATTAGTTGAGACTTCATTTGGGCGAATTTTTATTTGAGAAAGATGACCGGGCACCTTTGGGACTAAATTAATTTTGTGTTTTTTTGTTTTGGAAGAGATAGATTTGGATATTTTTAGAGCAGCTTTTTTCAAGGTTTCGAAGCTGGTATCTGAAGATGCCACATAAGCCGTTTCTTTGCCAGAAATGAGGCGAATGCCAGCCCCACCTACTATACCTGATGAAATCTTTTCAATTTTATTGTCTTCACAAGAAATGCCGGTGGCATTGGTTTCCTCAATAAAGATTTCCGCAAAATCTGCCCCCGACCGAAGCGAAGTTTCTAGTATTTCTTCTAGGTTTTCTTTGGAAAGCATACTTGAATTTTAGCATAAATGGGGACAGCTTACTATTTAATTAAATGGTAAGCTGTCCCCATTTAATTTTTCTTTGGTTTTTATTGATCTTATGTGAAATTTTGGCCAAAAAGTGTCGATATAAGCATATGGCAGTTACCTTTTATCGTAGTCGAGGAAACCAAGCGGTGCATCCTTATTCCCGATTGGTGGAGGGGTCGACGTGGGGGTTGCGGAGCGCGGCTAAAGAGCTGGCCCGTCTGGCTAAAAATAAAGCGCTTGATTATTATGAGATTAGGGGTGTTTTGTCCAAATACCCGGACCTGGCTTATCGTCTTCGAAGGAGAAATTTTACATTAACTGCTTTACCCCAAGGGATTACCCAAAAAGATTTGATGCGTCTTTTCCGTTTTGTGCTTTATAAAAAAGGAGATATCTCTGATTTGGAAGTTGATTGTCGTGCGGATGAACCAATTGAGCCTTATTCGTTGGAAGAATTTGCGGATTCTAGGCGGAAAGCTTATAGGTCTTCAGAGTTAGACCAGATAAAATCTGCCTTGGGAGAATTATCTTCGAAAGAACGTATCATCTATCTTGCTTCTTTAACGGCTGCTAAAATAGGCATGGTGGAAGGAGGGATGCATCCAGAAACCTTGCAGGCTTTGGCTGTGTGTAAGGAGATCGAGTATTATGAAATTTTGGGGGTAATGCATCATTCAAGAACCCCTTTATGGGCACAAAAAAAAGCTTTTGACAGAGTGAAGCGAACTCTTCAATCGAATGCAGATCATCTTAGGCCCTGTTTTACCCATCGGCACCCGCAAATAAGACGGGAGGCATTTGGTCTATATTATGATTTTTTTACTAGAGAAGAATTGGAAGCCTCAAGTCCCTATCTGATCGACATCCCAGCCATTTTCTCTCATCCAAAGGCTTCTTCTAAAGCCAAACTTAACGCAATAGGGTCTTCTGTCCTTAAAGTTAGATGTCCTGAATCATTAAGGGAATTTTTTGCTATTGCGACACCCGCAGAAAAAGGGGCACTTTTGGCTTGGTTTCGCCGCTATCCTGGCAATCCCGTTGTCCAAGATAACCTTGAGTATTTTGAGTGGTTGATCGAAGACCAGGCTTGATCTTATGATATAATAAATTCATGGCTTTCAAGTTTGAAATCCTCAAAAAATCAAAAAAATCCAAGGCCCGGGTGGGAAAACTTTATACCCCGCACGGAGAAGTAAACACCCCAGTTTTTTGTCCGGTTGGAACCTTAGCCACGGTTAAAACCATGTCACCCCGTGATCTCGTAGAAGCTGGGGTAGAAATGATTTTGGCTAACACCTATCATCTGATGCTTCGGCCGGGAGTTGATCTAATTCGCGAGGCTGGCGGTCTGCATAAATTTATGCACTGGGATAAGCCTATTTTAACCGATTCAGGTGGTTTTCAGGTTTTTTCCCTGGCGGACATGAGAAAAGTAACTGACCGAGGGGTTGACTTTAAATCTCACATTGACGGACAAAAACATTTTTTAACCCCGCAAAGTGTGTTAGAACTTGAAGGCGCTTATGCTTCAGACATTATGATGCCGCTGGATGAATGTACCCCCTATCCCTGTGATAAGAAGCTAGTGGCCCTGGCAGTTAAGAGAACGACTAGATGGGCAAAAGAGAGTAAATCGGAAATCGAAAGTGGACAATCGAAAATAGGAACCTTGTTTGGCATTGTTCAGGGTGGTACCTACAAGGATTTGCGCAAGCAGTCAGCAGAAGAGATTTCCGAAATAGATTTTCCGGGGTATGCCATTGGGGGATTGTCAGTAGGGGAGCCCCAAAATGAGATGTTTGACATGCTGGATGCGGTGACAGAAATTCTTCCATTTGATAAGCCGCGGCATTTGATGGGAGTTGGTTTTCCCGATGACATTTCTGGAGCTGTTAAACTAGGTGCAGATATTTTTGATTGTGTGATTCCAACCCGCCTGGCTAGACATGGAACATTCTTGTCTTCCGAAGGCAAGGTCAGCATCCGCCAGGCCCGCTTTGAAAAGGATTTTTCCCCAATTGACCCAACCTGTGATTGTTATGCCTGCAAGAATTTCTCCAAGGCTTATATTCGCCATCTTTTCTGGGCCCGCGAGATTTTGGCCTTGCATCTGTTAACTATACATAATGTAGCCTTTTATATGAAAATGATGGCGGAGATTAGGAAAGACATACTTGACGAATGAAGTTTATAGCTACCAATGTCAAAATCCAAACAAGCAAAATTATTGAAAATATATAAAAAGCTCTTAGCTCACTTTGGACCGCAGGGGTGGTGGCCGGGGGATACCCCTTTTGAGATAATGATTGGGGCAATCTTGACCCAGAATACTAATTGGGGAAATGTTGAAAGGGCCATTGCGAACTTAAAGCAGTCCAACGTCCTTCGTCCAACGTCGCTGGTACGAATTCCAAATGCAAAACTTGAGAAATTAATAAGGCCGGCGGGATATTTTAGGGCTAAAGCGAAAAAACTTAAGATTTTTTGCCGATGGTTAATTAAGCAGGGTGGGGTAAAAAAACTTAAAAAAAAGCCCCTTAATTTGTTGCGACCAGAATTGTTGAAGGTTTGGGGAATTGGGCCGGAAACTGCTGACTCAATGCTTTGTTACGCTTTAGATAAGACCAATTTTGTGGTCGATGCCTACACGGTTCGCATCTTTAATCGTTTGGGCCTGATCAAAACCAGCGATTATCATGCCATAAAAGATTATTTTGAGCAAAACCTGCCAAAGAAATTAGGAGTCTACAAAGAATATCATGCCCTGCTGGTGGCACTTGGTAAGCATTTTTGCAAAAAAACAAAACCGCTTTGCAAGGAATGTCCGCTAAAAAAATAAATTCTTGCGCTTTCTTCGGTGTCTGATGTTATCGTAAATCAAAGCATATCTTTTGTGACGGCGGTCTCAATCTAGGGAGGCGGAAGGGGCATTTGATCCCGTCCAGGGATCAAGGGGTCGCGGGTACCTG
>JABMSE010000019.1 GCA_013204645.1 Candidatus Saganbacteria bacterium | reverse complement strand
TCTTCCGAAATATACCGGCTCAACCAAGAATACAAAGAACTGGCTGGCGAGCTGGAAACTATCAGCGAATACGACGATGACCCAGATTACATTCCATCCGAAGATGAACACTCTGATTGGATCGTTGCCTCGGATACTAAAGGCCCAGAAGCATCTAACTTAAATGCCCGCATAAATAAGTTAGAAGACTTGCAGGGCACTATCTCACGCATTTTAACGATGGAGAAGCAAACTGCTGAAAACCCAGTCCAGTTCATGGCTAATGTGGACCAACTTGAAGAACAGCTCTACCTCTTAAACTACGCAAAACCCGGCATCTTTGATTTGGGAGAAGATATTTCTCCGAGAGGTCTTGGCGATGACATAGAAAAACGCGCAGCCGAGGCCCTTAGCTCTATTTCAGGAATAAGGGGTTCCAGGGATGCCTATTTAACCTGGGTTGAAGCCAAGCAAGAAGTAGATTCAAAAAAACAGGAGGCCACGGAGTTATTAACTAGTGACCGCTTTACCCGAGAAGATTATGAAAGACTGACAGCTTCTCCTTTAGCAGGAATCGTAGGAGACGCTGCCCAAGAACATCCCCTGGCCCACCATCTCACATCTTCTCTTGGCCATGTAATGGTCCAGTATGATGATCGCATCTACGGGCCATTTGGAAGAGACTCAAGGTTTACCGCGCTTGAAGCCCTAGATAATTATTTTGCCGGCGGCGGGGAAGAACTGAATCTTTCTATGACCATGCCCGAGGTAGGTGAGTCGCTTGAAAAAACCTACGCCAAAATAGCTATCACCAAGGCCTTTGAAAATATTCCCCAGAACGGAAATCTTGATCCTTTAATGCCACTGCTTCTTTTGACTTTTGGTGGACACGGAGGCATGTCTGGGCTTTGGAACACCACCCGCGACGTGGCCTGTATTGGCGGCCGCCTGTTTGATTTTGATGATGTTTCCTATGGCGGCATTACCATGGAACGCAAAGCCGAAATTATTTCTAACCCTGGTGCTCGTGCATTATACTATTTAGCTCAAGGCGCAGCTATGTCTTCAAATACCATCTCTCCTCCCATGCCCATGGCTTCGCAGCTGCACTACATTATGATTTATAGCCCCTATGGCACCGAATATTTAGAAAATAAAATCGAGCAAGCACAAGCGCAAGGCGTTGACATAAGCACTGCCCTTTCAAGGGTAACACAAGAGGATCTTGATCTTTTTAACAAATATGTAGAGGAAAAAGTAATCTCTGAAATTCTACGCAATCCTCGCTTGCTTCGCCAAATAGCCCATTTGGTTGATCCCAATAGCAATGGTGATTATGACGACGCCCGGGTTAAAAGCCCCCTCTTTATTGCTATTCTTGAAGATTTCAACGAAGCACTCCAATATGATAATCCAGAACAAATCAAAACAGCCCTACGCGCACTTCAGGACAAAAAATATTTAGATCACTTGTCTTCAGAATATTTATCTGACAAAGCTTATGGTTTTAGCCCTAAAGAAAAAGCAGAACTTCAACGTCAAGAAGGCATTGAACTTTTTGACTCATTTAACGAAAAACGTGCTCCTGGCCTAGCTCTTCTCTTGGAAGATATGTTTAAAGTCACGGCCGAACTTAACAAGACCCGCGTGGTCGAAGACTTTGAAAAACAACCCTTAGGCCAAATTGATCTAGCCGGCCGAAGCCTCGAGGTACGCGTGCCCTACGATTACTATGCAACCCAGGAACCATCAGAACATATTGAGGTTCTGCATCTAGTCGCTGGCCAAACAGAAGAAAATCATGGCTGGTTTGGCAGCAAATTTGCAAGACAAGGGTGGAACGATACTTATATCTATGGCAGCCAAGAATGGGAAGCCATAAATGAGGACCCACGGGGATACGCCGCGTATAACGCAATTGATAGCATTTCTAAAGTAACCGCTGCATTAGATTACGGCTTTATGATGCAGAGAAGAATCAGCATGGGATTTTCTGATATTTGGGGAGGGGCTACAGAATGGGTAACCAACATTGGTCCAGGCAAAGCACCCCAAAGGGAGTTGGCTCTTCATCGAACTGACCAAGGCATAACCCACACTGGTTCAAGCTTTAGTTTATTTGAAGCCTTTAACTTTATCTTTCTTTTTACACCGGTCGGTCTGGCACAACAAGGCCGCACTGGTGCAGCAGTTATGGAAACGGGAATCATTCTCGCCATGTTTGGCACCAGCATGAAAATTCTTTGGTCTGGTATTGGCTGGGGCAGAAACAACCTAAAAATTGCTGGTTGGGATAAACTTGTTAAAAAACATGCTAGATTGGTAAGATTCGCGGAAAGCGTTGTCCTGCAAACCCAACCACAAGTCGATGCACTAAATAAATTCATGAGGGAATCGAACGGAAAATACAGCTATGACAATGAGAACAAACGCCTCAAAGTAAGAGGCGCAGTTACGGTAGAAGAGCGAGTCAGGTTATCCCAAATATTTGAAGGAGATCTCCGCGCACAAGCTGGTGTAGCTTCTTTGGCCCGACAATCTCAAGCTGAATTTGTTCCCATTGAATCAAATGCCTTTGCTCATCGATTAAGCAAGGGATTAGGAATAAGAATTCTTGGTTGGAGAACTGGGATTAAGCCAGCTTATCTGGTTATAAATGGAGCCTATCGTGAATATGCAAACCGTAGCGCAGGAATAGAAACAACCAATATTGATAACACTGTGCGCGACATCACCGGAAATATCTCAGTTGAAGCAAAGCCCAGCATGGAAATATTTGATGCTGGAGAAACAGACGGAGCCAAAAATACTGATGGTTGGGTAAAGCGAACAGCCAGAAGGGCAAAATACCACACTGCCCTTAGATCCATCATTCCGGAAAGAGTGCCAGCCAGTATCCCCATAATTGGCGGTCGCGCCATTCGCGAACCCCTGCACAAAGGCTGGGAGGGATTGAAAGCAACCGTTTCAAATGCTCCTGGAGAAATACCTGGCCATTATGCTACACGCAACAAACCAGTTGATTTTGCGTCTGGAGAAGGCGCTATGGTTGATGTTCTGCAAAGAGCAAACCATGACCAATCAGGATTTACAGAGATTACTAACACCCGTGCCCGAGAAGGTTTAGCGAGAGAAGTAGCTGATCTAGGCAAAGAAATAAAACAACTAGAAGCAGACATGAAAAAAGCCCTAGCTTCTGATCCAGCGGCTGATATTTCACAGGATGCTGCCAAACTTAAACAATTAGAAGCCAGAGCAAAAATACTACAAAAAGAACTAAGAAGTCGTCAAAGCCCAATTAAAATCAAAAATTCTGCTTTAATTGAAATGGCCGAAACCGGAGAAGTTCCTAAAGGCAAATATTTTACTGGCCAGCTTGGCCGCGGAACCCTTGTTGAGTGGACAAAAATTGCCCAGGCGCTTAAGAAGATTTGGAAGGATCCCACCCACAAAGCTACGATTGAAACCGTTCCCAAAGGCATGGAAGCTCCGGAGGGAACTAGCCGAACAACTGCACCGAAGATGCTCCACGAAATAGCCCGTGGAGAAGGCGCCACCAAAACCTATACCTTTAGATTTGAACAACCAGGCCCAGATGGTAAACCCACAACCCAAACCATTCATCTGCGTGGTGACCAAATTGTCAAAATCATAGATGCAGTTAATAAGGGGGGAATGCCTAATATTGCCGAACTTGGGGTTCGCCCAGACCACGCTCAGCTTATTGCCCGAGGTATCCAATCCCAATTTGGGCAGACTTTATTCAAAGAATTCACCCGCCTAATAAACTTAGGTAAAAAATGGCTGGTTTCTGGCCCACAACCCAAAAACGAACCAGCACCAGGAACCAAGGGAACGCCCCTGGATCCAGTCATGCAAAAAGCGCTATTGGCTGCGCGACTCGTCCAAGGTGCAGTGGCCCGTAACTTAACCACCAGACAGTTCAACGCTGAATTAAGAATCCTAGAAGCTGCTGGAGTAATCGATAGCGACATTGCTCTCCAAAGCAGAGAAAAATATAAGCTCCAAGGGGTCGTGCACGATGTAAAACGAGCCGGTCAAACCCCTCTAGGTGATCCAGCAGAAGCTGCGGCGATTCGGGAGGCACAAATAACTGGTACTTTGGACGCAGCAGAGAGATGGGAAACACAAAATGGTGAAAAGATGAGTAGTAAAAGATTTGCTACATTTTTACATAACTTACTTCGAGACGGAAAACTCCTAAGTGACCCAGAAGTTGCCGCTGAAGCGCTTGATCGTTTTGAGGCAAAACAAGCCAAAGGGAGAGGGAAAAGAACAGCCAGGAAAAAATCCACAACGAAAAACCCAGCAGCTGAAAAGAAAGCCGCTGCAACTGCAAGTGCTCCAATTGATATTCATGGCATGGAGATTTCCGAAGCTTCGCGATTATACACAAGAGGGGAAATAAGCGAAGCACAATTCAGAAGCGTTTTAGACGGGCATAATGGAAGAACCCGAAATGGCGGCAAAGCCGGTGGCGAAAGTGGAATGGCTTTGATTCCGGAACTACCAAAGGTCCAACAAAGAGGCGGAGGAATAAGAGCATTTGGTCACGGTGCTTGGAAAGGAAAAGGTCCCGCAGCTGCTCTTTCACTGGTTTTTAGTTTAGGTGGAGCTATTGCTTCTGGCGAAGATCTAACTTCTCTTGAAACCTGGACGGGTATTGGAACTAATTTTGGAATTGGATCTGGTACTGGTTTAGCGTTTATGGGCACTGAAAATTTGATTAAAGTTAGATATGGTTTGGGTGCAACCAGATCTCTAGGTGCAGCTGGTGCAATCATTTCATCGGCAATTGAAACCTATGAGCAAAGCGGCCGGGTTTTTGGAGAAGGTTGGGGACACGGCTGGGTAATGGGACGTGGAATTGGAAATATTGCTGTAGAAGCTGGAAATGGTGCTGTCTCTGCAGTGGTGTTTGGTGGGGTCAGCACTGGCCTAGGAATACTTTGCGCTCCTGCCTTAGCAGCCCCTATCCCGGGTGCTCGAGCAGTTGTTGGTAGTGGAATTGTTCTTACGGCTATCGGAGCCTCAATGGCTACCCACACAACACTTTCAACGGTAGAGGACTGGATCGCCGAAGAATCCGGCTTGACCCGATGGTTAGACGAAAAAGAACTAATTGCCTATCTTGCCGATCGCGGGGTTAACGTAACAGCTATGAGTGATGAAGAAATTTCCTACCTTGAAAGATATGCAACTAATACCAATACCTTGGGAGCAGTAATAGAGGATACTGCCTACCTAGACACTTTTTCTGAATTAGGGATCACCCAAATTGCCATTGACAATTATGCTGACCTAAATGCCTACACCCTACCCTTATTGCTTGAGCACGCACAAACTTTTAGAAGCAAGGGAGAAGACTATCAAGCCGGTGACCTAACTATTAGGATGCACACTGAATATGAAGTATCCGATGATGAATATCAAAAAAAGCGGGCGGAAATAATGCAGGAAAAGTGGTGAGCCTGATTATCTAATAAATTCATTAATATGGCAAGCTATTGTGGATTATGTTGTCATTTCTGGGAAAAGTTGTAGGTTAACAGGGTCTCCCAT
>JABMSE010000018.1 GCA_013204645.1 Candidatus Saganbacteria bacterium | reverse complement strand
GTAGAATTAATTCTACAGAATTAAAAAGGGAACCGCGAATTCATTCGCAGGTTCATAATGGACAAATAACATGAGTATAAAAGTAATTAGTGAAAAATGTACCGGCTGCACCCTATGCGTTAAGGCTTGCCCTTTTTCCGCCATAACCATGGAAGCACGCCCTGACAGCAAAAAGAAACTAGCCGTCATTGACTTGGATAAATGTACGCTTTGTAACGCCTGTGTTTCCTCCTGCAAATTCAAGGCGATTGAAATAAAAGCCGAAAAAGAAACCAGCACTGATATTAGCCATTACAAGGGAGTGTGGATTTTTGCTGAACAGCGCGAGGGGAAAATTCAGCCCATTGCCTACGAGCTTTTAGGTGAGGGGAAAAAACTCGCCCAGGAATTAAAAACTGACCTTTCGGCAGTTCTTTGCGGCGGAGAAGACATCGAAGAAGAAATTGCCCACCTTTTTGCCTACGGGGCTGACAAGGTTTATCTCTTGCACCACAACGAACTAAAGGATTACAAATCTCTCCCTCACACTCGGGCTATTTCTGAGCTCATTACAAAATATAAACCGGAAATATTTCTTTTGGGTGCAACCACGATTGGCAGAGATCTAGCTGCACGCTTGGCTATTCGCGTAGGCGCCGGCCTAACCGCTGATTGCACTGGACTGGCAATTGATCCGCACAAAAAGATATTACAGCAAACCCGGCCAGCTTTTGGTGGCAACATCATGGCAACGATTATTTCTCCTAATAATCGTCCGCAAATGGCCACAGTTCGCCCCAAGGTTTTTCGAAAAGCTGATAAAAAAGAAGGCGAGAAAGGCGAGCTCATAAAATTTACCCCAGTTATTAATCCCGAAGACTTAGTTGTAAGGCTTATTGAAATAATTAAGGATGAGAGTGTAAAGGTTAATTTAACGGAAGCAGAAATTATTGTCTCTGGCGGACGGGGCATTGGCGATCCCAAGAATTTTAAACTGATTGAGGATTTAGCAAAAGTCCTAGGTGGTGCCGTGGGTGCTTCCCGCGCAACTGTTGATGCAGGATGGATCTCTGCTCATCATCAAGTAGGCCAAACCGGCAAAACCGTAGCTCCCAAACTCTATATTGCCTGTGGAATTTCAGGGAAGATCCAGCATTTGGTAGGCATGCAATCATCCGATACAATTGTAGCCATCAATAAAGATCCGGACGCGCCGATCTTTAAGGTTGCCACTTACTCAATTGTCGGGGATTTATTTGAATACGTTCCTTTGTTGACTAAGAAGTTGCAGGAAATAAGAGGATGATTCCTGCATGGAACCGGAGAATAAATTCTCGGTTCCAAAACAAAAATCAACAGATTTAAATCTGTTGATTTTAAGAATGGAACCGCGATTTCAATCGCAGGTTCCTAAATAATAGAGGATGACTATGAAAACAGCATTTGTTTTCCCAGGCCAAGGCTCACAGAGTGTTGGCATGGGAAAGGATCTAGCAGAAAAATATTTAGAGCAGGCCAATCAAATTTTGGGATTTGATCTGCTAAAGATCTGTTTTTACGGCCCAGAAGAAGAGCTCAAAAAAACCTCTATCCAACAGCCGGCTATTTTAGCGGTTAGCCTCGCTGCCTTTGACCTCTTAAAGAGCAAAAATATTCCTTTGCCGGATTGCGTTGCTGGCCACAGCTTAGGTGAATATTCGGCACTGGTAGCAGCCGGGGCAATTTCTTTTTCTGATGCAGTTAAAATTGTTCATCTGCGCGGAAAATTTATGCAAGAGGCTGTTGCTGAAGGAGACGGAGCCATGGCAGCTGTGCTCGGCGCCGACAATAAAATAGTAGAAGAGACTTGTGCGCAAGTTGGAAATGTCTGGCCAGCAAACTTTAATTCCCCAGGCCAAGTTGTGATCTCCGGCAAAAAAGAGGCTGTTTTAGCGGCCGGAGCAAAACTAAAAGAAGCCGGAGCAAAAAGAGTAATTGCTTTAGCTGTTTCTGCTCCTTTTCATTGTCCGCTTATGCAACCTGCGACAGATAAATTAAGGATAGAATTAGACAAAATTGAAATAAAAGATGCTAAGATACCCCTAGTAGCTAATGTTACGGCAAATTATGTGAGCCAAGCAAATGAAATAGCCGATTTACTGATAAAACAAGTCACTGCTCCAGTTTTATGGGAAAAATCGATTCGAAAAATGATTGGGGATGGAGTCACTAATTTTGTTGAGGTTGGGCCCGGGAAAATATTGAGTGGGTTGACTAAGAAGATTGATCGCTCAGTTACGATAAACTAAAAAGGAGACTAGGATGCACTTAAAAGACAAAGTAGCACTAATAACCGGTGCAGCCCAGGGCATTGGAAAATCAATTGCAGAAACCCTGGCCAGCGCGGGCGCCAACATTGTAGTAGCGGATATTAATCTTGAATTAGCCGCCCAAACCGCCGACGAGCTAAAAAAGCTTGGAGCCAAAACCATGGCCATTAAAATGAATGTGGCAGAAAAAACTGAAGTTGAGAATGCAGTTAAGCAAATTAAAGAGCAAATGGAAAAAATTGATATTTTGGTAAACAACGCCGGCATTACCAAGGACAGCCTTTTTATTCGTATGAAAAAAGAGGCCTGGGACGCGGTAATCAATATCAATCTCACCGGTGTTTTTAATGTTTCGCAGGCAGTTGCAATTCTCATGATGAAACAACGCTCGGGGAAAATAATAAACATTGCTTCCATTGTGGGTGAGATGGGCAACGTTGGACAAGCTAATTATTCGGCTTCCAAGGCCGGCGTAATTGGCCTAACCAAAACCCTGGCACGCGAACTTGCTCCACGCGGGGTAACGGTGAATGCCATTGCACCAGGATTCATTAAAACAGCTATGACAGATAAGATCCCGGAAGATGTAAAAAATAAAATGCTGGAACAAATTCCACTTAAAAAACTGGGGGAGCCTGAAGATGTAGCCGCAGCAACCTTATTCTTGGCGAGCAATGCTGCTGACTATATCACCGGCCAGGTCGTAAATGTTAACGGCGGGATGTATATGTAGCTTGGACAAAATGACACTAAAAGTTAGGAGGTGAAAAAAACATGGACGAGCAAAAAGTTTTTGAACAGGTTAAGAAAGTGGTGGTAGAGCAGCTGGGCGTTTCGGAAGCTGAAACAAAGCGCGAGGCTTCATTTGTAGATGACTTAGGAGCAGATTCTTTGGATACCGTAGAGTTAGTTATGGCGCTTGAAGAAGCCTTTAGCACCGAAATTCCAGATGAGGATGCAGAAAAGATCAAAACGATTGGAGACACAGTAAGTTATATTATGTCTCACCAAAAGAAATGAATTGCCAAACTTCCCTTAGACAATTCATTCGCCGAAGTCCCGACAGTAGGTCGGGACGAAGGAGAATAACAAGAAAAGATGGAATTGCCTGAATTAAAAATAGCTAATCTGGTTGCTAAGGTTCCTATTATCCAGGGAGGAATGGCAATCAGGATTTCAACCGGGGCACTGGCAGGGGCAGTAGCTGCCACCGGGGCCATTGGCGTAATTGGTGCTTCAGGCATGACCTTTGATGAGCTGGCAGCTGAAATCAGGCTGGCTCGCGAAAAAGCAAAAGGCGGCATCATTGGGATCAACATAATGTTTGCTGCCCGGGAATTTTGGGGGATTGTTAATACCGCGATCCAGGAAAAAATCGACCTCATTTTTACGGGGGCTGGTTTTTCCCGAGATATCTTTAAGGTTGGTTTAGAAAACAACACCCCCATTGTCCCAATTGTTTCCTCGGCCCGGCTGGCCAAAACTTCCGAGCGTTGCGGGGCCTCGGCCATAGTTGTTGAAGGCAAAGAAGCCGGCGGCCATTTGGGCACCGACCGCTCGATTAAAGAGATTCTCCCTGAAATCCTAAAAGTGGTTAAACTACCAGTTATCGCAGCCGGGGGGATAACCACCGGACAAGAAATTGCTCAAATGTTAAAGGTTGGAGCAGCTGGGGTACAAATTGCAACGCGCTTTGTTTTATCTAAAGAGTGTAACGCTGCCGCTGCCTACAAGCAATGTTATCAGCGAGCACAAAAAGACGACGTGGTTGTTATTTCTTCGCCCGTAGGCTTACCAGGCCGAGCAATAAAAACCGCCTTTGTAGAAAAAATATTAAAAAAAGAAGCTCCCTCCCCTGTGGGATGTGATTTTTGTCTAAAAAATTGTTCGCTAGAGTATTGCATTATTCAAGCCCTACTTAATTCCCTAAATGGGGACGTTGAAAACGGGGTTGTTTTCTCTGGTGAAAATGTCTGGAAAATAAAAAACCGAAACATCCGACCGGCAGCCGAAATCATAGACGAACTAGTTGCCGAAGCTAGATCCGTATCCAGCACTACGAGCTAAAGGAGCTTTCTCTATGACAAAAAGAGTAGTTGTTACCGGGGTTGGCGTAATTTCTCCAATTGGGATTGGAAAAGAGGCTTTTTGGCAAGGTTTGGCATCAGGCAAAAATGGAGTTGGCCCCATCACACATTTTGATGCAACTTCTTTTTCAAGCCAAATTGCCGCAGAAGTTAAAGATTTTAACCCGGCTGATTATCTGGATAAAAAAGAAGCACGTCGCCTGGTGCGCTTTATCCAGTTTGGCATAGCTGCTGCACAAATAGCCGTAAAAGATTCCAATTTAACTATTGATTCACAAAACGCCCCGGATATTGGAGTCATAGTTGGATCGGGCATCGGTGGAATTGGCTTCCTTGAAGAACAAGCCAAAACACTCTTAACCCGAGGCCCAAGTAAATTAAGTCCTTTTACCGTACCTTATATGATTGCCGATATGGCAGCCGGATATATTTCTATTAATCTTGGCGCTAAAGGACCTAATTCCTGTGTTGTAACTGCCTGTGCCAGCGGGACTAATGCCATTGGAGATGCTTTCAAGGTTATACAAAGAGGAGACGCTCACACCATGATTACTGGAGGGACCGAGGCCTCCATTACTCCCCTGGGAGTGGGCAGTTTCTGTGCCGCGCGTGCTCTCTCTAGCCGAAACGACGATCCAAAGCACGCCAGCCGGCCTTTCGACAAAGAACGCGATGGTTTTGTTATAGGTGAGGGCTGCGGTATTGTAATTCTAGAAGAACTCGAAAGGGCTAAGGCTCGCGGTGCAAATATTTATGCAGAAATTATCGGCTATGGAATGAGCGGAGACGCCAACCACATAACTGCCCCAGCCCCAGGAGGCGAAGGTGCAGTGCGCGGCATTAAGGCAGCGCTAAAAGATGCACAGATTACGGCTGACCAAATCGATTATGTAAATGCCCACGGCACCTCAACCCTACTTAATGACAAGTATGAAACCATGGCCCTCAAAACGGTTTTCGGTGAAAGGGCAAAAAAAGTACCCATCAGTTCAAATAAATCTATGTTCGGGCACCTCTTGGGGGCAACCGGTGCCGTAGAACTAATTGCTACCATCCTTTCTATAAATAATTCAATTATTCCGCCGACTATAAATTATGAGCATCCAGATCCAGAATGCGATTTGGATTATGTTCCTAACCAATCACGCAAACAGGCAATAAACATTGCTATGTCAGAATCTTTTGGCTTCGGCGGCCATAATGCAATTTTAATTGTGAAAAAATATTCTCCTTAAATTGAGGGGCTAATGGCTAGACCAAAACACCAAAGAAAATCCCAATGCCCTTTCTCAAAACTTGCAATCGGGATATTGGTGGTTCTTTCCTCAGCTGCGGCCTTTGCCCAACAAAGTAATTATCCCCATCTTGACATCTCGGGCTATAAAAAATGGGAATATAAAAGGGTAAATGTTGCTCCAAGCCGCAATTATTTTTCCGGGCTAACCCAATTGGGCGGCTATTATCCTAGCTATAGCGGAGGCCCCTGGCAAGAAAGGCTCCAACTTAGAATCTTAGGGCAACTTTCCGAGAATCTTGCCGTAAGTTATGATCTGGAACAACAACCTGAAACCCCAGAAAAATATAACGTGAAAGTAGCCTATTTTAACAACGAATTAACCTTTGGAGATTTCACAGCTAATTTCTCTGGCAACGAATTTGCCTCGGCCTCTAAATACCTAAATGGAGTTATGATAACTGCCAAAGACAGCTGGTATGACATAATCGCCGTGCCTTCGGCAAAACTTAAGAGTCAAACTCAAAGCTTAACTACCCAATACGGCAACAATTCCATGGGACCTTACAACTTAGGGAACGGTTCCATTATTGAGGGGTCAGAAAAGATTGAACTAAACGAGCAGCGCTTAATCCGTAATCTTGATTATACAATAGATTACTTTGAAGGGAATGTCACCTTCAACCGCATCCTCACAAGTCTGGATGAATTTAAATATACTTATGAATACACTAATATTCTTGACTTATTCTTTCCTTCTCTTTCCAAAAGAGATTTCCTGGGTTTTCAATCAAGATTTACTATTAATCCGGAAGAATTTGGCAAACCTACCCCAAAGAGAGAAGCTGTCAAAGCCTTTGCCCGGGAAAGCTTTCCCATATCTGCGAGCGAATCAGAGCAGAGCGAAGAAGAAGCCTCCGGTCAATACCGCCTAGAACACGTACCGGTGGTTAAATTTAGTGAAAAAATTACCTTTCGGGGACGCCGACTAAAAAGCAATGAAGATTATCTCATCCGCTATGATTCGGGCCGAATCAAATTATCTACAAAGTTTTTGCCGTCGCAACAAGAACCCCTCATAGTTGAATATAATTACTATCAAACTACAAGAGAAACAGATGTTATACGCGGAATTGGCAGCCGCGGCCCTTACGTGCTTTCTTTCGACGGCATTGTCTATGAAAGCGAACGCATCGAAGTAGACGGCAAACTGGTTGTCCGGGACCTTGATTACACAATTAACTATAAAACCGGACAGGTCGTCTTTGGCTTAATTATTGGGCCTACCTCCCAAATAAAAGCCAGCTATCGTCATAAAGTCATGGAGTTTGCATCTCTTCTTTCTTCAACGTTCCCTAAGGAATTAACAATTGGAGCCACTTATCTTAAGGAATCTGCCAAAAAAAGTGAAACAACGGCTAGTTCAAATTTGATCGAAACCTTTAGGTCTTCGGAGATAATAAGCGACAACTATACTCTATATCTTTCCAACCGTCCCATTGTCCCGAGTTCCGAAGCAGCCCTAACTATTTGGGTGGACGGTCAAATAATTACGGCCGAGGTTGATTATGCTATTCCGGAAACTAGCATTGATCCAGGGACTGGAGCGGTCATTGTAACACCCGAGGCTGCCCTCGCCTATATAAACGATCGCTCTGACCCATCAGATGGTCATGACACTGCTACGATTAAATTTTTGAACACAGCGATTATTGATCAGAGTACTGGGGAGGTAACTGTAGCCTACACCTATTACAGGAGTATTGTCGGCCAATATTCGGGGGTGGGCAAAGACATCCAGGGCCCTTATTATTTAAGGAATGTGCGAAATATTGTTCCTGGAACCGAAACTGTACAGGTTTGGGAACAGGGCTCCTCCATCATCACTACCTATACCCGAAATTCCAGTTTTGAGGCAAATGCCGGCTCAACCGGATATTCTATCAATTACAATTCCAATAACCCTTCTATTACTTTTAATGAAGAGCTTTCCACAACGAAAAATTTCCAAATTCTTTATCAATATATCCCCCCAGCCGGGTATGAGGGAGACGATCTCTCCCAATCCCTCTATGGGTTTGATGGTGGATTTTTGATTGGCAATATTTTTAAAATTGACGCATCTTATGCTAAGAGTGAAACTGATCAGGTCTACATCGCAGAAGCTACCAGAGAAAGCTTTGTAGGTAACGATACTAAAACCTATACCTTGCATTCTTCTCAAGATATTATTGAAAACAGTGAAAAAGTATATGTAAACAACAATCTTTTAAATAAAGATATTGATTATTACTTTGGCTATACGGCGCCCGGCCAGGTTACCTTTTATTATATAACCCCCGCAAGCGCAGATGCTATTGCTATTGATTACCAATTCCAGTCGCAAAGTGGAATACCCGTTGGTCAGGATGTTAAGGCTGGGGCAGCCTATCGCCTTGGGGCACAAACCAAAATTTTGGGAGATGTCCTAACTCTTAGCGGCCAAACCAAGCAAGTTGACCGGGATTTCACCCCTATGGGCGGAACCTCCATTAACCTGGGCTCACGCTACCAAGATTATAAGTTTAAATACAATCCGGAATACCATTCACTGTCCCTAAACTATGCCTATATTGAAAATGCTAACCCAATCGGGGCAGCAACCAACAGATTCTTACGCAGCTATGATAACTCTGCTACTCTGGGAATAAAGCCTGCCGAGCTTGTTCAGATTAATTTTAATTGGCGAAACCTGCGCACCCTGGATGACACCACAGAAGCATTTTCTACTCAGGCCAACGACAAAAGCCTAGATTCTTATGCCTTAAGCCTGATCCCGGTAGAATATAAACGAGGGCAAGTGGCTTTTAATCAAAAATATGATTGGAAAAGGACCTTTTCCCAAGTCGATGTTGAACGCGACAGCAATAATTTTTCAGAAACCAACATGGACTATCTTCATGCAAAGCTAGATCTCGATTTTACCGACCGGTTGAAAGCTGGCTTTGACTTTCAACAAAGCAACCCCAAAACCATAGCACTTAACTCAAGCAGCACTGAGGCCACCGCTGAAGCAGTTTCTTCCTACAAAATCACAACCGATACCGCCTATAAGCTAACCTTTGACTTGACTGCCGGAAAACTTGAAAAATGGACGGCGACGGTAAACCTGCTTGACCATCGGGAGAAATCACTTATCTCGAATTTTCTTTCAACCGATGAGGCAGCCAGCACAAAAAATGAAACTTATCACATGGACCTTATCCCAATTAAGCCCTTAAAGATTGCCATGGATCACAACCGCCAAGAACGATCAACTGTTCTGGTGGGGGGAGCCAACCCATTGTCATCGCGAACCTCTTCCAAAATTACCTATAGTCCTCTTTCCTGGCTCGGAGGCGGCTGGGATTGGTCGCAGGGTGAATCTATCCCGGAAACCGGGCTAAGCTATAAAACCACCGGAAAAAATAACACCTATAATTTAACCTATAAACCAATTTCACATCGTCGCTTTAGCTTATCATCAAATTTTAAGCTTTCGGGCAATTACCAAACTGCCCCCTCGGGCACCTATGAAGCTGTTCCAACTGATACCAATATTTTCACGCAAAACTATACCGTGACACTGCTACCCATCCCCAATATCCCCCTCAATTTAGGGCTGCTATTTGAAAACTACAAAAACAATAAGAACCATCCAGACGCCCCCAGCAAAATTGACACCGAAACTAACAATACTACTTATAGCGCGGGCCTAAGCTTGACCCCTATTCCCAGCTTAAGACTTAGTTCAAGCTATAATGAAAAAAGAACCAATGTTGTTAAAGATATAAACCCAACCATTGAAGGAGATGAATTAACTAAAACTACTTTAGCCAACAAGGTCATCTTTTCCGGGTTCAAATGGGGAACGCTTGTATATGATCGCCAGGATGAGCAAAATGGCGGTGAAGTCCAAGCTGGCGAAGTAGCAGAAATTGACTTTTTAAAAATAACCGAAACCCTAAGTCTAAATATAAGTGTGCCGGTGGATAATCCAGTCCTGACCAGTTTTCTCTTTACCGCATCGCTAAAAAGGGTTAATTATAAAAACCTCCTTAACTCAAGCGATGATTTTGTAGCTACCTTGACGACCTTTGAGGGGACGCTGAACTTCTAAGTCATTTCAGGACAATAAGTTTTCCCCTCGCAATAGCCTTGTTATCAGCCACGATCTGAAAAATATATACCCCATTTTTGACCGTAGTCCCAAAAAGAACCACGCCATTCCAGGAAGGATTATTTGCTCCGGATTTTCCCCCATTTATTCCAGCGGCATAGCTTTTTTGCCAGATTAAATTACCGGATATATCAAGCAAATAAATTTTAGTGGCAAAATTCCCTTCCAAAGTGTAATTAAAACTAATTTCAGAGGTAGTAGAAAAAGGGTTGGGCAGTGCATAAGCCAGTGGCAGTCCAGCTTGGGCCTTTGCTTCTTTGGTAGGTTCGGCGGTATTAGCTATTGTAACCTGGCGGCTATTAGTAGTAGACGCTCCAGCTTGATCATAAACGCTTAGTTTTATAGTATAACTTCCATCCAAGCCAGTTGTTTCCCAAGTTGCCAGCGCCCCACCCAAAACCGCTACATAAGATCGGGAAATCCTTTCGAAGCTTGTAGGAGAAGCCCCTACCCCATATTCTAAGATATAATTGCTAAAATAATTATCATTGGCTGTGCCAACAATGATTGTTTGTCCATCAATTGTTTGCCCAGCTGTGGGCGAAGTTATTTCAGCTGTCGGCACGGTATTATCAAGAATCACTGCCACACTGGTTTCCTCGCTCCCCCCACCGGTGCCAAAAACCTGCAAATGAAGAGTATATTCACCATTAAGCCCTGTCGTATCCCAGGTTCCCAGGGTTGCGCTTTCAATGCTTATGACACTTGATTCAATGGTTAAAATCAGCGTAGTATTCTGTCGTGCTTCCAACACATAATTAGTAAAATCCCAACCCGAAGCAGTACCGGAAATGCCAACATCACCCTTGACATAAGAACCCGCAGTTGGGGAAGAAATGGTCGCCACAATCCCAGCTACTGCCAGGTAGGCATTTAACCTTTTTCCTAGTTCTCCTTCAAAGCCTGGATTTAAACTATCGATATTATCTGCTTCACTGGTGATTTTATTTATAATTTGTTGGTTACTAAGGCTTGGGCTGATGGCCTTAATTAATCCGGCTACCCCAGCCACAAAGGGCGCGGCAAAAGAAGTCCCATCATTGCCAACACTATATCCGCCCCCCATATTGGTTGAACAAATACTGCTACCCGGCGCGCAAACCGATATCCAATCCCCATAATTTGAAGCCTGACGCCGCCAAGTTGTAGGATCAGTTCCACTCCAAAGGGAACGTTCATCGTTTTCATCTACGGCTGCCACAGCAATAACCGTAGAATAATAGGCCGGATAAGTTGCCCAATCCACATTGCCGTTGCCAGCTGCAGCCACCAAGACAATTCCGTCATTATAAGCATCCAAACAACTTTGTTGAAGCGTGGGGCTCGCGCTATACTGCCCAAAGCTCATATTAATGACGTCTACCCCTTTGGCTCGGACCCAGGCAATCCCTTCGTTGATATCGGTAATCGTGCCATCGCCGGAACTATCTAAGACCTTAATGGGCAAAATTGTAGCCTGCCAGTTTGTGCCAGCAATTCCTATCGCATTATTGGTCGCTGCCGCAATTACTCCAGAAACCCCAGTCCCATGACCATAGTCATCTAAGGGATCATTATCATCATTTACAAAATCATAAGCATCCGTTAAGTTCACTTTGCTGCTTAAGTCGGGGTGGTTATAATTTATTCCCGTATCAAGCACGGCAATAAGGGTACCACTGCTTCCCGTGGTGCGGTCCCAGGCCGCGGGAGCCTGAATGTTCGTCAAGCCGTACTGAAATCCTCCAGAAAAATAGGGATCATTAGGATTAGTAGCAAAGGCATGAACAATACTAACTGGTTCAGCAAATATTACATTAGAGTTTTTAGCATAAGCGCTGGCTACGGCATTAACGCTTTCGTTATCAGGAAAAATAAGAACGTATTGGTTGTCCAAATCCGTCCAATCCGGACGGATCGCAAGCGTTTTTGTATAAAGTTTTTTTATCTCATAAACATCGAATTCAGTGTTCAGGGCCTGGACGGAAGAAGCCTTAACCGCCACCGCAGATACACCGGCTGCCTTCATGCCGCGGGGCAAACTGATCACATCCGGCTTAAACTTAACCATGATCTGACCAGGAACGTTCTCAGCACTGGCCATGGCCCAACTTCCAAGACACAATAACCAAGATACAAGATACAAACAAATTCCAAACCGCAGAACTTGGTTGTTAGTTACTATTTGGTTATTGTATCTTGCTTCTTGTATCTTGATGGATTTCATCGAATGCTTGCAGTATATCACGAAATATGAGTATAATAAATACACCATGAAAAACTTAAAAGAACGCGGAGAAAAAGTTTTATCGCCGGTACTGGGAAAATATTTTTCAAACTTTGAAATTGAAAAAGGAAAGGGCTGCTATCTCTTTTCTACTGCGGGCAGGAAATATTTGGATTTCTCCTCCGGGATTGCGGTGGCAGCAACCGGCTACTCCCACCCCAAAGTTGTGAAAGCCGCCAAGAAACAGCTGGAGAAACTAATCCATATTTGTATTGGGGTAGCCTACTATGAACCCTACGTTGTCCTGGCCGAACGTTTAAGCGAAATCGTTCCGATTAAAAATGCCCAATTCTTTTTCTGCCAAAGTGGTTCCGAAGCTGTTGAAGCGGCTATAAAGCTGGCAAAGTATGTGACCCACAAGCCAGGCTTAGTTGCTATTAAAGGGGGGTTTCATGGCCGATCTTTTGGGGCCCTCTCCCTTACCACTTCCAAAATGAAATATCGGGACGGCTACGGTCCATTTTTGCCCAAGGTCTATATCGCCGAACCAAGTCTAGCTTCGATCTCTAAAATTCTAAAAACAAAAAAGATTGCCGGACTTATTCTTGAGCCCATCTTGGGTGAGGGAGGATATTTGGTCTTCCCCAAAAAATTCATTAAAGGGGTCCGAAAGCTCTGCACTAAACACAAAGTCCTTATGATTATGGATGAAATCCAGACCGGCATTGGCCGCACCGGCAAGTGGTTTGCCAGCGAATATTCTGGGGTTAAACCAGACATTTTATGTATGGCCAAAGGAATCGCATCTGGTTTTCCTCTGGGCGCAATTTGTGCCCCTTCCAAAATTATGGGGAAATGGTCTCCAGGAGCTCATGGCGGAACCTTTGGCGGAAATCCAGTCTGTTGCGCCGCTGCAATTGCCACCCTTGACACAATCAAAAAAGAAAAACTTTTAAAAAACACCAAAAAAATGGGGATTTATTTAAAGAAGAAACTATTGGCACTTAAAGCCAAATATCCGATTATAAAAGAAGTGCGCGGCTTAGGCTTAATGTTGGGTGTTGATTTTAAAGATTCTGCTGTCGTTAAAAAGATCCTGAATTACTGCCTGGACAACAAATTGGTTTTGATTTCAACCGGTGCCGATGGCACGGTAATTCGCTTTGTTCCACCTTTGATTGTCAAAAAGAAAGAAATTGACCAGGGACTTAGGGTTTTCACAAAAGCGCTCAAATCCGTCAGTTAGGGCAACTATTAAATGATTAACTATAAAGACTTATTAGACCTTCTTGACATTGCGAAAGCCAAAAACGAGCCTCCTTTTATCCTAATTCTCGACGGTATCGAAGACCCCCATAACTTTGGCGCAATCTTGCGCACTGCCTTCGCAGCCGGAGTTCACGGCATCGTTATCCGCAAGGCGCGCCAGGTTCAAGTAACCGATACCGTAATAAAAGTTTCTACCGGTGCTGCCACAACTGTCCCGATTGCCCGGGTGGCCAACATTGCCGAGGCTATCTCCAAGCTAAAAGATCAAGGAATCGTCGTGAAAGGGGTTGAAATAGACGGTACAGAGGTATATAATAATATTGATTTAAAGATTCCAATCGCGCTAGTCGTCGGAAGTGAGGGGAAAGGGCTTGCACAGTTGGTGAAAAAAAGATGCGATGGAGTAATTCGCATCCCGATGAAGGGTAAAATAAATTCCCTAAACGCCTCGGTTGCGACTGGAATAGTTTTGTTTGAAGTTTTAAGACAAAGGGGGTGAAAAAACATGGCAGAAAAAGTAATGAAATGTGGGATCAAAAAGCAAAAAGGGTATCTGTATTTCATCGACAAGAAGGGTGACATCTCCCGCGCCAAAATGGCTCGTGGAAGAAAGAAAAAGAAAAAAAGATAAGCATTTTTCTATCCGGTTGCGGTTAGGTTCTTTTGTATCTTAACCGCAACCGATTTTTTTAATGTGGAGGGATAGCGAAGTGGTTAAACGCACCTGACTGTAAATCAGGCCTCTTTGAGTTCGGTGGTTCGAATCCACCTCCCTCCAATTTTAGTAAGTAGATAGTAGAAAGTAGATAGTGGTGAGTAGATGTTAGGCACCTACTTACTACTTACTACTATCTAAAAGCCTACACTCCGATTGACTTAATTAGACCACTCAGCATCTTACCAATTTCTTCTGCCAGGCCATACAATTCTTCATG
>JABMSE010000017.1 GCA_013204645.1 Candidatus Saganbacteria bacterium | reverse complement strand
GTCCAGAACGGAGGCGCCCATTTTTCCATAGAACGGCAGCGTAGAAATCAGTAAAACAACCAACCCCTTCTTGTTTCATTGCTTGTCCTCGTGCTTTTCCTTTTAACCTTAATAAATTGGCTATGCCATTGAGCCCTCTGGCAGGGAGTTTTAGGCCAGGAATCTCCTCGGTAAATCCTGGGAGCCTAAATATTACTGAAGTTGTCCTATTCATTACGCTGGTAGCTAATCTTGTTATCATACGCATAAAAAAATCCCTCCTAGTTTTAGTCTTTCCTATTTCTTTATCGGCACCTTTTCTGAAGAAATTTCACTTAATCTCATATGACACCCACTCTCTTTTCATGGTAAGTTAAGGGTGTAAATGGGGTAATCCCGAGTTATAGACGACAAAACAAGGAGGGCAAGGAAAAATGAAAAAGGATAGCATAAAAAGATTAAGGGTAAAAAATTATCGGGAAGCGATTATCCAGAATATTTGCCGTGATTTTAACATGTCCCCCATTATTGCCAAAGCTTACTACCGGCAGATAGAAATATATTTTGAGGAACATTTGACCAACAGATTACAACCCGGCCAAATAACTTATGAGGCGGTTTCTAAGGAGGAACCTGCGGGCAAACCAATCAGCCGATGTCTAAAAAAAGCGGTGGTTTTAACCTTAAACCATGGCGAAGATCTCGAACTACTTGAAAAGCAGGGACTGACTATTTGTCGTAGGAAAAGGATAATCAGGATTGCGGAAGAAGCCAGGAGTCAGGGCGCCTATCTTACTTGTGAGGATTTGGCGGTTATCTTGACTACCAGTGAGAGTACCATCAAAAGGGATGTTAAGGTTCTTAAGGGGGAGGGACTTGTCGTCCCGCTGCGAGGTAGAATGAAAGACATCGGCCGCACTATTTCCCATAAAGTTGAGGTTGTGGAAATGCTGCTGGAAAACTATCAATTTACTGAGATAGAAAGGATTACCAGGCATTCCGAAAAAAGCATTGAAAGATATTTAAAAGATTTCACACAAGTAGCAATTTTGGCCGACAAAAAGCTTTCCCTTCAGGAGATAAGACAGATTGTAGGGGTATCGAAAAATCTGGTCCAGGAATATCTGGATCTGTGCGAATCCGCCATGAAAGATCCTTTTAAGAGAAAGAAGCTCAGGGAAATACTGCAACAAATGCAGGAACCTGTAAAAAAAAACTCAAGGAGAAGCAAATAGCATGAAAAGAAATTGCCATTCTAAAGATGTCAAAGCGGATCGTAAGAAAAGACTTTCCGCTAAATCCCTGAAGGCTATGCTTCTTTACAAATTTCTTAACGAATATGGTTACAGCAGCGGACGGGTGGCGGCAAACGCTATTGTCGAAGATATTGTTGGCTTAGTTGAAAGCTACTTCGCCGACGCTTCCCATCTACAAGTAGGGCAAATGCTATGGGTTGCTCCGGTTAAGGGACAAAATCAATTCTACGGAAGAAATATTAATAATACTAAGAAGAAGATAATCAAGCTTACCGTCTTTGCCGAAGAAGACATAGAAAAACTCGGAGCAAAAGAGGTTAGTTACCGCGAGATCAGGATTTCCAGAGCGGTGAGATGGATTAAAGAAGCAAATCAACAAGGAGCCTGCCTCACCCAAGAAGATTTATCCGCCCTGGTTCCAGCGAGCGTCTCTCTCTTGAGTCAGGAGCTAAAAAACTATCAAAGCCGAACTAAATCTTTGCTGCCACTTAGGGGATACATTGAAGATATTGGCCGAGGAACAACGCATAAGAAGCAAATCATTGGATTATATCTCCGAAATCATTTGACGCCGGAAATCGCGCGCATGACATCCCACAGCAAAGATGCGGTAGATAGATATGTGAATGACTTTCAGATTATTTCCATGCTCTCAAAGAAATTCGATAAAGAAATTATCCCGGTTCTGGCCAGAAAGAGCAAAACACTAGTGAAGGAATACCTTAAAATATGCGGGAATTATCAGAAGAAAGATAGCTCTAAGTTGCCTTCAGTAGGTGTCATATGATACTATTTCACTTTTTTTTAAAAAATTTTGATTAGGTAATCCCTTGTTCTTGTAACAGCCCCCTGATTACCTTTACTGGTTTGTGCATCCAAATGGTGTCTCTTTCTGCTCTTTCTTGCAGAGCGCTTAATTGTTCTGGGCGGAGTGTTTTTATTTTTTCTGCGGGCAAGGCTCGCAGGAGGATGTTTAGAAAAATGATGTCTATGTTGGCGCGAGGCCCGAAAAGGCCCTTTTCCCTGCACCATTCTTTTCCAAAAGACTCAACTAAAAAGTCCAGTTTTTGTTGAGCAGCAGAGCTGCCTCCCTCTTTTTTCTGTCTTTCTTGAGGAGCAATGCGTGAAATTGCTAAATATTGTTCTGCTTTTTGCATTTCTAATAGCAATTTGGCTTGAGTGTCCTCATCAAAATTAGCTAAAAAGGTCCTAAAGCCTGCTTCTTCTTTTTCTTCCTTAATT
>JABMSE010000004.1 GCA_013204645.1 Candidatus Saganbacteria bacterium | reverse complement strand
TCAACAGAATTAATTCTGTTGATTTTTCGGGAAAGAACCGCGAATTCATTCGCCGGTTCCTCGAAAACCGCAATCGATTTCCCTATGGTTAATCTTCGAACAGGTTTGGGATAAATTTCACTCTTTTTAGAAAATTTATCAAATTGGGGCCGTCCCCCTTTTTATCCGCCCGCCATGAAGCGGATGACCTCAATTTGGTCGCCTTCTTCTAAAAACCTTTGGCGGTAATTTTCTCGGGGTATGATTTCCTGATTAACCTCTATTACACAGATTTGGGGATGCGTTTTGAAACGACTTAAAACATTTTCAATGTTGGTTTGGGCAGGCACTTCCCACTCTTTTCCGTTGATCTTAATCTTTAGCATATAAACTGTTTATCCCAATCTTTAAAAACCGGCTCATAGTTTTTGTGCGCAATTGCCGCAGCTACCTCAGCCACGCTTCGCTGATCTGCCACCTCAAACTGTTCCTCTGCATAAATCTTTTTCCCATATCCTCCGGGGCTAGTCTTTGATTCAGCGCTCATTTGCGTTATGCCCAAAGGAATAAGGTTGTCCCTTAACCCTTGGCTTTCACGAGTGGAAAGCACCAATCCCAAACTTGGCTGAAAAATCCTCAAAGCACAAAGCATCTGGACCAATTGTCGATCGGAAACTGGATGGGGCGGCTTAAAATGAGCAGCCGATGATTTAAGCCTAGGAAAAGAAACCGCAATCTCTGCTTGCCAAAAAGTTTTTTTAAGATAAGCAACATGTTTACCCAGAGAAGCCGCCTCTTTTTGCCATTCTCCCAAACCTAACAGGGTTCCGACATTTATCCTATAGAATCCAGCGCGGCCAGCGCGCTCTGGCGCCTGCAGACGAAACGCATAATCTGCTTTGGGACCGCTTAAATGAACCTGCTTATAGATTTCTGGATCATAAACTTCTTGGTAAAGAGTCACCCCATCGGCTCCAGCCGAAAAAAGCTCCCTATATTCATCTTCGGAAAGCGGAAAGATCTCCAGGCTAATTGATTCAAATTTCTCATGCAGTTTGGCTATAATATTTTTTAAATAAGGCAAGGAAACCTTGTCACGTTTTTCGCCAGAAACCAAAAGGATGTGCCGAAATCCTTTTTGGTAAATAATTTGAGCTTCCTCTAATACCTCGTCTTCTGAAAGGCAGATTCTTTTCTCCGGTAGTTTCTGGCTAAAACCACAATAGCTGCAATTGTTATCACATTCATTGCATAAATAAAGAGGTGCATAGATGCGAATAGTTTTGCCAAAGAATTTTTTTGTTAGTTCATGGGATTTAATTGCCAGCTCTTCAAGAATTTCCGAAGCTGCGTCGGAAAGTAAGAGAAGGTAGTCATCAAAATTGATTTTTTCTTTAGCTAAGACGCGGCGCACCGTCGCTATCATCGCAAGAACCCGGTTAGGGGACTGGAAGCAGAAGCCTGTTTTTGGGGAGATTTTAGGCCTATTTCATAAGCTTTTCTTCCAGCTAAGACTGCCAAAGCAAAAGCCTCGGCCATAGCCACTGGATCTTTGGAAATAGCAATAGCTGTGTTAACCAAAACTGCATCGGCCCCCATCTCCATAGCTTCCGCTGCATGCGAAGGAGCTCCCAAACCAGCATCAACCACCACTGGGATGTTGGATTGCTCAATAATGATTCCGATCGCCTCTTTAGTTTTTATGCCCTGATGGGACCCGATTGGCGACCCCAACGGCATTACGGTCGCCGTCCCAACTTCCTCAAGTCTCTTGGCCAAAATTGGATCAGCATTTATATAAGGAAGAACCACAAAGCCTTCTTTTACTAAAATTTCCGCCGCCCTAAGAGTTTCAATGGGATCAGGTAGCAAATAATTAGGATCTGGGGTTACTTCAAGCTTTAGCCAATTGCCAGCTCCGGCTGCCTTAGCTAAGCGAGCCAGCCTTACAGCTTCATCGGCTGTTCTTGCACCTGAAGTATTAGGCAGCAATAAATATTTTTCTCGATCAATAGCAGCTAGAATATCTTCATTTTGTGAATTAAAATCAACCCTTCTTAGGGCTACAGTTACAATTTCAGCCCCAGAAGCAGCTAAACTTTTACGCAGAATATCATTGGAGGGGAATTTGCCAGTTCCTAAAA
Source organism: Candidatus Saganbacteria bacterium (assembly GCA_013204645.1). GTDB lineage: Bacteria > Margulisbacteria > WOR-1 > O2-12-FULL-45-9 > O2-12-FULL-45-9 > JABMSE01. The sequence continues at coordinate 9,219 of JABMSE010000004.1, read as the reverse complement.
AAAGGCGGGACTTAAAAGATTTGTCAGCTATTTTTAACATTTTCCCTCCGCAGGTTTTAACCTGTTCAGGTTCTACGGGTCTTCCGATCCCTCGGAATCTCAGCCCACTTCTTGGGCACCCCGACATTTTAATTATAGCATATTTACTTTATTATCTGCAGCAATTCACCCTTTATACCCATTCTTCGCTTAAAATATCACCCTTAAGGCTCACAACTATAGCCTTAATCGGAATTTTACGTTTGCCAGCTGCTGCTGCAGCCTTAGCTATTTGCAATAAACCGCTACAACACGGAACCTGCATGATCATTACAGTTAAAGTATTGATCTTGGCATCATCAACTAAACTGGTTATCTTTTCAATGTAAATTTCTTTATCATCATCTAGTTTTGGACAAGCAATAGCCAGGCTTTTTCCTTTTAGATAATCTTTATGAAAATCTCCCAAAGCATAGGCCACACAATCTGCGGCCAAAATGACATCTGCTCCTCTAAAATATGACGCCAAGGAAGAAATGAGCCGCAATTGAATTGGCCATTGCCGCAGCCCAGAAGATTTAGAAAAATCAATCACCTTGGCTCCTGGACAACCACCAGAGTGTCCATGCTGATGATCAACCTCTGGAACTTTAATTTTCTTTTCCTTCAATATACTCACCGCCTGATTATAATATTCTTCTTCGCCATGCTCTTTTAAATGTTTGAGGTGGGCTTTTATAGTATTAGGTCCAGCCTTGATAATATTCTCCATGACTCTTGCTTCATTATAGGGTTCTGTTTCTCGCTCTTCGATCTCAATTGCCCCTTCTGGACAATGCCCGATACAGGCGCCCAGACCATCGCAGAAAAGATCGCTGATCAGACGAGCTTTGCCGTCAATGATCTGCAAGGCGCCTTCGGGACAATTAGGGATACACCGGGCGCAACCATTGCACTTCTCTTCATCAATTTTGATAATCTTTCTCTTTACCATTCTATTTAATATCCCCTGATCGAGAGCGATCACTTAGCTCTCCTCTTTTACCTTTGTTCCATCCAGAAATTCGCGAAAAATATCCGGTAATCCGGGTAATCTGATCTACATTCCTTCCGCCAATCAAAATCTGCTCTAGTTTTTCCGGGGTAAGTTTACTTAAAGCATCTGGCTCTATCTTAATTTTCTCATTTGGCTTATCAAAACGGCTATGCCTCAAATATAAATTACCCGCATCATCCTCTGCCCATTCTACCTCTTTATTATTCTCCAGAAAGGCATTCAACTCATCAAGCTTCATTTTTTCACCTCCTTTCTTAATATATTGGTACCAGATCTTGAATAGTTGTTTTTGACAAAAACTCGCTCATTTTTCGGCCCAATTGTGATAAACATTTTCGTGCTTTGCAGCGCCCACTAAAACGGCAGCTTTGCCGATTAAACAGGCAATCACTTAAAACTATTGGCCCCTCAATTACCTCAATAATTTCGGCTAAATTAATTTTTTTAGGGTTTTTGGCTAGCTCTAAACCACCACCCTTTCCTTTTCTCGTTAAAAGATAGCCCCGCTTTGAAAGAATCTGAACCAACTTGGCTAAATGATTAAATGGAATATCCAGCTCTCGCGCAAGTTCTTTTGATTTCCCCAACCCTTTCTCTTTCGCCAAATAAGTCAACAATCGAATGGTGTAATCTGAAGCTTTGGTTAATTTCATCTTAGCTCCTCCCTAATAAGTATATATGGTACATATTATACCCATTCAAAGATCTTGTCAACCCCCAAACCAATATAAATATGGTTCGGGGCAAGCCCTCCCTTAAAAGAAGAGGCGCCCTGAAGCGGGCGCCTTAATTTGCAAAAAACTAGCAATCAACTGTGTTCTATTTTTCCATCATCTTCTCCATCTGCTCCATCTGTTCATGTAGCTGGGGGGACTTCATCATTTTATTTATAAACTTAGAACTCTTTTTGTAACCACCATGGCGTCCTTGTCCCATCACGCCTCCATAAATTGTCCCATAGAGCAAAATCACAATTGCAAAAACTGCAACAACTATGGCTAGAACTTGGCCGATGACCTTAACAGCGCTTTTTTCTTTTGCCGCCAGAATCCAAATAATATAGGCAAAACCCAAAAGCACGACAATCATCAAAAGAGAGCTCCAAATCATTCCGCCTCCCATTCCGTACATCATATTATTTCACCTCCCTCCTTCGCCCTCCGGGCTTCGGAGGGCAAGCCTTTATTATTTTATTCTAGGTTTAAATCTTTTCATTAGAAGCGAATTGGTTACAACTGAAACCGAACTGAAGGCCATGGCGAAACCAGCAATAACAGGATTTAGCAAAAACCCAGTAAAAGGATACAATATTCCGGCTGCAATTGGAATGCCCAAAGAATTATAAATGAAAGCCCAGAAAAGATTTTGCTTGATCTTGCGCATAGCATAAGCACTAAGCTGGATCGCCGAAACAACATCGCGCAGATCATTTTTTACTAAAACAATTTCTCCTGCTTCAATAGCCACGTCCGTTCCCGACCCTATCGCAATCCCAACATCTGCCTGTGCCAGCGCCGGAGCGTCGTTAATGCCATCTCCGACCATGGCAACTTGCTTTCCTTCCACTTGCAACTTTTTAATATTGTCCGCTTTTTGCTGAGGAAGGACTTCAGCCAGCACTCCTTTTATGCCCAGCTGGCCAGCGATCGCATCCGCTGTCCGTTTATTATCTCCAGTGATCATAATAACTTCGCGACCCATGCTCTGAAGTTGGGCCACAGCTTCTTTGGCATAAGGCTTTAAGGTATCTGCCACCGCCACCAGACCGATAAATTTATTATCTTTGGCAACCATTACCACAGTTTTACCTTGGGCTTCAAGCTTTTGCATTTCGCCTTCTATGTCCCCAATAGGAATATGCTGATCTCGCATCAATTTGCGATTGCCGAGTAAAATATCAGCTCCCTTTAGCCTAGCTATAACCCCCTTACCTGAGATCGAATTAAAACTCTCAAGATCAGGAACGTCGATACCCTCTGCCTTAGCCTTTTTCAGGATTGCCTCGCCAAGAGGATGCTCGGATCTTTTTTCCGCCACCGCTGCATACAATAAAATATCGCGGCGAGGGAGTGGGAACTGCACACTAGGAACTATCTCGGTCACCTCCGGCTCGCCTTTGGTCAACGTACCGGTTTTATCAAAAACAATAATATTCAACTGCGCAGCCTTCTGCAATGCTTCAGCACTCTTAATAAGAATACCATTCTGAGCGCCGATACCGGTGGCAACCATAACTGCGGTCGGAGTAGCAAGTCCAAGTGCGCAGGGACAGGCAATTATCAAAACTGCAATAAAAGTTGTTAAAGCAAAGCTAAAACTCTGTCCAACCAACAACCAGATCACAAAAGATGCTATCCCAATTATAAGCACAGTTGGAACAAAAACAGCAGAAATCTTATCTGCCAGCTCCTCAACAGGGGCCTTGCTTCCCTGCGCCTCCTCAACCAACCTTATTACTTGGGCCAGAAAAGTATCCTGACCAATTTTTTCTGCTCGAAATTTAAATGCACCGGTTTTATTGATGGTTGCTCCAATAACCTTATTCCCGGCCTTCTTCTCAACAGGGATGCTTTCCCCAGTCACCATTGATTCATCAACACTTGATTGACCAGAAACCACGGTGCCATCAACCGGGACTTTTTCGCCGGGTTTAACAATTATGATATCGCCGACCCCCACATCTTGAATGCTGATTTCAATTTCGCCCCCATCCCTTTCAACCAGCGCGGTTTTCGGCTGCAGACCGATCAATTTCTTAATTGCTTCCGACGTCCTTCCCTTGGCAACCGCTTCAAAATATTTCCCAAGCAGAATAAAAGTGATCAAAAATCCCGCAACCTCATAATATAGATTGTTCATTCCATACAAGGGATTTCCCAGCCAGATGGCCAGCGTAATATATAAACTATATAAATAGGCCGCCCCCACCCCCAAGGAAACCAGGGTGTCCATATTTGCGGTTTTAGTTTTTATTAAAGAAACGATCCCCCGGGTAAAGAAGATACTACCTATGAACATTATTGGCGTTGCAAGAAGGAATTGGATAGTAGCTGCATATTGCAGCATAAATTGAGGCAGCGGCAGGCCAAAGAGCATATTAAACATGTAATAGAGCAGCGGCAAACTTAGGATTAAAGCTCCAAGAAAACGATTTTTTAAATTACGAATTTCCCTTTCCCGGGCCTCTTTTTCTACGTCTACCCCAGCCGCTTCTTCTTCAAAGGGAGTATAGCCCGCTTCTTTAATTACTGCTTTGATTTTATCCGGGCTGACTCTTGAGGAATCGTATTTAATTACGGCTTTTTCATTAACCCGTAAATCTTTAGAGATTATTCCCGGGAGACTTCCCACTGCCCCCCCTACTGTTCCCACACAATGGGGGTTGTCCATGCCCACAACTTTCAGCTTTAGAATATCTCCTTCTTCTTTTTTTGGCCGGATAACTGAATACCCGGTAGCTTCGACAACCTTTTCAAGCGCAGGAACATCAGCAACTGAAGGGTCATACTCAACCGTAGCTTTTTCAGAAGCAAAATTAACCTTAGCATCAATAACGCCTTTAAAACTTTTTAAAGCATTTTCTATCGCCGTAACGCAAGAGGCACAGTGCATGCCGGAAATCGAGATAAATATCTTCTCAGTTTTTCCTTGAGGAGCCTCGCGATGATGTTCATGGAGTTTCTCAGACTCTGTTTGACCGGTGAATTTATCATGGCAGCTCTTGCTGCAAAAATAATAAGTTTTCCCGTCTTTTTCCGCTTTAAACTTAGCTTTGCTCTCGTCAACTTCCATCCCGCAGACTGGGTCTTTGGCCACAATCAATGTCCTCCTAAACTGTTTGGGGACGACTCAACATATTTTTCCGGATTTTTTTCGAATTTATCCGGACAATCTACACAACAAAAATAATAGGTCTGACCTTTATATTCTGTTACCCCATAAGCCCGCGAAGCTGGGAATTCCGTTCCCATTACCGGACATTTTACTATATTATTCCCTGCTTTAACAGCTTCATGTCGGGAATCTAACATTTGCCCATGATCTTTCATTGGAGCCATATTCTTATTCGAACTCAATCCTATGAAAAACCAGCTTACCCCAGCCAAAACAGCAATAGCCACTAATCCTATAATAATATTTTTCATTTCACACTCCTTCTTGTAAAATAATGATACGGAAACTGACTGTAATGCCACCCCCTTTCTTTAATTAATAAATATAAAACCGGAACAACGAACAGGTTGTAAAGGGTTGCAGTCACTAAACCACCAATAATCGGAGCAGCCATGGGTTTCATGATTTCTGAACCAGTACCACTCAAGAACATGATAGGCAAGAGAGCCAGTGCAGTGGTTGCCACCGTCATCACAATTGGCCGCACTCTCAAAAGAGCGCCCGCTACAACCAGATTGGCTTGATGCTGCTCACCTTTTTTTGAGAATAGATCGTTCAATACGGAAACCATAATCACCCCAGCATCAGTGGCAATTCCCGCTAACGCAATATAGCCAACCCAGACAGCCACGCTGAAATTAAAACCCATCAGAATTTGGACGATCAATCCACCCGAAACCGCCACTGGCACACCCAAAATAACGATAATCAGCTGAGGGAATGAATTAAACGCTTTATAAAGAATCGCCAAGATCAGCAAAAAAGCAATTGGAACAATTACCAACAAAGTCTTCTTAGCGCGCACTTGATTTTCAAACTGTCCGGACCACTTAATAAAATAGCCCGGCGGCAATTTTACTTGTTTCGCCACAATGCGCGAAGCATCTTCAACAAAACCCACCATGTCACGGCCCCGCACATTAAGCAGGACATATGCCCGCAATAAACCGTTCTCACTATTGATCATGGCCGGACCCATCACCCTTTTAATTTTAGCGACCTGACTGATCGGCACACGTACTCCAGCTGGTGATGAAACCAGGATTCGCCCTAAAGCTTCTATATTATCGCGCAGCTCACGCGAGTATCTGACCCGGATGGGATAACGCTCGCGATTCTCGACCGTAGTGGTGATATTATTGCCGCCGATCGCAGTCATGATAATGTCCTGGATATCGCCGACCTTGATACCGTAGCGTGCGGCTGCTTTACGATCAATCTCAAATTCAATATAGGGCTTGCCCACAATCTTTTCCGAGAACAGGTCAACCGCACCAGGAACAGTACGCAAAACCCGCTCCACATCTTCAGCTATTACCTGAAGCGTAGCCAGATCATCGCCAAATACTTTTACCCCGACCTGGGTACGGATACCGGTAGAAAGCATGTCAATGCGATTGATGATCGGCTGGGTCCAGATATTGGACACTCCGGGAATACGCAAAGCTTCATCTAGTTGCTGCACCAGCTTATCTTTTGTCATTCCTTTTCGCCATTGGCTCTTTGGCTTCAGATTGATCACAGTTTCGATCATGCTTACCGGCGCCGGGTCCGTAGCAGTTTCTGCCCTACCCAATTTACCGACCACACCAGAAACTTCAGGAAATGAGCCGATAATCTCATCCTGTTTCTTCATGATCTCCTTGACTTGGGTCAGGGAAGCTGACGGCACGGTTACCGGCATGAAGAGGATCGAACCTTCATCCAGCGGCGGCATAAATTCGCGGCCAATGAACGGCATAATGATAATACCCAGGAAGATAACTGCCAGGGCCAGCGATACAACCAATTTTTTGCGAGACAGCGCCCAACGGATGGCCGGCTCGTAGAGATGATGCAGTTTTTTAGCAATATAATTCTCATGCGGCAGTTTCAACTTGCCTCTGAGCAAAAAAGTACAAAGCACCGGAACAAGCGTAAGACTTAAGATGACCGCCGCAACCATAGCAAAGGTCTTAGTATAAGCCAGCGGGATAAACAGTTTGCCTTCCTGAGCTCGCAGGGCAAAGATGGGCATAAAACCAATTACCGTGGTCATCATTGCCACAATCAAGGGACGCGCGATCTCTTTGGTCGCGACCAGTGTGGTCGCAATAATATCATCACCTTCTTTTCTTTCTGAAAGATGACGAAAGATGTTTTCTGTGACAATAATACCGTAATCCACCATCGCCCCAATGGCAATGGCAATCCCGCCCAAAGACATGATATTGGCATCAATCTTAAAGAAATACATGGCAATAAAAGCTAGCAACACACCAACCGGTAAAATCATAGAAACGATCAGGGTCGATGAGAAATGAAGCAGGAAGAGCATGATCACCGCAACAGTAATGATAATCTCATAGAACAAAGTTGAACGCAGAGTTGCAAGCGATCGCTTTATCAATCCCGTCCGGTCATAGAAGGAAACAATCTTAACTCCTTTAGGCAAGCCCGGCTCAAGTTCTTTGATCTTTTGCTTGACCGACTCGGTAACTTGCAGGGGATTTTCTCCATAGCGCATAATAACAACCCCACCAACTGCTTCATGCCCTTCTTTATCCAAAGCACCGCGGCGAAAATCGGGACCGATAGTCACATTTGCAATGTTTTTTACATAAACCGGAACACCATCACTTGAACTTATTACAATATTTTCAATATCACCAACATTTTTGATAAAACCAATGCCACGGACAATAAATTCCATATTGTTCTCTTCCAAGACTTTGGCACCGACATCCAGGTTGCTGCGTTTAACGGCATTAAATACGTCGCCCAATTTTACGCCAAAAGCCAAAAGCCTGTTCGGGTCAACATCAATTTGATACTGCTTGATGTAACCGCCTACGCTGGCCACCTCAGAAACACCAGCTACGGAATTCAATTGATAGCGGATATACCAATCCTGGATGGAACGAAGTTCACTTATGTCATAACCATCCCCTTCTACTGTGTACCAGAAGATCTGACCTAAACCCGTGGCATCCGGTCCTAGGATCGGAGTGACCCCGTAAGGCAAATAGGTTTGCGCCAGGTTAAGCCGCTCCAGCACCCTGGTCCTGGCCCAGTAAAAATCAATATTATCCTTAAAAATAATATAAATTATAGAAAAACCAAAAGCTGAGCTGGATCGCACTGTTTTTACTCCGGGCAAACCTTGCAGGTTAACGCTTAAAGGATAAGTGATCTGGTCTTCCACATCCTTGGGACTGCGCCCCGGCCAATCAGTAAAGACAATGACCTGGTTTTCGCCGATATCAGGGATGGCATCGATCGGCGTATTATTCATAGCCCAAATCCCAACGCCAATCAGTACCAGAAATAAAGCAATAAGCAGCAACCTATTTTTTAAACTGAACTCAATGATTTTTTCTATCATGGTTATTTACCTCCGATGCCCCACCATATAAAGCGCTCGAACCCCCGGTTAACTGGCTTTGCGAATCAATAAGAAAGCTTGCCCCGGTAACAACTTTTTCCCCGGCTGATATCCCTAAAATAACCGGAAAGAATTTGACTTTATGCCCTTTCACCAAAACATCCGCTTCCGGACCAAGCTTAAGCTCTCTTGGCTCATAAATTCCGGGGGCTTTTTCCACGTAGGCCAAGCGGCGCAGGCCGGTATCGATCACAGCTTCCTTGGGCACAGCTAAAACTCTACGCGGCGTAGATGACAGATAAACGTCAACATACATCTGCGGTTTAAGTTTTAACTTTGGATTATTAACTTCTATGCGCAGTTTTGCGGTTCTGGTCTTGGCTTTCAGTATCGGATCAATTGACCTGATCCAGCCGGAAAAAGTTTCTCCCGGATATGTGACAGAAGTTATTTGGACTTGGTTGCCGACCTTGGCCCAGCTTAGTTCATGTTCATAAATATCCGCGTAAACCCACATCCTTGCTTCAGGCAAAAGCAGGTTTGAGTCAACTTTAAAAGTTTTAGCTAATTGATCGATCTCTTCTTTAGATAAGCCAAGCACCAGTAATTTCCGTTTGGCCAATTCTGCCAAATCACTATCTCCGGCGTAAGTTGCAGCTACAAATTCTTCTTCGGCCACAAGCAAGTCAGGATCATAGGCAATTTCTCCCGCCAGCCGAAGATCTAAAAAGAGCGATCTCTTCGCCACTGTTTCGGTTTGCAGATTAATATTTTCTAATTGCTTTTTGGTTAATTGTACATGGCTCCCCTTCTCTTTTGCCGTTGGCTTTTGGCCTTTGGCCTCTTTACTTTCATAAACCGGGATTAAGTCCATGCCGCAGATCGGGCATTTCCCCGGCTTATCGGATGTTATCCAGGGGTGCAT
>JABMSE010000016.1 GCA_013204645.1 Candidatus Saganbacteria bacterium | reverse complement strand
TTTCTCGCAAAGAAGCAGCTTCTGGAAGGCCTAAACCTTCCAAGCTATCTACCATATTGAAGGATATTAGTTTTAGGTTATGCATTTCTATGTCTCTTTAGGGTAAAAGGGTAAAAGTATAAAGCATAATCATTTTTTGCCCTCGGCTACGCGGAAGCCAACGAAGCCGTCGCTGCGGTACTCTGGATGATAGCTGTCGCGGTAAGCACTACGCAAGCCACCGGGATTATCGTCGTACCACGAACCACCGCGCAGAACTTTCCCCCTCCCAGTGGTAGAGCCAGTGGGATTGTTTGTATCATCTCGATCGTATCCTTCTTCCCTATACCAATCTCCTAGCCGTTCCCAGACATTTCCGGACATATCTCTTGCTCCACACCAACTTTCTCCTTTAGGATAGATCCCTACCTCGGTTGTTTCACTGCTGTTAAAATTACATCTGCTTGCATCCCACGCACTTATTCCTTCCCCATCTACCCACGGGTATTCCCTTGAGTCAGGTCCCCTAGCTGCATATTCCCACTCTGCTTCGGTTGCAAGACGCACATCTGTCCCCTTCTTTTCTGCTAACCATCTACAATATGCTTGTGCTTCATACCAACTTATCCCCACCACCGGGTGATTGGGATAATCTACTCCACTATTATATTCACCACTCTTCCACCATTTTGGACCGGTGATTGCTTTTGCTTGCCTATCTTTCCAGGCCCAGCCCTCACCACTCCAGTATTCTTGCTTGGTATATCCACCATCTCCCATAAATTTAGCATATTCAGCATTGGTTACTGGGTCTCTTCCTATTCTATAATCTGAAAGTGTTACATCCCTTATTGGTTTCTCATCATCATACTTTGTCCCACCCATCTTAAAACTACCACCAGGAACATCTACCATATTGGGCATCCAGGGTTCTTCTGCTCCTGGAAGAGCCTGGAGAATAATTTCAACATTTCCTCCCTCAAATAATCTTTCAAGCATCTGTCTAGACATTGCCAGCCCACAAAGCCTTAGATCTCTGATTAAGTCGGCCCTCTTGTCAGGGTCGTTTTCTATAACTCTTTCTCGCAAAGAAGTAAGCTCTGAAAGGCCTAAGCCTTCCAAACTATCTAGCATATTGAAGGATATTAGTTTTAGGTTATGCATTTCTATGTCTCTTTGTTGCTATGTTCCTGTGTCACATTGATGCCCGGCACCATTTATTTATCGACCGTTTTTGGGGGGGATTTCACTTTGAAATCAAATTTTTAGAAATAATCGGGAACAATGCAAGTTAGAGGTGCTTCCTTAAAAAGAACAAGTCATCCCCACCCCAAGCATTTGGGAGCTGGTTGGGACGGGATCAGAAAACTGGGCCATACCGCTGGGCACTTCATATACCCGATAAAAAGTATTCATCGCTATTGCCGAAGAAAAAGCATAATCTAAGCCAAGCTGCCATAGAAAATAAGTTCCAGGATAACCTACTCCATATTGATAAGCGCCGGTAGTTACATAATCACCCTTCCATTCTAATGAAAAATTCTTAGGTAATTGTTGTTTAATCTTTAAGCCAACATCAACTGTTCCATCCAAGATCAAGCGGCTGAAATTGTTTAAGTAGACAAACTCGTATTTGTCCAAATCATCCATGCGATAGCCACTGCCCACTTTATCAAAGCGCAAAACAATATCGGTGCCCGTTTCCCATGGATCCTTTAGCTTCTGAATCACCTTAGCGTACATCCCACTGGTTGATTTACTAAAGTTACCAACAGATAAGAAAAGATTGGTTTCCCAATACTTATTGGGCCTAATATCGACGCCACCCTCGGCCAAAATGTCTCGATTGCCATCGATTACAAACAAATAACGGGGTCTAACATGAAAACCAACTTTTCCAAAATCATACGTTAGCTTCCCAGTTAGCTCATTCACTCCTACCAATCCAGAGGGTTGAACCTGCCGGGTCACATACTCTGCACTAAGATTCACCCCTGAAAGTGAAGTTGAGGCAACAATAGCAGTTTTGGGACGAATATAAATGGTATTATTATAGCTTGGAAAAAGCCCATCAGTTTCGTTATGAACAACTACACCAGGCCCAATATTCACCTTATAATCTACTGGACCCAACTTAAACCTACCCTCTACATCCAACAGGCGGGTGACAAGATCTCGGGTTACCGTTGTATTAAAGCCCGCATCTACTGTATCTAAGCAAATTTTAACACTTGAATCCGGACTAAACTCTTTAAGCCAGTTAACTTTTAGGCGGTAATCAAGTTTTGTGCCACTAAGGGGACTAAATGAGTATCTACCATGGGAAGCAAGATAGCCAAAAATCTGGTTTTCTTTCTCCTCCTTGTCCTGCTTATACGTCCTGAGTGCAACCTCGGTTTTTAATTCTTCAAGCAATTTTTCTTCAATCCCCGCCTTAAGGTTAAAATAGTTTATGAATCTAGATAAGAGAGCCGCGCTTTCGTAGCGGCTTATAAAAGTGTGACCGCGAAAGGTTCCATCTGGATAACCATCAATTATCCCCTTGTTAGCTAAAGTATAAACCGCATTGGCGGCCCAACAATCAGGCGGAACGTCGCTAAAATGAACCGCTGAAACTGCTGAAGCGGCTGAAGAAAAAGCAATTAGAAAAACAGCCAAAAAGACCCAAAGCCTGTGACCTTGCGCTCTATAAGAACCTAAATATCTCATGTGCTATCTCCATGGCCGCCTGGGGACGGCTGACCCGTTTAATATTCTTTTTTATTTTTTCATATTCTGCCGGCTGCATTAAACTTTTAAGTATCTCAACCACTTTTTGTGGATCCTTACTAACCTTTCCTATATTTTCTCGGATTACATACTCGACATTACCTTCTTCTTGACCGGGAAGCCAAGAGGTAATAATCATGGGCAGATCCATGGCCAAGGCTTCGGCAATACTGCCCGGCCCGGCTTTAGTGATTATAACATCTGATTCCGCCATGAGCTCATGAACTTTATCAGTAAACCCATAAACTCGTATGGGAAAACAAAATTTTTGCTGGTTGCGCCTAAATTTATTCTCCAGTTTTTTATTGCGTCCGGCAATGATAATTACCTGGGTTTTTAGTTTTTTACGGCTCATCTCCTCTACAATCTCATACATACTCCCGGCCCCCTCTCCTCCACCCATCATTAACACCGTAAAAGTTGTGGGTTTAAGATGGTCTTTCTTGCGGGCCGCCTGTTTTTCTCTGTCCTTTAAAAAGAACTTTGGGTCAATGGGTAGTCCGGTAATTCTGATTTTAGTCTCGGGCATCCCATATTTCATGGC
>JABMSE010000003.1 GCA_013204645.1 Candidatus Saganbacteria bacterium | reverse complement strand
GATATTGCAGGGGATGGAACTACCACTGCTACGGTTTTAGGGCAAATTATCTTTAAAGAGGGTTTGAGAAACGTGGTTTCAGGAACCAACCCCATGGCGATTAAAAGAGGGATCAAGGATGCAGTTTCACTGGTGGTTTCTGAACTTAAGAAGCAGAGCCGGCCAGTTGAAACCAAAGAAGCTATTGCCCAGGTTGCTTCAATTTCAGCTAATAATGATTCAGAAATCGGAAACCTGATTGCCGATGCCATGGAAAAGGTGGGCAAAGATGGGGTTATAACAGTTGAAGAATCAAAAGGAATTGACAATAGCCTGGAAGTAGTTGAGGGAATGCAGTTTGACAAGGGGTATTCCTCTCCCTACATGGTTACGGACAGCGATAGAATGGAGAGCGTGTTAGATGATGCCTTACTCCTGATCACCGATAAAAAGATCAGTGCCGTGAAAGATCTTCTGCCAAGCCTGGAAAAAGTTGTCCAACTTAGTAAACCGCTGGTTATTATAGCGGACGAAATCGAAGGGGAAGCCCTAGCAACGCTAGTGGTAAATAAGCTTCGCGGCACCCTAAATGCGGTTGCTGTTAAAGCCCCTGGTTTTGGCGACAGAAGAAAAGCCATGCTAGAGGATATTGCTATCCTTACCGGAGGAGAAGTGGTATCTGAGGATAAAGGATTATCCCTGGAAAGCCCTTCAGATTCTTGGTTTGGAAAAGCCAAAAAGATTGTGGTCAGAAAAGATGACACAACCATAATTGAAGGTGGCGGCTCTGATAAGGCGATTAAGGAACGCATCAGTCAAATTAAGAAGGAAATCGACCTTTCAGATTCTTCTTATGATAAGGAAAAACTCCAGGAAAGGCTAGCAAAGCTTTCCGGTGGCGTGGCCGTAATTAAAGCTGGTGCACCTACGGAAACCGAGCTCAAAGAGAAAAAGCATCGCATCGAAGATGCCCTTTCTGCAACTCGGGCCGCGGTTGAAGAAGGGATTATTGCCGGCGGTGGCTCAGCCTTTATTCATGTCATAGATAAGGTCAGCAAACTCGAAGCTGGCACGCTAACTGACGAGAAAATCGGTGTTGCCATTGTGCGCCGGGCACTAGAGGAACCCTTAAAGCAGATTGCCAATAATGCCGGAATGGAAGGGTCCATCATAGTTGACCGTATCAAGAAGGAAAAAGATGGGATGGGATTTAATGCCCAGACTTTTCAGTTTGAAGATATGTTTAAAGCCGGGATTGTGGATCCCCTAAAGGTAACACGCTCGGCACTACAAAATGCCTCATCCATTGCTTCCCTTCTTCTAACTACCGAAGTCTTGGTAGCAGAGAAAGCTGAAGCGGAAAAAGCCCCAGCTATGCCAGCCGGTGGCATGGGTGGTATGGGTGGCATGGGCGGTATGATGTAGTCCTTCACCCGCAGCAGGCGCGCTTCGGATTATTTACGATTAAAGGCCTGTCCTCCAAAGTTCCGATTTATCGGAACCTAGGAGGAGGGCCTTTTTTCTTGACAACAAAATAGGGAGCTGTTATAATTTAGCTGAAAGATAAGTGGGAAAAGTACCCACTTTTTGCTTTTACAAGGGGGTTTTTGGATGAAAATTGAGAATTTTTCTCAAATGCTGGAAGAAATTCAGCGTGAACGTGGTATTCATAAAGAAGCTCTGCTTTCTGCAATTCGTATGTCCCTTCTTTCAGCTGCCAAGAAAATATTTAAAGGTGAAGATGACAACCTTGAAGTAAAAATTTCAGATGAGGGTGAATTTAGGATAATCCTTAAAAAGGATGACAAAGAAAAGGATGTTACCCCCAAAAACTTTGGCAGATTAGCTGCCCAAACAGCTAAACAAGTTATAATTCAACGCATTAGGGAAGCAGAAAAAGACGAGGCTTATGAAGAGTTCAGCGGAAAAGAGGGGCAGTTAATTACGGGTGTGGTTCAGCGCAGGGAATATAGCGGCTATTTGATCAATCTGGGAAGGATAGAAACTGTATTGTCTGCTGCGGAGCAAATTCCAGGCGAGGCTCTGCGGGAGCGCGAACATGTCCGATTATATGTGGTTGAAACCAAAAAGACCTCCAAAGGACCCTTTGTAGTAGTTTCAAGGGCCCATCCAGGTTTAATTAAAAGACTTTTTGAACTGGAAGTACCAGAATTAAAAGATGGCATTCTTGAGATTGCCGCACTTGCCAGGGAACCCGGCAAAAGGACCAAGGTGGCGGTTCTTTCCAAGGATAAAAAAATCGGGGCAGTGGGTACTTGCGTCGGCCACATGGGGACGCGGATTCAAAATATTGTTAGAGAATTGGGTACAGAAAGGGTTGATATTATTGAATACAGTGAAGATCCTGTAACCTTTATTACCCACTCCTTAAGCCCAGCGAAAGTTAGTAAGGTTGTCTTGAATGAAAAGGAAATGTCAGCTAGGGTCTATGTTCCTGAAAAAGAACTCTCGCTGGCGATAGGCAAAGAAGGGCAAAATGTCAGATTAGCCGTTAAATTAACCGGTTGGAAAATTGATATTCTCTCAGATAGCGAAGCCAAAGATGCTGGAGCTAAAGGAGACAAAAAGACAAAGACAAAAGAAAAGGCTGCCCCGGAGAAAAAAGAAACTCTACTTAAAAAAACCAAAGTGCACGAGTTAGCAAAAGAGCTAAATATATCTAGCAAAGAACTGATTGTGAAAATAAAGGAAATGGGATATCCCGTCCGTGCGGCCAACAGCATCATACCGCTCGAGGCCATCTCAAAACTAAAGGCTTAAAACTATGCCCAAAGAAAAAAAAGCAAAAAAAATCAAGGTTAGCGCTTTAGCTAAGCAGCTTAAAATTTCCTCAAAGGAATTAATTAAAACCCTAAAGGATCTGGGGGTTGTGGTGAAAACAGCTGCTTCCTCAATTGACGAAGAAGCAGCTCAAGTTGTTTGTGAGGTACTTTGCCCCAAAGAAGAAGCGGCTATAAAAGAGAAGCCAGAAAAGCAAGAAGCAAAACCAGCTATACCAGAGGAGGAGGCAAAGCCAACGGGCCCGGTCATTGCCACCGAAGATATTTCCGTGAAAGAACTTTCTGATTTAATATCCGTTAAACCATCTGATCTTATAAAAGAAGTAATGAAAAGAGGAAGCCTGGCAACCATTAACCAAAGGATTAGCGCCGAGATGGCCCGCGAAGTTGCCGCCCCCTTGGGAATACAAATTACCATTAAAAAGCCTAAAGTTTCTGTCGCGACGGCCCCAGAGGTAAACATTGAAAAACTCATACATCGTCCTCCAGTGGTTACCATTATGGGCCATGTTGATCATGGTAAAACTAAATTATTGGATGCTATTCGCAAAAGCCGGGTGGCAGAAGGGGAGGCAGGGGGAATTACCCAACACATAGGTGCCTATCAAGTAGAGGTTCAAGGAAAAAAAGTTACTTTCCTGGACACACCTGGCCATGAAGCTTTTACTGCTTTGCGTGCCCGGGGGGCTAAGGTTACTGATATTGCAGTTCTGGTGGTGGCAGCCGATGATGGAGTTAAACCCCAAACGGTTGAGGCTATTGACCATGCGAAAGCTGCCGGGGTTCCCATAATTGTAGCTATTAATAAAGTAGACAAACCCGAAGCCAATACTGATCGTGTTAAACAGCAGTTATCTGAACATGAGCTGGTGTGTGAAGATTGGGGTGGAAAAACAGTTATGGTTCACACCTCTGCCATAGAGAAACGGGGGATAGCCGAGTTACTCGAAATGATACTCTTGCTAGCAGAAGTGCAGGAACTAAAAGCTGATCCAGATGGGGTGGCGGTTGGAAGTGTAATAGAATCAAGGTTGGATAAGGGAAAAGGTCCCGTAGCTGATCTTCTGGTAAAAAATGGCACGCTTAAGGTAGGCGATATTTTTACCCTAGGAAGTACTTATGGAAAAGTCCGTGCACTTTTTGATGATACGGGTAAGCGTCTTGCTTCCGCCGGTCCAGCAAGACCAGTGGAAGTACTAGGCTGTGTAGCTGTTCCTACTTCGGGTGATTTACTCCAAGTGGTATCTTCCGAAAAAGAAGCGAGAGAATTGGCAGAAAAATATCTTCAGGGGGCAACCCAGGCCTTAAGGGGGCGGGTTCTTTCGCTAGAGGGTTTTTCAAAACACATTAAAAAAGGTGAAAAGAAATCCTTAAAGCTCGTCATAAAAGCAGATGTGCAAGGTTCCATGGATGCGATTGTCCAGTCATTGCAGCATATAATTATTGGAAATATCCATGTAGATATCATTCATCGCGCTGTAGGTACGGTTACAGAATCAGATATTATGCTGGCGCGTGCCTCGGATGCTATTGTGGTTGGCTTGCATGTGGGAGTTGAGGGTAATGCTTATGAGGTCAGTGTTGCAGAAAGAGTTGAAGTTCGAAAATATAATATAATTTATAAGTTGATTGATGATGTGAAACTGGCTATGGAGGGAATGCTTGAGCCCGAGTATCACGAAGTAACCCTGGGACACGCCGAGGTGCGTAATTTATTTAAATTCTCAAAAGTTGGAATTATTGCCGGCTGTTTCGTAAAGGATGGCAAATTAGCGCGAGGCAAAAAGATGCGCATTTTTAGAGAGGGCGAAAAAACTTACGAGGGTAAGCTCGAGTCCCTTAAAAGATTCAAGGATGACGTAAAAGTGGTGGAACAAAATTATGAGTGCGGTGTTGCCATCTCTGGTTATATAAATTTTAAAGTTGGGGATGAGATCGAATGTTTTGATATTGTTGAGAAAGCACGCAAACGATGACTCGCATAGAGCGTGTAGTCGAATTGATAAAAGAAGAGGTAAGTAAAATTATTAGGGAAGATGTTTCCGATCCGCGCATTGGTTTTATTAGTATTACCGGGGTTGATTTATCTCCTGACTTAGAAAACGCTGAAATTTTCGTAAGTATTTTGGGAAGTGAAACAGAGAAAAAGGAGAGTATGCTGGGGCTTCATTCTGCAACCGGTTTTATCCGGGGCAAATTAGGGCGCGTATTAGAAATGCGTCAGGTACCGGATATAAAGTTTACACAAGACGATTCACTTGCAAAGGGTAGCCGAGTCCTTTCGATTATCTCAAAACTAGAAGAAGAAAAAGATGCAGGATTTAAGCGCAATAAAAAAAGCCGTAAAAAGAGCTAGAACCGCCCTCATTGTTTCACACATTGACCCGGATGGCGATTCCATTGGCTCTATGATTGCCCTGTTTATTATTCTTTCTCGTTTAGGGCTTAAGGTTAGCCTTTATTCCCAAGATGGCGTTCCCCGCATTTATAATTTTCTCCCCGATGTCTCAGAGGTAAAAAACAAAGTTCCTCCTCGGGAGCACTTTGACTTATTGTTTGCGGTTGATTCATCCGACATAAAACGTTTAGGCGATAAAATAGTTATTAAACAGATTGCCAAAACCATTATAAATATCGATCACCATCTCGATAATACGAATTATGGGGATATCAATTATGTGCAAAGGTGTTCCTCAACCGCTGAAATAATATATAAATTGGCAAAGTTTTTAAAGGTCCCAATTGACCGCTCGATAGCCCAAAACTTGTACGTAGCCTTGATTACCGACACCGGTAATTATCGCTATGAAAATACTTCAGCCGAAACCTTTAGTATGGCAGCTGAGCTACTAAGGGCCGGTGTTGATACCCATGACATTACTACCCGCATTTACGATACTAAAAGCATTACTAGTATTCGTATTCAGGCAGCAGCCCTGGGAGATCTTGAGACCACTTCAGATCGAAAGTGCGCTTTTGCCACAGTAACTCTTGATATGATGGAACGTTTTCATGCCAAGGGGGAAGATCTGGTTGGGCTCGTTGATCAGATTCGCTCAATTGATGGGGTAGAGGTGGCTATTTTATTTCGCCAAGAGGGTGATAAGGTCAAGGTTAATTTTCGCTCCAAGGACCGAATCAATGTGTCTGAAATTGCCAAGGGGTTTGGGGGAGGGGGCCATGTTCGCGCAGCTGGGGCCATTATCGCCGGAGATCTTTCCTCGGCAAAAAATAAGGTTGTTTCTGAAGTCGAGAAATATTTAAAGGCATCAAAATACTTGGTGTAACTTATGGAAGGGATAATTGTTGTTAATAAGCCGGAAACTTGGACCTCGTTTGATGTTGTTGCCAAAATAAGGAACCTCTCCTGCGTTAAAAAAGTTGGTCATTCAGGAACCCTTGATCCCATGGCTACTGGTGTTCTTCCTGTCTTTCTTGGACGCGCGACCAAGTCTATTCAGTATTTTGTGGAAGGCAAGAAAGGTTATCTGGCAGAGATGACACTCGGGATAAGGACGGATAGTTTGGATGCTACGGGAAAGGTAATGACAAATGACAAATGTCCCACCCTTCGACAGAGCTCAGGGTCGGTGCCGAGCGGAGTCGAGGAACCGATGTCCATTGTCGCTAACGCTCTAAGAAAATATCTTGGGGAGATTGAGCAGGTTCCTCCTATGTACTCTGCAGTTAAGGTTGGGGGCCAAAGGCTTTATAAATTAGCCAGAAAAGGGATTACCGTAGAACGCAAACCACGCAAAGTAACTATTCATAATATCCGCCTGATTAATTTTGAAGCGTCAGAGCATCCAAAAGTGACCCTTGAAATTATGTGTTCGAAGGGAACCTATGTTAGGCAGCTAGTGTCTGATATTGGTGATGATCTAGGTTGTGGGGCCCACCTTTCAAAACTTATGAGGACTTATGCTCACCCTTTTCATATCACCCAGGCTGTTGAGATGGACAGGATCATCACGTTGGCCGGGACAGGAAAGCTGCACACGGTAATTATTCCAGTTGAAGGAGTTCTAAATGGACAAGGCGCAGGCTAAAAAGAAGACAGAAGAATTGAAAAAGTTCCTAAAAATACAGCAAGAATATTATTATTCTAAAGAAAAACCAATCATTGCTGATGAAGATTATGATGGAAAATTCAAGGAACTAGAACAACTTGAGAATAAATACCCTGAATTTATTAAGCCTGATTCACCAACACAAACAGTAGGTGGTGCAATTGCAAAAGGATTTAAAACAATTCGTCACAAGATTCCTTTTTATTCCCTTGGTTTTGTTAGTGATTTTGAGGGTTTAGATCAATTTAATAAGAGGATTCAGAAGGGTTTAAATAAGAGCCATATCGAATATGTATGCGAATTAAAGATTGACGGATTAGCTGTTAGCTTGATTTATAAAAAGGGGGATTTTATTAGAGGTGTAACGCGTGGCGATAGACAGCGAGGTGAAGATGTCACAACTAATCTTAAGACCATCGAAAATATACCCTTAAAACTTTCTAAGCCCATTGATTGCGAGGTAAGAGGCGAGGTTTATTTGTCACATGACGCACTTGAAAAGATCAATATAGTGAGGGAAAAAAAGGGTGAAAATTTATTTGCTAACACAAGAAATGCTGCATCGGGTTCAGTTAGACAGTTGGATCCTAGGATTACGGCTTCTCGTCCTTTAGGTCTATTTATCTATCATGGTTTTTTGAGTACGACGAAAATTTGCGCGCATTATGACGTCCTTCAATATTTAAAAAAGCTGGGTTTTAATGTTAATTCAAACACAAAACTTTGCAGAAATCTTGCAGAGGTTAAAAAATACGTTCAATATTGGGAAGAGGCGAGAAAAAAACTGAATTATGATACTGATGGTATTGTTATTAAAGTAAACAACCTTATAGATCAAGATATATTAGCATCAACAACAAAGAATTTTCGCTGGGCTATCGCTTATAAATATCCTCCTATGCAGGCAATAACTGTTTTAGAAAAGATCAATGTCCAGGTGGGCAGGACTGGTGCTATTACTCCTGTGGCTCAGCTAAGACCCTTTCATCTGGCAGGCGTGACTATTAAACGAGCCACTCTTCACAATGAAGATGAGATCAAGCGCAAAGGCGTCAAGATCCACGATCACGTGGTAGTACAACGGGCAGGGGAAGTAATTCCTGAAGTTGTCAAAGTGGTCAAAGAAAAACGCACCGGCCGCGAAAAAGACTTTCATATGCCCCTTAAGTGTCCGGTTTGCAAAGAAGAGCTTTATCGACCAGAGGGAGAAGCTATAACTCGCTGTATAAATGCCAGATGTCCGGCGCAGGTGAAGGAGCGCATCCGCCACTTTTGCACCAGGGCAGCCATGGACATTGAGCATGTAGGGCCAGCTGTGGTTGAACAATTGGTTAATGAAAAATTAGTTAAAGATGTTGCGGATCTTTATACGCTTACCAAAAAAGATCTTCAAGGGCTTACGCGCTTTGCGGACAAATCTTCCCAAAATATCATTGATTCAATCAGGAAAAGCAAGGATCGGCCACATGACAGGCTTTTATATGCTTTGGGAATCAGGATGGTAGGCAGAACCGTGGCTGCCTTGATTGCCCAACATTATGACAGCCTAAAAGATTTATTTAATATTAAAGCGGATAAACTAACAAAAATTGCTGGGATCGGTCCAAAGGCAGCAGCTTCACTTGAGTATTTCTTTTCTGAAAAAGAAAATCAGCACCTGATTGAACGTTTGAGAAAAGATGGAGTTAGGATAAAGGCAGCAAAAGCTAAAGGTCTTAAACCATTAAAAGGTCAGACTTTTGTTTTTACCGGGGGAATGGATAAAATGACCAGGCCAGAAGCAGAAGAGCTGATTAGAAAGCTTGGGGGGCATCCCTCGTCTTCGGTATCCAAGGAAACTGATTATGTGGTGGCGGGATCCGAACCGGGCTCAAAGTTTGATAAGGCTAAGAAACTTGGGGTTAAATGTATAACTGAACAGGAATTTAACAGACTGGTTTCCCCGATTTAGCATTGGCAATATCTTTATACATCTGAACCCCAGGTTGGATAAAAGGATTTTGTCCCAAAAGCAGCCCTGATAAGGCAATAGCATTCATCTCATATTGATATAACATGCCCATTGTATAAGCATCCAGTTTAGGAAGAATGTAGCTCATTGTGGGAACCCCGCCTTCATGGTGGGCATCCCTTAGGCCTTCTACAAAAGCAGTATTAACAAAATGCAGGGTTTTTCCGTCGAGATATTCAACTGGGGTTCCTTTTGCTGGAATAATTATGTCTTCAGCTGGCTTCTCAAGCATTAAAAATAATTCGATTAAATTTCTTTTTCCCTCTTGAATTAGCTGACCGTCGGCATGAGCATCACGGGTAAAATATTGCGGAACAATAAATAATCCTTCACCATGTTTTCCTTCACTCTCTGGCCCAAGTTGTTGCATCCACATAGTAGTACTTCTTAAATCGTAAACGCAAGTGGAAGCAAGCTCTATGTCGAATCCCAAATATTTATGGGCAATAAAGCGCAGAACTGCACGCAACATTGAGATGTTTTTGTCAAAGGGTTGCTTTTTAATATCTTCCTCGGCTGCCCGGGCACCAGCAATAAATTCTTTAATATTTATTCCGGCAACGGCTAGGGCAAATAAACCAACCGGACAGGTTACTGAAAAGCGACCACCCACATTATCTGGAACGACAAACGTTCTGTAGCCTAACTCATCAGCTAATTTCTTAAGGCTTCCTTTTGCCTTGTCAGTTATAGCCACGATTCTCTGTGCGGCTATTTCCTTGCCCAAGTTTTCCTCTAGCACTTTTTTAACAATAGCAAAGGCAACCGCTGGCTCAACCGTTCCTCCTGATTTAGAAATTACTGCTGCTCCAAGCTTTCTAGGGTTAACTATTTCTAGGATCCGGGCAGTATAGGCTGGATCCATGTTGTGCCCTAAGAAAAATATGCGCGGAGTCCCTTTACGTTCTTTTGGGGAGAGGAGATTAAAAAGTTCTAAGCTTCCACGCACTGCGTCAATTGAGGCCTGGATTCCTAAATAGGAGCCGCCAATGCCAATGGATATAAAATCGTCAATTTCAGAAACTAGTTTCGCGGCACAAGAATCAATTGCATCAAGTTCTGAAGGAGAAACATAGGGGCTGTCCATTTTCCAGCCAGTCATAGTCACGTCTTTGTCTTTTAGGAGAGAGGACTTCCCCTCAATGAGCAAACTATGAAGGTTTACTACTTTTTCTGAAGCGGCGCCAAATTCTTGGTGCTCACCTATAGGGGAACCGTCGGTTTGGCCAAATCGTTGGTAATCCAGTCTAATCATACTTCTATTATTCTATCTGAATTTAGCAGATTTGTAAAATTATTTTGTTAATTATCCAATTTCAATATTCTTGGTTAACCCGCTTTTAATGATAATCTTATTTACGTTATTAGCTTTCCCTAATCTCAATTGGCTGCGCAGGAACAGCAAAACCAGCCTCTCTTATTCCTTCAAACTGGATTGGAGTAGGGGATAATCTGTAATCAAGTCTATTTTCAACGAGCTCCACGGCTTCTCTTGCGAGTTCTTCAGTTGTTGAATAAACTAAAACTGGAGTACCTGGTCCACCTGCTCCAGGCCTAGCAATTGCTCTTAGTATTCTATCGCCTTGTCTTACAACTAAAGCTCTTGCCAAATCTTCAACTCCACCCAAGAATGCAGGACATATGTTTGCCCTAATATCGGTCTGTTGTTGAACCGCATCTGTCACCGCTGCCCAATTGATTCTTGCTTGCGCACTGTAACCAGCAGCGGCTTGTTGCGACAATTTTGTGAACACAGATTGTACCCTGCTTCCTTCTTTGGTCAGTGCATGGGCGGTCCATTGCTGGTTTATATCAACTGAGGCACGATCCTCATCTTTGCTAACCGGAAGCAGAAAACCTACATGTGCTTCAAATTCCCCATATCTTTCCGGACCAAATAACTCTCTGGCAACTCCTGCATAAGGATGCATGTGTGCGGCCCACTCAACAGAATGGGCTCCACCCAGAATTCCAGCTGCTAAACCCTGTCCGCCAGTTAATCCGCCCAGAACATCGTTTTCCCAACGCGTCGCCTCAGTAAATATTGTTCCTAAATCCCAATCTATCCCTCTTAATATGCTGCCGGCAGCAGTTGCGGCTCCAATAACCATGTTTGAGGATTCAAGGCCACCTTGTTTTACAACATCAGTGGCAGGGAGACAAGTGAACCTAACTCCTTTTAATCGAAAGGCATGTCCTAGTATCCAGTTTATGCCTGCCCCACCTTTTAGAGGTTTTAACTCCATAGGGCCCGCTGTTTGTGTGTGTACTCCGTAATCATCACTAACAAATTCCACGATGTCAGGATTCTCGGCTCTAGTTATTTCAAAAACCCATTGCTGGTCAATACAAAAGACATTTGTAGCCGGCAAACCTGGGAAACCCTCTAATCCCATATGTCTCAAAATATCTTTAAAAAGGAGCAAATCTGTGGTTCCAAAGGTATCAATGCCTCTAGCTTGCATTATGATTCTTAGGGTATGCCCATCGAGCATGTTCCATATTTGGGCGTTGCTGCGAGTTCCCCTTGCTTGCAACTGTCTCATCGTAGTCTCGGCTGCAGTTCCGGATATGACCCTTTGGTTGCTTCCTATAGATGGCACTAATAATTTATATATACTCATTACCATTTATCTTCACCGCCTTTTTTTGAAAAATCACTTTTTTATTAGATTTCTAATTGCGCCTCAAGTCTTTCAATCTGCGCTGTAAGTCTTGGGATGTCGTCTCCACTGGCGTTTTCAAGGGCTCGATGGAGGGATTTTAATGCATACTTTGGTTGCCCTCTTTCTAGGTCGCGCTTTGCTACCTTTTCCCAGAGTCTTCTGGCTCTATCACCAGTTGAGTTTTCTGCTTCTTTTTGATAGGTAATGGGCACTCCCTTTAGCTTGCCTGTTCTTTGCCAAAGCGTTCTTGTTTTTTGCCAAAGGTTTGCGGCTTCCTCTCCTCGACAATGATCTGCAGCTTGAGACAGTGCAGTTCCTGCTTTTCCATCTTCTCCTGCTTCCTCAAATAATTCTGCGGCTCGTCTGAAGGCTTGGAGAGCAACGCTGTCTTCAGACATTTTTGCAAGCCTCATTTGAAAAGCAGCTGCTTCTCCTTTTTCCCCTGCAGCAAGCCACTTCCCTACGAGTTGGGCTAAGAGGTCAGGAACTGCTTCACTGTCTGCGGCTTGGGTTGCTTTTACATATTCCTTGCGAGCACGATCTGACTGACCCGCTAAAATAAAACTATCGCCAGCTTTAATAAGAAGTGGTACAACAGCACTTCCTTGGGTAGATCTAGCTGCGCTAGCAAAATTAATTGCTGCGGACTGAAAACTACCAGAGCGTAAGCTGCGTTCTGCAAGAGTAACATCTGTTGTAGATTTCGCAATCCTTCGTGCTAAACGCCTTTCTTTAGTTGCGCAGAAGGTCGCTTCACGAGATCGGTCCGCTTTCTCATAATTTTTTCGAGCATTTCCCCAGAGCTTACTTGCTACGGCAGGATCAGTTTCCCTTTCAGCTGCTTTGCCATAACTTTGAGCAGCTTTTTGCCAAAGGCCTGCTGCTGCGTAAAGTTCTGCAATTCTTACTTGCAATCCCTTTATCTCAGAATCAGGTGAGTGTTGAGTAAGATAGTCATAAATTCGAGCAGCGGCTTCCGGCCTATCTGTTGCAGCTAAAAGTTCGGCATGCAATTGATTTTGTTCTCTGTGGGTTTCCTCATCCCAATCAGCACTTAGCCTTCCGCAAACCGCAGCCAGTTCTTCCAGTTGACCTGAAAGTGCATTAGAAACAAGGTCTCTTCTTTTTCCTAATGTAAGATAAGTTTCTCGTGCCTGAGCAAAATCTCTGCCCAAGGCAAACAACCTTGCCGCATCAACTAATAAGTCAAGAATTTCATCTGAATTCGAATTTTCTGCTGCTTTTATCAGCATAAGAGCAGCACTTTTGCCCCTTTTCACTCTTCTAAAACATCGTGCCGCTTTTAGATATAAGTTTTTGGCATCTTGCTGATCAGGAGTGCGTTCCGCTGCTTGCCGAAAACAAAAAGCAGCTGCCTCGGGTCTATCTCTCCCTTCCATTTCCTCTGCTTCTTTGAGCCATGCCTCCTGCGCTTCTTTGCCTATTTCACATTTTATGGCTTCAGCTTTACTGTGAGCAACTAAATCAGGCCTTTCTGCTAAAACCCACAACCGTTGGGCTGCCGCTAGGTAGGAACCGCGTTCTTCCCCCCAAGTAGGAGTTAATAGTCCCAGTTCGTCAAAAGCATAGGCAGCTGGTCCTGGTTTTTCTTCTGCTTGATAGATTTGTGCAGCTTCAAACCAGAACAGTTTGGCTTCATCCCCGGCAGTTAACTTTGCTGCTCGTTCCAATATCTGAGCAACACTCCTAACCACAATAGGTTGAGCAGAAGAGGCGGTCCTTGAAACTCCGGCCGATAATTCTACCCCGGGACGCAGATTGCCTGAAATTATTTGGTCCCAAGCCTGAGTGGTTAAACTTTTCCAATTATCTCCGGCTTGAGTATAAGCCCCGTTTAGCGAAAAAATCGCATTAGGAGAAATGTCGTTTCTTTTGCCAAAATCAATTAATCTTGCCAAGATCGTTCCAGCTTTTCTGAAATTGTCAATTTCATTATCTTCGAGGATTTGTAGGAAGGTTTCTAATTGCTCTATATCTCCCAGAAACTGCATGCTACTTTTGCGGCTTAAAATAACTACACTCACCCTGGGACTTCCTTTTTGCATTGTCTGGCAAGCAAACAACATTGAATGTCTGTGGCCCCTAAGCAGAAGATTAGCCCCTATAAATCTTAAGAACTGGCCTCTTATTTGAGGTGACGCAAATTGGACACTTCGCATATTTTAACCTAGGGAACCTGAGACTAAAGTCTCGGTTCCACCTTTAAAATCAACAGAATTAATTCTGTTGATTT